>CAMWLC010000008.1 GCA_947174995.1 uncultured Porphyromonadaceae bacterium
ATTTTTGCGATAGTCGTAAGTATTAAGGTGCATACATTTAACGGACGAACAACCATACAAATTTTGATATAAACTAATTTTCAACATCTACTTATAGAGATTCCACTTAGCTAATACCTAAATATTTATCTTGACGAGTTACTCTTTTCATACTCTATCAAGGCATCACTGGCGGGGACAATGCGAGGCTGACCGTTCTCGTCAGCAAAGACCATGTCCTGACCCAGAGCGGCTTTGCGACGAAGAAGGTTCTCGAATGATTGCTTAAGCCCTTTCTCAATTTTTTCCTTTATATCTATCTTTTCCTGTTCTGACATGATTGCTTGATTTTAGAAAATAATTCCGCATTGCAAATAGAATCTTGGTCAGCCAATAATACAGTTTGATTAACGTTGTCATAAAACATCCAACTATCTACTATTGGCGCGAAAATATTAAAGAAGTTCTGTAATCCTAACCAATATCGACGTACAATTGTTTCTGCCGGTATATTGTGACCTCCTTCACTGACTCGTTTTGCTACACGCTCTTTAGCCATTTCGGGCGAAGAAAGCCAGAAGAACAACAGCACTACATGATACCCTTTATCATGAGCTCTTTTTACTAACGATGAGTAACTGCGAGTCGCAAGAGTAGTTTCAATAGCAAATGATTTTCCCTGACATAAAAGAAGATTTATTCTCTGAATCATCAATTTACCTGCTTCAATCGCAACCGATTCCGGATTGAAAGGTGACAGACCTTTGGCTATTTCATCGGCATTGACAAACTCCCGACAATTCAACATATCAGGCAATACGGAATATGAAGCCGTTGTTTTACCGGCCCCATTACATCCTGCTACTATGTATAAAATCGGATTCATCTTCTAAATATGGCGAAAAATCCCGCAGGCAGTTCTGCTTGCGGGATTTCAATTGAATGTCAATTTTAGCGGAGTGAGCGAGATTCGAACTCGCGGTACGCTTTTGGCGCACACACGCTTTCCAGGCGTGCCTCTTCAGCCACTCGAGCATCACTCCTTGTGTGTTTTCGATTTCGAGTGCGAAGTTAATACATTTATTTGGATTGGCAATAGTTTTTTGCAGTTTTTTTTGTAATTTTGTCAATAATTTTTTCTTCCTCTTTGGCGGAGGGTCGCCGTTGCGGGCCGTTTCCGGGACGTAAGGAGATGATTTACCGTCTGTTGGGGGATTTTATCACTTTTTTGACAACTACTTAATACCCGGCAGTGGATATGAAGGCGATCAAGGCAGTTATGGGCGGTGTGCTCCCGATGCTCCTGGCAGGCGTGATGACGGCCTGCGGCGGCAAGGGGGGCGAGGCCGGTGCTTTTCCGAAGAATTTCAATTCGCTCAGCGATGAGCAGAGAGTGGCTTACGTGATGGAGAACGCTTCGCCTGATTCTGTGGCGCGGTTCATCTGCCTGGCGGCCCTCGGCAAGGTACCGGGTGCGAGAATCGACACCCTGGCCACAGCTTCGCTTTATGCATACGAGCATTATTCGGACAGTACGCTGACCATCTTCAGCGATGAGTTCGACCGGTTCTCCTCGTCGCTTCCGCTGCCTGACCGTATGCGCATCATCGCGCAGTCGGGCCTCGTGGATCCTCAGGGGCTGGGATATGAGCTTGGGCTGCATTATGTGGACAGAATCAGGGAGAGCCGCATGACTCCCGCCCAGGTGAAGGAGGAGATCGAGGCCCTGCGCAAGGCGTGCAAGGATGATCCCAAGACATTCACCCGGTTTCTGACCGGGTTCAAGACCGTCTTGAAGCTCGACCGGGGCAAGGACCTGGACGCGGCTGTCTACGACACATTTATCAATTACGAATGAAGCTATGAAAAGAATATCGGAATACTCCTCCGTTGTGGAGAGCGCCGTAAGGGCCATGGAGTTGCCCGGCGGCAAGCTGGAGGGTCTGTATGGCCCGGTGAAATATGGTATGGAGGCGGGGGGAAAGCGTCTGCGCCCGGTCATGGTGCTCATGGGGGCAGAGGCTTTCGGCGCCGACCCTCTGAAGGCGGTGGAGCCTGCCGTGGGTGTGGAGCTGTTTCATAACTTCACCCTCCTGCATGACGATGTGATGGACAACTCGGCGCTTCGCCGTGGCCGTCCCTCGGTACATGCCCGGTGGGACGCGAACACCGCCATACTTTCCGGCGACACGATGCTGACCCTCGCCACGGAGTATGTGACGCGTGTGGACGACTCGCTGCTGCGCCGTGTCATAGCGGCCTTCGACCGCATGGCCCTGGATGTCTACGAGGGACAGCGTCTTGACATGGACTTCGAGAAGAGGGAGAGTGTCACTACGGAGGAGTACATAGAGATGATAAAGCTCAAGACCGGCGCGTTGCTGGGATTTGCCGTCATGCTCGGCGCCCTGATAGGTGGTGCTTCCGATGAGGATGCCCGCAAGATGTATGATTTCGGCATGATGCTCGGCGTGGCGTTCCAGATAGAGGATGACTGGCTCGACACTTTCGGTGATCCGGCGGCCTTCGGCAAGCCCATCGGCAACGACATCCGTCAGAACAAGCAGACCTACCTCCTTGTGTCGGGACTGCAGAGCGGTTCGGCCGACGTGGAGGCCCTGCGTGTGGCCATGGCCATGCCCGCCACCGACACTAAGGTGCGCACCGTGACGCGCATATACGAGAAGATGGGGCTCAAGGAGAGCGCCCATGCCGCCGTGGCCGAGTATGCCTCGCGTGCCATGTCGGCTCTGCGTGCCACCGGCCTCGGCGAGGCCCAGAAGGATGCCTTCCGCCTCTTGGTGGAGAAACTCGCCGGACGCCGCAAATGACCGACACGCACACTCATCTCTACACTATCGGCTTCCCCGATGAGGCCCGCGCGACCGTGCGCCGCGCCGTAGAGGCGGGGGTGGTGCGGATGGTCTTTCCGGGCATTGATCCGGAGAGCGCTCCGGCCCTGCTCGCACTGGCCCGCGAATGGCCCGACAATGTCAGGATAGCCTTGGGACTGCATCCCACCGAACTCGGCTTCGACTGGCGAGGACGCCTCGCGGAGATGGAGCGGATGTATGCCGAATCGGGGCTTCCGGTGGCCGCGATAGGGGAGGTGGGCATCGACTTGCACTGGGAGCAGGAGACTATCCCCGAGCAGATTGAGGCCTTTTCCCGGCAACTTGATATGGCCTTGGAGCGTGACATCCCTGTCATAATCCACAGCCGCGATGCCCTTGACCGGACCATATCCTGCATAAAGGAGTGTGTATTGCGCCACGACGGTCGACTGCCAAAGCTGATTTTCCACAGCTTCACGGGAAGCCGTGATGATGTGAGGAGGATAAGGGAGGTGTGCGACCCGATGTTCGGCATCAACGGCGTGGTGACATACAAGAACGCTCCGCTTCTGCGCGAGGCTCTCCCCGAGATAGGAATCGACCGTCTACTCCTGGAGACCGATTCCCCCTACCTCTCCCCGGTGCCCTTCCGTGGACGGCGCAATGAAAGCGCATATCTCCCCCATATACTCGGAGCCGTGTCCACGGCTCTCGGCCTTCCCGAAGAAGAGGTGGAAAAGGCCACAGACCGCAACGCGGCCCTCCTTTTCGGCTTTCCCTTACCATAATACCCTTTGCTGCCCCTTAAGCCTATCAGATGCTGACGCTTCCCCTTCATAATCCCGTGGCCATATTCATGGTGGTGCTTGCCGTAATTCTCGGCACGCCACTACTGCTGCGGCGTCTGAAGATACCCAACATCGTCGGCATGATACTGGCCGGAGTGCTCATCGGCCCGTATGGCATCAACCTCGTGGAGCGTGACGCCAGTTTCGAGATATTCGGGCAGGTGGGGATACTCTACCTGATGTTCCTGGCCGCCGTGGAGATCGACATGTATCATCTGCGGCGCAACTTGAAGGGGGGTATCATCTTCGGCCTGATAAGTTTCACACTCCCCATGACCGCCGGCATATTCTGCAGCCGTTGGGCCTTCGGGGTGGGATGGGACACCGCCGTACTGATAGCCTCGATGTATGCCTCCCACACCCTGGTGTCATATCCCATCGTGAGCCGGTTCGGCCTTCAGAACGACCGCGGGGCCGTCATAGCGGTGTGCGCCACGATAGTCGCGGTCCTTCTCGCCTTGATAGCCCTGGCCGAGGTGGTGGCCGTGCGCAGCAAGGGGTATTTCGACTGGTGGGGGGTGATGCGCCTCATAGGGCTCACGGCTGTATATGCCACTGCCGTGGGGTATGCCTTCCCGTGGCTCACGCGCCGGTTTTTCCGGCGTGTCGGCGACAGCGTCGGGCAATTCATCTTCGTGCTGGCCATGGTATGTCTCGCCTCCCTGATGGCCCAGGCCATAGGTCTGGAGGCCATCCTCGGGGCCTTCTACGCCGGTCTGGTGCTCAACCGTCTCATCCCGGTGCGCTCGCCCCTGATGCGACGCGTGGAATTTGCCGGAAACGCCATCTTCATCCCCTACTTCCTCATAGGAGTGGGTATGCTGCTCAACGTCCATGTCATCTTCCGCGGATGGGGCGTGGGGTGGGTGGCGCTCAACATGGTGGTTGTGGCCCTCGCCACCAAGTGGCTTGCGGCCTGGCTTGCGCAGAAAGCTCTCCGGCTCGACAGCGACGACCGCCGCCTGATGTTCGGACTCTCCGGCGGCAAGGCCGCCGCCACGATAGCCGCCACCATGATAGGCTTCCAGTACGGACTGCTGAGCGAAGACCTGATGAACGGTGCCGTGGTGATGATATTGGTGTGTTGTGTCGTGGCCTCCGTAGTCACCGAGCGCACCTCAATACGCCTCAGGATAGCCCGCGCCGCAGAGGCCCTGGAGCGCGACGGGGCGGGGGAGGGGCCAGCTTTCGCGCGTCAGCTCGTGGCCGTGGCCAACCCCATGACCTCCGAGGGCCTGATGAAGATGGCCGCCTTCATGCGCAATCCCGAAAACCGCCGTCCTGTCACGGCCCTCTTCGTGCGTTCCTCCGACGACGGGCGGGTGGTGAGGGCGGGCCGCGAGGCCATGCAGGCCGCCTCGGCAGCAGCCGTGGCCATGGACCTTCCGGTGGAGGAGGTGGAGAGATTCGACATGAACGTTGTCTCGGGACTCGTCAACGTGGCCCGCGAGCGACATTCCACCGACCTGATAATAGGCCTTCACCGTCGCAGCAACATCGTGGACACATTTTACGGCTCCCTCATCGAGGGGTTGCTGCGCATGACGGCCCGCATGGTAGTCATATCGCGCTGCTTCATCCCGGTGGACACCGTGCAGCGCATCGTGGCAGTCGTGCCGCGCAACGCCGAATATGAAACGGGTTTCCGCGCCTGGATAGCGCGTGTGTGCAACCTCGCCTCGCAGTTGGGATGCCGCATCCTCTTCATGGCCTACACCCCGAGTTGCCGCTTCATCGAGGAGGCCATACGCGAAGGGGCCTATCCGGTCAGGAGGGTCTACCGCGCCATGAACTCCTGGGATGACTTCATCGTGCTCTCAGGAGAGATAGGAAGTGAAGATCTCCTTATGATAATAAGCGGACGAAAGGGGAGTGTCTCGGGGAGCAACGAGTGGGTGGACATGCCCGGCTTCCTGAGCCGGCATTTCTCCACGGCCAACATCGTGGTGATATATCCGGACCAGATGGCGGGAGCCGGGGACAATCCCCACGCCATCATTGCCGGAGGCGTGTAGGAGGGGAAAGGGAACGAGACAGCAGAACAAGCAATTATGATGAAATACGACACAAAACGATGATTATGACACATTCAGCACGCAACCTGTATCTGATTCTCCCCGCCATATCGCTCTTTCTCGCCGCTTGCGGCGGGGGAGGGGGCAAGGATCGCGACTCCGCGGCCGCGGCCGACTCGCAGCGGGCAGCCGAAGCGGCCGCCATGCCTGACACGCTTCCCACATTCTATCTCACGGCCGAAGGCCTGGGTCCCGTGAAGGTGGGTATGGCCGTAAACTCTCTGCCCGAAAAGGTGGAGGGGCTTTACACCGGCCGCTCCGCCGAGCAGGGCTTCGACAGCTCCGCCTACGTCTTCAGCAACGCCGACGCCCCGGAAAGCGACACCTATCCCTTCACGGTTCTCGACTTCGGCAGTGATCGTGTGGACGTCATCCTCCTCAACGACGACCAGTGTGCCGTGGCCGTGCCCGGCGCGGCCGACATCACCCTATCCAGCCCCTTCACCGCCGTGCTCGCCCTGCCGGGCGTGAAGGCGGAATGGGAGACGGTGGAGGGGAGCGGCGCGTGGTACTGGACCTGGGAGGGACTCTGGTTCCAGCCATCCCTCGACAATCCCGGCGATGAAGCCGCACGCAAGATGTATAACGGAGCATCCGCGCCCGTGGCCTCCGACTTCGGCCAAAGCGTCACCATAGGCTATATCGCCACAGGCCTTCCCTTCTGACCTCCCATCCCCCTCAGCCATAACCGACTGCCAATGCTTACACTCCACGTCTTCAACGACTTCCTCGCCGAGATGTCCTCTCTCGACGTCAGTCCGGCCAACGCCATAGTGCGCCTGATAGTGAGCGCCGTGCTCGGCTCCATCGTAGGAGCCGAGCGCAAGCACAAGGGTCAGATAGCCGGAATACGCACCTTCGCCCTGATTTCGATGGGGGCCTGCATGGCCATGCTCCTCTCCATCTACGTCCCTCAGGTATATCTCGGTCTGAAGAACGGCGACCCGGGGCGTATAGCAGCTCAGGTCATCACCGGCATCGGATTTCTCGGTGGCGGCGCCATGATCCAGCAGAAGGGGGCGGTGAGAGGTCTCACCACCGCCGCCGGCATCTGGATCACCGCCATCATCGGCATGGCCGTCGGCGTGGGGATGTATTTCTCCGCCCTCGGGGCCACGGCCCTGATACTCTGTGTGCTGATGGGCTTCGAATGGTATGAACATTCCAGACGCGTGGGGCAGGAAAACAAGGTCATCAACATCAAAATAAAGGGGATAGTGGACGACATCACCCCTTACCGCCGAGTTCTCGCGCGTAACGACGTCCACCTCTCGATGTATTACATAGAGCAGAATTACGAGCGCGACACCACGGAGCTCAACATGGTGGTGCTCGTCCACACGCGCAGCGACCTTCTCCCGGTGCTGAAACAGCTGCGCGAAGTCACACCCACACGTTCCATCAACCTCTCAAGCCAAGTGGATATATGAAGCTCAACCTCCTGTCCTTACCCGCCGACAACGCCCTCTCCTCCCTCCCGCAGGAGAGCGACAGCGTGGCCGCCAAAGTGGAGCAGGTTCTCGTCACGGAGCTTGCCCCCGCCGACGGCGGAGCCTCCGACCATGAGGACCACACCAACGGCCTCATCACAGACCTCGCCTGGATACTCCTTTTAGGTGCGATAGTCACCCTCCTCTTCAAGCGCCTCAAGCAGCCCGTGGTGCTGGGATATATACTCGCCGGCTTCCTGGCAAGCCCGAAATTCGTATATCTCCCCTCCATATCCAATCTCGCCAACATAGAGTTCTGGGCCGATCTGGGCATCGTGGTGCTTATGTTCACCCTCGGCCTGGAGTTCAGTTTCAAGAAACTGATGCACTCCGGATCCTCAGCAGTCATCACAGCCCTGGTGATCATCACCGGAATGACCCTGGCCGGATTCGGAGTGGGGTGTCTGCTCCATCTCGACTCCATCAACTGCATATTCCTCGGCGGCATGATCTCCATGTCGTCTACAACCATAATACTCAAGAACTTCGCCGACCTCGGCCTGCGCCACAAGAAATTCGCCTCCCTGGTGCTGGCTGTGCTCATCATCGAAGATCTCTTCGCCGTGCTGATGCTCGTGCTCCTCTCCTCCATCGCCATGGGGGACGTCAAGGGTTCCGAACTCCTCTTCTCCATCGGCAAACTGATGTTCTTCCTTATAATATGGTTCATAGTGGGAGTATATGTGCTGCCTACGTTTCTGGAGCGATGCCGCAAGTATCTCAACTCGGAGACGCTGCTGGTGGTCTCGATGGGCCTCTGCTTCAGCATGGCGGTGTTCTCGGTGCTGTGCGGCTTCTCGCTCGAACTCGGAGCCTTCGTCATGGGCTCCATACTCGCCGGTACGGTCTACGCCGAGCGCATAGAGCACGTCGTGATTCCGATCAAGGACCTCTTCGGTTCCGTATTCTTCATCTCCGTGGGGATGATGGTGGACCCCTCCGTGCTCACCGCCTACTGGGGTGAGATCCTCCTCCTTGCGGTCGTGGTGATAGTGGGCATGATCATCTTCGGCACCCTCGGAATGCTCGTCACGGGCCAGACCCTGAAGGTGGCCATCGAGAGCGGATTCTCCCTCACGCAGGTAGGCGAGTTCTCCTTCATCATCGCCTCCCTCGGCATGAGTCTGGGCGTCCTCGAAGCCTCGCTCTATCCTATAATTGTGGCCGTGTCGGTCATCACCATCTTCACCACCCCCTACTTCATGAAGATGTCCGGCGGGGTCTACCAGGCGGTAGAGGCCCATCTGCCCAAGGGGCTTCAGTTCCTCATAGAGCGCTATTCCAAGCAGACCTCGGACCAGAGCGAGACGGCCAAACTGTGGAAGGACATACTCTCGCGCTATCTCTGGCGCATAGTGCTCTATTCCGTGATACTGATAGCCATCATCCTCGTCTCGCGCAGCGTGGCGTGGCCGATGCTGGAGGGTATATTCGGCTCCTGGGGACGACTTATCACCACCTGCCTCACCCTTCTGGCCATGGCACCCTTCCTCGTGGCGCTCTCCTTCAGCTCCACCAAGCCCGACGAGCGCATGAAGCTCCACTCCACGGCCAGTTTCTATGACGTTCCCCTGGTAGCCATGAGGATAGTGCGCTATCTGGTGACGTTGATGTTCGTGGTATATCTCGTCACGCTCTATTACGGCTCCCTGGTGGGCTGGACCGTGGGCGTAGTGACATTCCTCGTGATAATCCTCTTCGCCTCCACGCGCCTCTTCAGCCGCTATCACGACATGGAGACCAAATTCATGGCTAACCTCAACAACCGCGACAACATGCGTTACGGCGTGGGCAACAACGTCGTGGACGACCTTCACCAGGCCTGGGTGGAGGCCGTGCCCGGATGCGGCTTCGTGGGTGACCGCCTGCGCGACTCCGGACTGCGCACACGCTACGGCGTGAGCGTCTCAGCCATACGCCGGGGAGAGACCACCCTTCCCCTCCCCGGAGGCGACACCCGCATATTCCCCGGCGACATCATCGGCGTCATCGGCACCGACGACCAGATAAAGCGGCTCAACGACGACCTTGAGAAAGCAGCCGCCGATTACGCCTCGCGCCAGGAGCCACGCCGCAGCGTCGAGCTCAAGAGCATACTCCTCTCGAAAGAGAGCCCCGTGGTGGGACGTCCCCTCTCACAGACCGACATACGCGGCGACTATTACGCCATGATAGTCAAGATTCAGAAATGCGACGGCTCCTTCGTGCAGCCCGGACCCGACGTCGTGCTCCGTCCCGGCGACCTGCTCTGGGTGGTGGGAGACCCCGCGCAATTCATCAAAATGAAATGAACACTTATCACCGACAGCCCTATACGTTAGACCGCGTGGTGCGTATCCTCTTCTCGATATGCACCATAGTGGTGGTGCTCGTATTGCTCAACATCCTGAAGGGGGTGCTTCTCCCGTTTCTCGTGGCCTGCCTGATAGCCTATATGCTGGAGCCGGTGGTGGAATGGAACATGCGCTGGACCCGCTGCCGCACACGCTTCCTCCCCGTGGTGCTCACCCTGGTGGAGGCCCTCGTGGCCGTCTCCGTATTCTGCGCCGCCGTCATCCCCTATCTCATCTCGGAGTGCACGCAGATGGCCGACGTCCTGACCAAATACGCCACCACGCAGATACGCATACCCTACATTTCGGAGCAGATACATCAGTTCATACGCGAGAACGTCGATTTCGACTATCTCTCGCGTATGCTCTCGCGCGAGCAGTGGATCGAGCTTCTCAAGTCGAGCCTGCGCCGCTCCTGGAGCTTCCTCTCCTCGGGCCTGGCCTTCATATTCGGCGTGGTCAGCTGGCTGATAGTCATACTGTATGTCATCTTCATTATGCTTGATTACCAGCGGCTTATGCTTTCATTCAAGCAGCTCGTGCCCGTCACGCAGCGCCACAGGGTGTTTCATATCCTGGGCGACATCAAGAACGCCATGAACCGCTACTTCCGCGGCCAGTTCGTCATAGCCTTCATCGTCGGGGTGCTCTTCTCCATCGGATTCGTCATCATCGGTCTTCCGATGGGCGTCATACTCGGCCTCTTCATCGGGATGCTCAACATGGTGCCCTATCTCCAGCTCATATCCCTGCCGATAACGGCCATCCTCTGCCTCGTGGGCGTGGCCGCCGGAGCGCCCGACTTCTGGGTGCTCTTCGGAGAGGCAATGGCCGTGTATGTGGTGGTGCAGTGTATACAGGACCTCTATCTCACCCCTAAAATCATGGGTCGCGCCATGGGCCTCAACCCCGCCATCATCCTCCTCTCCCTCTCGGTGTGGGGCAGCCTCTTGGGATTCATGGGCCTCATCGTGGCCCTGCCCCTCACCACGCTTCTCCTTTCATATTACGATATGTATGTAGTCAACAGGATTCATGACGACAAAGAGCAATAACCGATTTCTCCCGCTGTTTCTCCTCCTCGCGCTCCTGCTCCTCCCGCACCCGCTCCTCGGGGCCGACGACGCGATGCGGAGCTGCGCCCGGGAGGGCATGACCCGTTTCGCCTCCTCTCGGGCCATAGCCCCGTCACGTTCCGCCGTGCTCATCACAGACCTTGCCGACGGCGCGGAAATCACATCCCTCAATCCGGATCTCCCTCTCGTACCCGCCTCGATAATGAAGACCGTCACCATAGCCTCCCTACTTTCGCAGACCGGTCCGGACTGGAAATACCGCACCCACGTAAAGCATGACGGCCGCATCAAGGATGGCATCCTGGAGGGAAACCTGATCGTGGAGGCCAGCGGAGACCCGAGCATTTCATCCTCATGCGAACCTGTGGGGAGCGACTTCGCCTCGGAAGTCGTCACCGCGCTCCGCGAGAAGGGGGTGCGCCATATAGTAGGGCGCGTAATCATCGACGAGACACGCTTCCCCGGGCCCTCATGTCCCTCCACATGGGCCTCGGGCGACCTGCCGCACTCCTACGGCACAGGCTCCCACGGCCTCAACTACCGCAACAACGCCTCCGGCAAAAAGGCCGTCACCGATCCCTCCGGATGGTTCAGACGCGACCTTGGGGCGCGTCTTGCAGACGCCGGAATAGATGTTGAGGGACTCTCGATGCCCCACACCGGACGCCACACCCTCTTCACTCATGAATCGGCCCCCGTGGAGGAGATAATGCGCAGCTGCATGATGCGCAGCGACAACCTCTTTGCCGAAAGTATGCTCCGCACCTTGGGAAGCCTGAAAGGGGAGGAGGGGAGCACCCTCGCCGGCACGGCCTTCGAGAGAGAGTTGTGGAAGAAACGCAAAGCCCCTCTCGATGGGGTGGAGCTTGTGGACGGCAGCGGCCTCTCCCGCTCCAACAGGGTGACGGCCCGCTTCATGGAAAGTGTCCTGCGCCATGAGAAGGATAATGTGGAGTACGCCTCCTTCATGCCCCTGGCCGGACAGGAGGGCACGCTGAAGAAATTCCTCGCCTCCACTCCCCTCGACAGCTATGTGGCCATGAAGACCGGAAGCATGAACGGCATACAATGTTATGCCGGCTACAAACTTGACGAGGAGTTTGCCCCGACCCATGCCATAGTGGTAATACTCAACGCGCTGCCTGCGGGACGTCCTGCCGCCCGCGCTGCTGTGGAGCAGTTGCTGCTCGACATCTTCGCTCCACAGGAAGAGCCGGAAGCAGCCCCGCAATAGTAAATAGATTTTCCCGAAAATAAGATTATTCCGAGATATGTATGAATCACTGTTAGACCGCGTGTATGAGCTGGAGGGATTGCTCCACCTCGCCCTTGAACGCGATGAGATACCCGAGCGCCTTGACCAGCTGATAGCCGACAAGGCCCTTCGCATTGCCGAACCCTTTGCCGACAGGATTGCTCCTGCTCCAGCCCCCGCCGCCCCTTCCCCTGTAGAAGAGGAAGAGGCGCACCCTTACGAAAGCCCATATAAAGAGCCTCAGGAAGAAGAGCCGGAAGAGGAGCCTGAGGTTGAAGCGGAAGAATTTGAAGAGTATTCGGAGGCACCGATGGCAGAGGATGAGCCGGTTGCTGAGGTGGAGCGTCAGCCCCTGCGTCGTCATTTCAGCCTGAACGACAGATTCCGTTTCAGCCGCGAGCTTTTCGGGGGCAGCCCGGCGCGGTTTGACGAGATACTGCACGTGCTCGACGGCATGGACTCCGCCGCAGAGGCCGAGGCCTACCTCTGCGACGAACTGGGCTGGGAACCGGATGACGACGACATGGCCGCCGAGTTTGTGGAGATAGTCCGCGCCGGATTTGCCGACACCTCTCACCCTGCCAAAAACTGAGACTCCATGGCCGGAAAACTGTATATAGTCCCCACCCCCATAGGTAATCTCGAGGATATGACCGCCCGCGCCATACGAGTGCTCAGGGAGGCCGACCTTATTCTTGCCGAAGACACGCGCACGAGCGGCGTGCTCCTCAAGCATTTCGAGATCTCCACACCCATGCGGAGCCATCATAAATACAACGAGCACCGCGACGTGGCCGAAGTGGTGGAGCGCATCGAGGGGGGAGAGAACATCGCCCTTATATCCGACGCCGGTACTCCCGGCATCTCCGACCCCGGTTTCATGCTCAGCCGCGAGTGCCGCCGTGCCGGCGTGACTGTGGAGTGCCTTCCCGGCGCCACGGCCTTCGTCCCCGCCTTGGTGGCCTCCGGTCTGCCATGCGACCGCTTCGTCTTCGAGGGGTTTCTCCCTCCCAAGAAGGGGAGGGCCACTCGCCTCGCCCTGCTGAGTGTCGACCCGCGCACCGTTGTCATATATGAATCCCCCAAACGATTGGCCCGCACCCTCCGTCAGCTCGCCGAATCATTCGGCCCCGACAGGGAGGCCGCTGTGTGTCGCGAACTCTCCAAAGTGCACGAGACCGTCAACCGAGACACCCTCGGAAATCTCGCCGGATTTTATGAAATGAACCAAGCGAAAGGGGAAATTGTTATCATCGTGTCCGGATGCCCGCGATTAATCAACCCAAAAACCAATTGATATGAAAAAGACAATCTTCACCCTCGCGCTCGGAGCCCTGCTCCTCTCCTCCTGTGGCGGCAAAGAACAAAAAATGCACGACTCCCTGGTCGACATGAGCCGCCAGTATGAAGAAGCCACCGACTTCAACGACTCCCTGATGCTCCTGATGGGTGACATCTATACCGGACTTGACTCCATCAACCAACAGGAGGGTCTCCTCTATAACCTCAACGGGGGCGAATCCGTAGACCGCCGCGAGGAAATCCGCCATAACCTCGCCGCCCTCAAGGCACGCCTCGACGCCAACCGCGCCCTGCTCGCCAGCATGGAGGCGAAGCTCAAGGCATCCGATTCGCAAAACAGCGTGCTGACCAAGACCATCGAGCAGCTCAAGGCCCACATCGCCCAGCAGGACGAGAAGATCGCCAAGATGCAGGAAGACCTTGATAACGCCAACGCCCAGATAGCCGACCTCAGCAACCAGGTGGCCGAGGGCCAGGAGCAGCTCAAGGGCGAGACCGAGGCCAAGGAGGCCGCACAGGCTGCCGCAGTGGAGGCTGAAAACGAGGCCAACCGAGTCTACTACGCCATCGGCACCAACAAGGAGCTGAAGAAGAACGGTCTGCTCGAGAAGAAATTCCTCGGTGCCACCAAGGTGCTCCAGGGTGACTTCAACACCAACTACTTCACCGTGGGCGACAAGCGCAAGATCTCCGTCATCCCCACCAACAGCAAGAAGGTGAAGATCTGGAGCAACGTCCCCGAGGGCTCATACGAAATCATCGAGGCCGCCGACGGTATGAAGTCCATCCGCATCCTCAAGCCCGCGGCCTTCTGGAGCTTGACTCCTTACCTGATCATTCAGGTGGACTGATGAGACGCCTCCTTATACTCTCTACGGTAATCATGGCTTGCATCCTCACCGGGTGCAAGCCTACCGAGAATAACTACAAGGCGGCATACGACGCCGCCCTTGCGAAGCGGCAGAGCGTGGACGCCGACGCCGCTCTCCTCAGCGGAGGTCACGATGTGGTGCGTCCCGATGCCCCCAAGACGCGCAAGGCGGGAGACCGCCAGGTGGCTTATCGCCGCGAGCGCATCAAGCCCGACGAGGGCACCGATATCGACCTCTCGCGTCTGCCGTATGCCGTGGCCGTGGCGCAGTGGCGGATGCCCACCAACGCCCGCTCCCAGGCGTCGGCCCTCCGGTCCGAAGGACTCGAAGCCTTCGCCGCCACGGACAGCCGCGACCGCTGGTGGACCGTCGCCGGAGCATATCCCACCTTCGAGGAGGCCGCCGAAGCCCTGCTGCGGTTTGCCGACTCGCATCCCGGGTTCACATACATCGGACTTGATGGCTCCCCCCTGGTGATAATGCGCTGAGAGAGGGTCACCCCGTATGTTGTAAAACAGAAATAATACCTTAATCGTACTTAAAATAGGTCTGCATGAAAATGGCAGACCATTTTTTTTGTAAAAAATGTTGCGTAAAGAGTGGAATTTTTACAAAAATTGTCTAAATTTGCGTAATTTTAATAGTGTTACAGACTTTTTAACAACTCCCCGGAGGTGTGGAAAAGTCTGCATCGGCCGTAAAAAGTAAGAAAATACCTCAATAACCAACATCTTTAACATTTTAAGTATGAGAAAACTGTTTTTAATCCTGATGACGCTGATGGCGTGCACCTGGAGCCTTGCGGCCCAGACGCGCACCTATCACGGCACGATTGTTGACGCAGCCAACAACGAGCCGCTGATCGGCGCCACCGTGATGCCCGTCGGAGGCGGCAACGGAACGGCCGCCGACATCGAGGGCAACTTCACAATCACTGTTCCCTCGAATGTGAAGAAAGCAACATTCTCTTATGTGGGCTACAACACGCAGACACTTGATCTGCGCGACGGTATGACCGTCAAGCTCGCCGGCGGCGACACCACCCTCGACAACGTCGTGGTGGTCGCATACGGCCGTGCCACCAAGGAGTCTCTGACCGGCTCCGTGGCCGTGGTGGGTTCGCAGGAGATCGAAGACCGCCCCATCACCTCCGTGACCTCCGCGCTCGAGGGTAACGCCCCCGGTGTACAGGTCAACACCGCAGTAGGCCCTCCGGGCACCGCTCCCCAGATCGCCATCCGCGGCTTCAACTCCATCACCGGCAGTTCCACTCCTCTCTATGTAGTGGACGGCGTCCCCTTCGAGGGCTCCATCGCCGACCTCAACCCCGCCGACATCGAGTCGATGTCCGTGCTCAAGGACGCCGCCTCCTCCGCACTTTACGGTAACCGCGGTGCCAACGGTGTCATCCTGATCACCACCAAGAAGGCCAAGAAAGTGGGCAAGGTGGACGTGACACTTCAGATGCGCCAGGGTATGTACAACCGCGGTCTGCCTTTCTATGACCGTCTCGACGTCAACGACTGGATGCAGGTGGCCTTCGACGCCAACGTCAACGGCCTCTGGACCCAGAACCAGATCAACGACCCGCTGGCTACCCGCCAGGAGGCCATCGACCTGATGCGCAACGGCGGCTTCATGACGCAGTATGCACGCCTGAACCTCTTCGGCGGCGTGGACGCAGAGGGCAACCCCATCGGCACTGCCGACAATGACCTCTTCGACGAGAACGGCAAGTTCTTCGGCGGCACCATGCTTCCCGGCTATCAGGGAGACCGCGACTGGTGGAAGATAATCTCCCGCAGCGGCCACCGTCAGGAATACACCGTCAACGCGGCTGCCGCAGGTGAGAAATACAATGTATTCGCCTCCGCAGGCTACCTGAAGGAGAACGGCTATATGCTCATGACCGACTTCGAGCGTTTCAACGGCCGTATCAACGCCAACTTCAACCCAGTAAGCTACCTCAAGTTCGGCTTCAACCTGGCCGCCACAGCCCAGGAGTCGCAGACAAACGCCAGCGGCGAGTATGAAGGAGCTGCCAACAACCCCTTCCTCACCATGTTCATGGCGCCCATCTATCCCTACTATGCGCATGACGAGGCCGGCAACATCATCTACGAGGACAACGTGCCCCAGTGGAACACGGCCGGATACCTCAACGGCACCAACGTAGCCGCCACCATGCGTCTCGACAACCAGAACAACTCCGCCACCGTAATCGACGGTACGGCATACGCGACAGCCGTGATCCCCTACGGCTTCGAGCTGACCTTCCGCGGCAACATGCACCGCGACAAGACCCACTCCACCTCCTACATGAACAACGTCATGGGATCCGGACGCGGCATCGGTCTGCTCTCCAACGGCTACGGCAACTACAAGAACCACACTTTCCAGCAGATGCTCGAATGGAACCATGATTACGGTCTCCATCACGTTGACGTGCTGCTCGACCATGAGAACTTCGAGTACTACTCCGACGGGGCCAGCATCACCGTCCGCGGCCAGAACTTCGAGAATATGCTCACCCTGGGCAACTTCAACGAGGCCGACGCCCCCACGGAGAGCGTGGCCATGCTCCGCAGCGAGTCCTATCTGGGCCGTGTGCGCTACAACTACGATAACCGCTACTTCGGTGAGGTCAGCCTCCGCCGCGACGGAAGCTCCCGCTTCGCCAAGGGTCATCGTTGGGGTACGTTCTGGTCGATCGGCGGAAGCTGGATCATCAACCAGGAGAAATGGATGCGCAACGTGAACTGGGTGGACTACCTCAAGCTCCGCGCCGCCTACGGTTCCGTAGGTAACGACGCCACCGCCGGTGCATACGCCTACTATCCCCTCTACGGCACGATTCCCTATCTCAACATCAAGGGCCTTCTCCCCGTACAGCTCGCATCTGACAACGTGGTGTGGGAGTCCACCAAGACCTTCGACATCGCCCTCGAGGGTAACCTCTGGAGAAAGTTCAACTTCAGCGTAGGCTTCTTCCACAAGCTCAATGACGACCTTCTCTATGACGTTACACGTCCCGCATCGGCAGGTATGCTTGCCAACACCGGCAGCCTTCCCACGCTCCTGATGAACGTAGGCTCCATGCAGAACGTAGGCTGGGAAATCTCTCTCGGATACACCATCCTTGACTCCCGCGACTGGTTCTGGGATGTACACGTGGACGCCACCACCTACAAGAACAAGATCCGTCACCTCCCCAACGGTCGCGACATCGTGGGCCAGGCTCTCTTCCAGGGCCACAGCATGGGCACGCTCTACAACTATGTGTGGGCCGGTGTCGACCTGAACAACGGTCGCTCCCTCTATGAGCTCAACGCCGACTCCCCCGACTTCTGGACGTATGGCGAAGACGGCAAGATCAGTGAGAAGCTCACCCGCGCCGCCTACGAGACCATGCTTGCGGCAGGTATGGAGGCAGGCTCCATCGTGGAAATCGACGGCAAGCTCTACTCCTACGAGACCCAGTATGCTTCACGTCAGATCATCGGCAAGTCCCTGCCCGATGTATACGGCTCGCTGAGCACCAACCTCCGCTGGAAAAACCTCTCGCTCGGCATCCTCTTCACGTACAGTCTCGGAGGCAAGACCTACGACAACAACTACGTAAGCCTCATGGGCGTCGGCCAGGCTGCCACAGCCCTCCACAAGGACCTGCTCAAGTCCTGGACGGGCCGCCCCGAATGGGTAGGCGAGGACCAGCACGTCATTGATCCCAACGGCATCCCCGAGCTCAACAGCGAGAACGAGAAGTACAACAACGCTGCCTCCAGCCGCTGGTACACCTCCAAGAGCTATCTCTATCTGAAGAACATCAACCTCAACTATGACATGCCCCGCAAGTGGGTTGATGCCATGAAGATGACCAAGCTCTCCCTGGGATGCTCCATCGACAACCTCTTCCTCGTATCCAGCCGCAAGGGTCTGAACCCGAGCTACGGCTTCGGTTCCGGCCAGTCTGCCACCTACGTGCCCTCACGCGTGTTCTCCTTCTCCGTGACCGCACAGTTCTGATGCTGACAGGATATAAAACCAACTTAACACAGCCTATTCAATGAAAAAGAATATAATAATCAACGGAATTGCCGGCTGTCTGCTCCTCGGTGGAGCGGCATCCTGCGCCGATGACTATCTGGATCTTGCTCCTGTCACCAGCGTGAGCACCGACATGATCCACACTTCCATCGAGGGTGCCGAGAATGCTGTTACCGGTCTCTACCGCTCGATGTACATGCAGTACGGTGACTGGGATGCCAACAACCGTTTCGTCAACGGCGAGGCATGGATGATGACCTTCTACGGCGACGTCTTCAGCCCCGACGCCTTCTACAACATCTGGGCCCCCTTCGGCGTGCAGATGTACGGATGGAGCGTTATCAACGACAAGGACACCTGGATTCCCGGCCGCATGTGGAGCTACTGCTACAACCTCATCAACCAGGCCAATCAGATCCTCGTTGGCATCGACACGATGAACAGCGGCACCGAACAGCGCCGCCAGGCCGTCAAGGCCCAGGCCCTGACCATGCGTGCCCATGCCTATATCCACCTGCTTCAGCTCTATGCTCCGCGCTGGGAAGACTCCGAGAACGGCAGCAAGAAGGTGCTGGTACTCCGCACCGTGCCCGGTGACGGCGACATGGGCCTCAGCACCCAGGCCGAGGCGATGGAGCTTGTCTATTCCGACCTTGAGGAGGCCATCCGCCTCTTTGAGGATAGCCGCTTCAGCCGCCAGGGCAAGTATGCCGTCGACAAGTCCGTGGCCCAGGGTCTCTTCGCCCGCGCCGCCATGATGAAGAACGACTGGCAGAAGGCCTACGACATGGCCAAGGCAGCCCGCAGCGGATATGCCATCATGAGCTCCGACACTTATAAGGCCGGTTTCGTGGACGAGACCACCGAGTCGATGTGGAACAACCCCCTCGATCCGCAGTGGATGTACTACTACTCATGGGGTTCGATCTACTCCACCACCGGCGTATATGCATGCTACGGCGCAGGTTTCGGCGCCGGCTCCATGAGCTACGACCTCTATAAGCAGATGGATGCCAATGACGTGCGTCGCGAGCTTTACTTCATGCCTGACAAGAGCCTGCGTCGTCCTCTGACCTCGGCCTCCTTCTGGAACGCCTCCATCATCGACGAGACGACCATGAACCTTAACGGCAAGAACGCCAACATGAATATCTCGCTCGAGGCTTTCGGCAACAAGGTGAATCCCGATCCCAACCGTTTCGTGGTGCCTTACAGCAACGAGGCCGGCACGAAGCTCGACGCCAGCGTGATCGTACCCTTCGGAGCGCAGTACAAGTTCTGGGGTGAGGGTATCTACGCCATCCAGTGCTTCCCCTTCATGCGTGCCTCCGAGATGGCCCTGTATGAGGCCGAGGCAGCCTACCGCCTGGGCAAGATCGCCGAGGCACAGGCCGCGCTCACGGACGTCAACTCCAACCGTATCGCCAACTACACCTGCACCTCCACCGGCCAGGCCCTGATGGACGAGATCATGTTCACCAGCAGAGTCGAGCTCTGGGGCGAGGGTCACACCTGGATCAACATGAAGCGCTGGAATGTCAGCGCCGTGCGTCGTCCCTGGGTGGCCGGCGACGTGGAGTCCAACAACGTCCCCGCGCAGTTCCAGATCAACAAGTCCGCCTCCGACAACCGCGGATGGGTCTACACCATCCCTCGCGTCGAGCTTGACTACAACCACGCCATCCGCATAGACGAAGTGGTGGGCCTCATAGCCAAGGAACCCAGCAAAGAAGAATAAAAACAGTTTTCGTATCATTCTTATAAAGGTCCGGCCGTCCCCGTGAGGGGAGGGCCGGACTGCTTTTTATAGTTGTAGAGCATAAAACTTAAAAAAATCTGTCAAATGTTTTTGTATATAAAAAATTATTGTTTACTTTGCGGCCATATTCAATCACTCTAACCATCACCAAAATGAAGAAAATACTTACTCTTCTGACCATGGGGCTGCTGACGGCGGCCTCCGCGAGCGCGGTAGTTATGCCGGAGTTCGCAGGCAAGGGGATGTCTTTCAGTCTCACTCCCGAAGCCCAGCAGATGAACCGCGAGGCATTTGCCAGCCTTGCTGCTGACATTGAAGCCGGAGTCGTTTCTCCCGGCACGATGCAGAAAATCTGGCAGGACCGCAACGGAAACGTGTATGACGCGCGTTTCAACATGATGAGCGCCCCTCTGTGCGAGCAGCTCGTCTTCACCGATGACAAGGGACAGCCGGTTCAGTTCACCTTTGATGAACTCCCCTTCTACTGGGTGAACTATATCATGTATCAATATGACAAGACCGGCGCACGCGTGGGTATCTACAACCAGGCTCTCTCCTGGCCTTCCATGTATGTCTACGACCAGATCTTCACTTGGGATGGTCCCGTGACTTCGGATAATATGATACCCATCGAGGACCGGGATTTCAAGGCCGTGCCTTTCGACGTGATGGCCAACCCGTATATTTTCCCCTACGGAGCCGAGCAGACGCGCACCTTCACAGAAAGCATGAACGTATGGCCGGAATTCAACCAGCAGAACACGGCATTCCAGACGTTCGGTCTGCTTCCCACCGAAATGCTCGGCATCCAGAGTTCTTACCAGAACACGCTCTGCTTCACCAGCCTCAGCGGTGCAGCCTCCAACCTGACCTTCAACTACTACGACAAGGCCGAGCAGGTTGCATCCATCACCAACAACATCTACCTCAACGTCGGTGGTATCAACCGTGCCATCCGTCCCGAATATGAGGGTGGTATCACGGTGATGGGCTTCGAACCTGCGAATCTCAGCTGGAACGCCGGTGAGATCCATGTGTTCAATCTCGGTGTGACGGGCAGCGATGAGCTCGGTGAACTCAACTACTATCCCGAGGAGTGGGGTCCCCTCCAGGCTTACCGCATCTATATCCCGGGCGAGTATATGAACATCTTCCCCAACGTTCCCAACTCTCCCATCAAAGATGAAAACATCGGCATCGGCTGGAAGGAGGGCATTGACGCCCAGAATGAATCTTTCGAGAACATAAACTATGCTTTCACCACTGTCTACAGCGCAGTGGACGCCGAGCCCACGAACAGCGTATGGCATCTCGTACTCGGTCAAGAGGCATACGATGCAGAATTCGATGAGTGGTACTACTCAATCAAGCCCGAGGCCGGTACCTTCGTGCAGAACGGCTGGACTTTCGACTGGAGCCAGGTTGACGGCTGCCTGATGTACTATCATCAGTTCCCCTTCACTCCCAACACCAAGGATTCCCAGATCTTCATCGGCTCCACCGAGGGTGCAGGTCTGATGATCAACGATGGTGACAACACTACCTTCACTGCCATCACCAAGCAGGATGTGGTTTACCACTACGATCCCCAGAACATCAGCAACACCAAACTCATCCCCGCAGTAGGCGACATCAAGGTTGAGTCCGGCGTGAAGGAAGTTCTCGCGGAGGGTAACTTCAACGTATCCGCACGCAACGGCGCCATCAACGTCGTAGCCGGTGAGAACGGCCGCGTGGCCATCTACTCCGTCAACGGCCAGCTCGTGAAGAGCGTTGACGCCAAGGCAGGCCAGACCGTAAGCATCGAGGCTGCCAAGGGTCTCTACGTGGTGAAAGCCGGCAAGAAGGCCGTGAAGGTTGTGCTCTGATTTTCCGGAATCTGATTACGCACCAATATTCATCCCCATAATGACCGAGGGTGTGGCGGACGGGATGTCCGGCCGCACCCTCGGCATATACACCCCCACACTTTTCAAGATGAAGAATTCAAGAATACTCGTCGTAGACGATGAAGAGACCCTCTGCGAGACCCTGCAGCTCAAGCTCGAACTGGAGGGCTACGAGGTGGATGTGGCTTACAGCGCCGAGGAGGCCCTGCAGCTCGATCTCACCCGGTATGCCCTCATTCTCCTTGACGTGATGATGGAGAAGATCTCCGGCTTCGAGATGGCCCGCAAGATGCGAGCGAATCCCGCCACGGCCACTATACCCATCATCTTCTGCACCGCCCGCGACAGCGAGGACGACATGATTTCCGGCCTTCAGCTCGGCGCTGACGACTATATCCCCAAGCCCTATTCGCTGCGCAATGTGGTGGCTCGCATAGAGAGCGTGCTGAGGCGCACCAGCAAGCCCGCCAACGCCAATGTGATCACCTACGAGGGACTTGCCCTCGACCTTGCCCAGAAGACCTGTACTGTCGACGGCGAGGCCGTGCGTCTACCGCGCAAGGAGTTCGAGCTCCTCGCCCTGCTGATGGGAGAGAGGGGGAAAGTGTTCTCGCGCGAGGATATCCTCAAGGCCGTCTGGCCCGAGGAGGTGGTGGTGGTCAACCGCGTGGTGGATGTCAACATCACTCGTCTGCGCGGCAAGATAGGACGCTACGGCAAGATGATCGTGACGCGCAGCGGATACGGTTACGGATTCATAGTCTGAGCGGCGGGGGATGAGCAAAAACACTGAAAAATTCCGGCTCAGCTATTCCGCGCGCCTGATGGTCATGATCCTCGGGCTGTGCTGTATGCTCGTGGCCGTCTTCATGGTGTTTCAGTATGAGCGTGAAAATGAGTACGCCTCCCAGCTGCTCAACGCACGTCTTCAGCTGCTCAACACCACCATCCTCGACCATCTCGAAGACGGATACACGCCCGACCAATGGATTCCGGGTCTCGACCTCCCCTTCAAGTCACTGCGTATCACCCTGGTGGACAAGCAGAGCGGCGAGGCCGTCTACGACAATGTGGTCGAGAATATGCCGAAGCTAAACTATCTCACACTTCCCGAAATCAAGGCGGCGCTCGAAAATGAGGACGGCAAGGCTTTCGTGAATTCTCTGGCCCCCTCCAATAACGAGCAGTATTTCTTCAGCACCCAGGTAGGCTCCACGATGATAGTACGCACGGGCGTGCCACCCTTCTCGGTGAGTGTCGGGAAGTTTCTCGACGGCGACCGCACGTTTCTGTGGGTCATGGCTCTCGCCCTGGCGGTGGTGGGCGTGTTGACATGGTTTGCTACGCGTGCCATCGGAGGCACCATCAAGCGTCTCCAGAAGTTCGCGCGCGACGCCGAGGGGGGAGTGCGGATATATGACACCGAGGATTTCCCCAACGATGAGTTGGGGTCCATAGCCCAGACAATAGTGCGCCTCTACGTGCGTCTTCAGCAGACCACGGCGGAGCGCGACCGCCAGCAGCTGATGCTGATGGAGGAGGAGGAGAACAAGCAGCGCATCAAGCGCGAACTGACCAACAATATCAATCACGAGCTCAAGACCCCCGTGGCCTCGGTGCAGGTGACTCTCGAGACCCTAATAGACTATCCCGACCTTCCGGAGGAGAAACGTATGCAACTGTTGCTGCGGTGTGAGTCAAACGCCCGGCGTCTGGTGACGCTGCTGCGCGACATCTCGACCATCACCCGCATGGACGACGGCAACTCCCTCATCGGACGCGAGGAAATAAATGTCTCGAAGGTGGTGGAGGATATCGTGGAGGACTCCACGCCCCGTGCCGCCGACAAGGGGATGAAGATCTACTGTACCCTCCCCCCGGTGGTCAACATCAAGGGAAACGCCGGGTTGCTGGAGTCGATTTTCAGAAATCTCATAGAGAACGCGATAGCCTACTCGGGAGGCTCGAAACTCACCATCTCCATGCTTGAGGCGAGTCCGGAGATGTATACCATCATTGTGGCGGACAACGGCTCGGGCATCGCCGAGGAGCATCTGCCGCGTCTGTTCGAGCGTTTCTACCGCATAGACAAGGGGCGCAGCCGCCAGATGGGTGGCACGGGTCTGGGTCTGGCCATCGTCAAGAATGCCGCGCAGTTTCACGGCGGCGACGTGACGGTCAGCAACCGCTCCACAGGGGGACTGGAGTTCATCATAACCTTCCCCAGGGAGGCTTTCATTGACGAGGCCGGGGAGGAGGATGCTTCGTACGGGAAGGAAGATAAAATATGAAAGCGATGAGCAAAGAGAATACAATACCCGATATAAGCGTTGTGGTGCCCCTCTTCAATGAGGAGGAGTCGCTGCCCGAACTCACCGGCTGGATACGCCGCGTGATGGAGGCCAACGGATTCAGCTACGAGATAATATTCGTCAACGATGGCTCGACCGACGGCTCGGAGAGGGTC
This sequence comes from uncultured Porphyromonadaceae bacterium, assembly GCA_947174995.1. Classification (GTDB taxonomy): domain Bacteria; phylum Bacteroidota; class Bacteroidia; order Bacteroidales; family Muribaculaceae; genus Lepagella. The sequence goes on from CAMWLC010000008.1 coordinate 24,227, forward strand.
ATCGAGCGGCTCGCGGAGGAGAATCCCTGCATACGCGCCGTGGCTTTCGCACGCAACTACGGCAAGTCTCCGGCCCTCAACGTGGGTTTCGCCCGCGCCCGGGGACGCGTGGTCATAACGATGGACGCCGACCTTCAGGACTCGCCGGACGAGATACCGGAGCTTTACCGCATGATCACCGAGGATGGCTACGACCTCGTGTCGGGATGGAAGAAGAAGCGTTACGACCCGCTGTCAAAGACCATCCCCACGAAGCTCTTCAACGCCACGGCCCGGCGCGTGAGCGGCATACACAATCTGCATGACTTCAATTGCGGACTCAAGGCCTACCGCAGCGAGGTGGTGAAGCATATAGAGGTATATGGAGACATGCACCGCTACATACCGTATCTGGCCAAGAACGCGGGCTACACCCGCATCGGGGAGAAGGTGGTGCATCACCAGGCCCGCAAGTATGGCACCACCAAGTTCGGACTCGACCGCTTCGTCAACGGTTATCTCGACCTGGCGACGCTCTGGTTTCAGTCGCGTTTCGGCATCAAGCCGATGCATATTTTCGGCCTGTTGGGTTCGGCGATGTTCGTCATCGGATTCCTGGCGGTGCTGACGCTCATCGTTATGAAGATAGTCAGCATGGTGAATCCCTCCTACGCCTTCTATCTGACCAACTCGGTGTATTTCTACCTCTCGCTGGCGGCCATGATAATGGGGCTTCAGTTTTTCCTCACCGGCTTCACCGGCGAGCTCATAACGCGCAATTCCCCGGAGCGCAACAATTACCTTATCTCAAGCGAGATATGAAGCGGCGTCTGATACTCCTCGCGGGGTTTATGCTGAGTGTGTGCGCGGCCTTCGCGCAGGGGAGCATCACTCCGGTGGACAATGACACGGAGAAGCCCCCGCAGCCCGTGCTGCACTATTACGACCGCCACGGCAACCGCCTTCAGACCCCGGTGCTTTTCCTGGCCGAGCTTGACACTGTGAAGAACGTCAGGTCCGGCCCGGTGTATCCTGCCGTGAGCGGGATGAGCGTGGGTGTCAATTTCTTCGACGCAATACTCAAGCTTTTCGGGCAGACCTATTCGAGCTTCGACGTGCACGCCGACATCACGCTCTTCAACTGGCTCATGCCGGTGGTGGAGGCCGGTGTGGGGTTCGCCTCGTCAAGTCCTGACAACGGTGCCTTTCACATCAAGGTGCATCCCTCGCCCTACGTGAAGATCGGCTTCAACTACAATTTCCTGTATAAAAGCAATCCCGACTATCAGTTCTGGCTTGGACTGAGAGCCGGGATGGCGAATAGCAGATATGATGTGTGGGGTATCACCCAGTCGTGTGACTATTATGTGGAGGGGGGCCCGACGGCCTACGACGGTCTGCGCTGCACATCATGGTATGGTGATGTTCTCGCCGGACTGCGCGTGCGCATTGCCGGCCCGGTGTCGTTGGGGTGGAGCCTAAGGTATCACTTCAATTTCTCCCGCGCGAGGAAGGGGATGGCCTGTCCGCCGTGGTTTGTGCCGGGATACGGGCATAATCCCCTCGGAGCCACGTTCTCGGTATATTTCGACCTGTATTCCAACCGGAAAAAGACTCCGGCCGCCGGTGTCGGCGAGATGGTCAATACATCGGAGTGAAGGGGGCCGACTTCTTGAAGGCCTTGGTGGCGTCCCCCACGAGCATCGTTTCCTTGGAGGTGTCGAGCTTGAGCACGGGAGCCCCCTCCTTGAGGTTCACCTTGTTCAGGTCGACGTAATAGTAGCCGGGATTGGTCACGATGTCGAAGTAATAGCGTTTATCGCGCGTGTTGGAGTATGAGCGCCATTGCGTGGAGGAGACGTTGGGTTCGCCCTCGATGGTGTAGGTGTAGGGCACACAGCTGTTGACAAGCACGCTGCGGGTGATGGCGGCGCCGAGGTCGGCGTCGGGAGTCTGCTCCACACGGTGGGCGAAGAAGTTGGCGCGAACCACGCGGTCGGGACTGCTCACCGTGCCGGGGAGCATGTGGGTGCCTCCGATCTTGTCCCAGTAGTTGAGAATTGCGGTCATCTGCGGCCACTGTGGGTCATTTGTCATGGCGCGGAAATCACCCGGATCGGAGATCAGGACGTTACCCTTGTCAAACTCCAGGATCACCGTCTTGCCCGAGGCATCGGTAATGCCCCAGTGGAGCGCGGAGACGGTGCCTCTGTCGAATGTGGCTCCTTCGATGCGGAAATTGTGGTCCTTGACGAGAGCCACTACCTCGTCGGTGGTGGCGCAGTTGTCAAGCATCCACGCCACGAACATGGCCATCGAGATGAGGGGCTTGTTGTTGTATAGCTCGTTGTTGTAGATCGTCCCCTTGCAGAAGAGGCCGTTGACCACGAGACCCTTCTCGTTCATTCCCTCGGTCACGCCGCCGTCATAGCCCACGGCGTAGACCGCGCCGTAGCGCGATGTCCAGTTGATGCCGTCAGGCGAGGATGAACCCTGCTTGTACATCCCCCGGGGATATACGTAGAGGTTTGTCGGGATTGGAGTCTTCCAGTCAAGGGAGCGTCCGATGATATATAGTGAGTCGGTGCCTTCGTAGAGCACACGGGTGCAGGCATCGGCGGGAAGTGCGGAAGGAAGAGCGAGCATGGAGAGAGTCGCAAGGGCCTTGAAAGCGTTTTTCATAACATCACAAAATTTGGTTTAGAACTACAACACCGCCGGGAACCGGATGGTTCACAGCCTTGTTGCACCCCCGATTACCTCAAGTATCTCGTGTCCATAATGCTTGAAGAGGAATGGACCCACGCCCTTGATTTTCTTCAGGGAGAGGGGGGAGTCGGGAAGTTCCACGGCGATGGCGATAAGGGTCTTGTTGGGCATGATGCGGTAAGCGGCCACACCCTCCTCATCGGCTTTCTCTTTCCTCCAGGCCGCGAGGGCTTTGTAGACCTCGGGATTGGAGATGCCCGAGGGGGCGGAGGTGGACTCCGTCTTTTTCCGCGTGGTGCCGTTCTTGCGCATCCCTTCGGCCTCAAGGAATATCTCGGCCTTGCGTCGCAGGTAGTCCGACACGCTGAAGTCAGCGGTGCGGAAGTGGCGTAGCAGTCCGATCTGGAGATACAGGAGTTCGGAGAGTGCTCCCATGCGGTCTTTCAGGCGCGTGGTTACTATCGCGCTGTCGTGCTCCTTAGGGGTGAGGGACAAGAGTTCGAGAAGGTTCCGGAGGGGAGTGATGAAGTATGCTGCTCCGGCGCGTATGCGCTCCTTGAGCGCGTCATTGGCGGCGGGGTCGACGGTCGGATCCATCACCATGCGCGAGAACTGTGCGGCGAAGCGTCCGGCCACCTCCACGGCGTTGCTCCGGAACTCCTCCGATGTGCGGGCATACTCGGCGCAGACGTTGGGGAAGAGAGTAGAGAAGGCCTCGTCCACGGTGCGTCGCAGGGATTCAAGAAGCGTGTGGGTACGCTGGAATCCGAACAGTTCGGAGAGGAGGTTGATGTGGTATATGCGGTCGAGACGCGCCACCTCGCTCTCATCGGGCACTTTAGTCTGCTGCGACTTAATGAAGGCCCCGACAGTGGGGTCGCATATCAGGGAGGAGTGGCGCAGGGGGGCGTCGAGCACGAGTCCTTCGAGCGTGCGGCAGCGGGAGAGGGCTACGTAGGCCTGGCCGTGTGCGAAGGCGTCGGCAGCGTCGATGATCGCGCGGTCGAAGGTCAGTCCCTGGCTTTTGTGGATGGTGATGGCCCAGGCGGGTCTGAGCGGTATCTGCCGGAACGTGCCGCAGATCTCTTCCGAGATCTGTCGGGTAGCAGGATCAATCTCATACTTCACGTTATCCCAGTCAACGGCCCCGACGGTGATGTCGAGTCCGGTGTCGGCGCCCCGCACCGTCACCGTGTCCTCATCGAGGGCGGTCACTTCCCCCAACATACCGTTGTAGTAGGCCTTCTCGCCGGTGGGGTCGTTTTTTACGAACATCACCTGTGCCCCACGTTTCAGCACCAACGTCTCCGGAGCGGGGAATGACGTGTCGGGAAAGATACCCTCCACCTCGGCCTTGAACGTCATGGGGGAGCTCTTGAGGCGCGACATGCACTCGCGGTTGATGGCATCGGCGCGGAAATTGTGGGTGGTAAGGCGTATGTATCGCTCTCCGGGAGGGGGTGTGAAATCCGGGCGGAAGCGGGTGTTGAGCTCGGCTATGACTTCCGGTGTGGCCGTGTTGGAGCGGATATGGTTGAGCAGGTCGAGAAACCTCCCCTCGTTCTGGCGGTAGACCTTTTTCAGCTCCACGGTGACATACTGCGTCTGCGCAAGGGCGTTGCTGTCGAAGAAATATGGCGACCGGTAATACTGACCGAGCATTTCCCACTCATCCTCCTTCACCACCGGGGGGAGTTGCTGCAGATCGCCGATGAGCAGGAGCTGCACTCCACCGAAGGGGCGCGTCGGGTCGCGGTGGCGGCGGAGCACGTCGTCCACGGCATCCAGCAGGTCGGCCCTCACCATGGAAATCTCGTCAATCACCAGCAGGTCCATGCTGCCGATGACGCGCCTCTTGGCCTTGTTGAAGCGGTCATATCTGCGCTTCTCGGCAGAGAGTTTCGCTCCCGGAAAGAAGGGGGCGAAGTCGAGTTGGAAAAAGGAGTGTATGGTCATCCCCCCCGCGTTGATGGCCGCGATCCCGGTCGGAGCGAGCACCACGATGCGCTTTTGGGAGGATTGGCGGAGGTCGCGCAGGAAAGTGGTCTTTCCCGTGCCGGCCTTTCCGGTCAGGAAGAGATTCACCCCGGTGCGCTCTATGAGGTGGCGTGCTAATTCGAGTTCGGGATTGGAAGATTTGGCCATGACGGGAGGATGTATATTCCGGTGACTCCGGAGCGATTCATAATGCAAATTTATAAAAAAATGAGTAATTTTGCACCATGAAATTATGAGTAATTTTCCAACATGAAATTCGGACAATTTCTAAGAGACTGGGCTCTTGTGCTCGCCATTCTGACGGGTATTCTCGCTTATTTCGTGTATGTGGCCATTCCGCTGCTTGACTCCACGCACGCGCTTGCGATGCAGGCTGTGGGGATAGTGCAGCCGGCCCTGATATTCGCCATGCTCTTCCTTACGTTCTGTCGTGTGAGTCCGCGCGAGTTGCGGCTGTGCGGGTGGCATCTGTGGCTGCTCCTCATCCAGGGCGGTGCTTTCACTGCGCTCGCTCTGGTGGTCATGTCGATGCCTCACGGCGGCTGGCGAGTGATTCTGGAGGGGGCGATGCTCTGCCTTATATGCCCCACTGCCACGGCTGCCGCCGTCATAACGCGGCGCCTGGGGGGAGACGTGGCGCATGTCACGACCTACACCATACTCATCAATATCCTCGGCGCGCTGCTGATTCCGGCCCTCACTCCCCTGGTGCATCCTGAGGGCACGCTCGGCTTCGCCGGCTCGGCGGTGCTGATCATGCGCGAGGTCTTCCCGCTGCTGTTGCTCCCTTTGGCCGGGGCGTTGCTGCTGCGATGGAAGTGGCCCAAAGCATGCGAGATGCTGGGGCGCCATGCGGAGTGGTCGTTTTATCTCTGGGCGGTGGCCCTGGCGCTTGCCATGACCGTGACCACGCGGAGCATAGTGCACTCCACGGTGGGACTGGCCACGCAAGGGGGACTGGTAGGGGTCTCGTTGGTGTGCTGTGCCCTGCAGTTCTGGCTCGGGCGCAAGATAGGGAGGCGTTATGGCGACGCCATAACGGCGGGTCAAGCCTTGGGACAGAAGAATACCGTCTTTATCATCTGGCTCGGCTACACCTTCTTCACCCCCGTCACCGCCGTCATCGGCGGCTTCTACAGCATCTGGCACAACCTCGTCAACACCTGGCAGCTCTACCGCCACGACCACCGCTAAAGGGGACTCAGGCTCCATCCATGTAAATCAAGCCTCCGCATAAATCAAGCCTCCACGTCAGAAACGCAGAGGCTTGATTTTCATATCAGCTTGATTTTCATATCAGCGGTTGGAGGCGGCGATGCGGGCGCGAAGGGCCTCGTTGAAGGCCCGGCGGGAGCGCAGGTCAGCCACGGTGAGGTGCATACGGTAGCGCCAGTAGTGGGTCGGGTTGGCCGGCTCGTTGATCTGCTCCTCATTGGGGTTCTCGCGGCGAAGCTCGCCGTCGGTCGAGAGCCAGTCCTGCAGGGGGAGTATGCAGAGCATCGAGGGGGAGGCGAGCTGGAGCCATATTATCTTCTCGCATACCCAGGGCTCGGCGAAATAGGGGGCCTGGCCATGCTCGTGGAGCACATGGTTGAAGTATCTCTGGCTCTGCGCCGGGTCGCTCTCCCACCATGCGCGGATGCCGCTCATGTCGTGGGTGGAGGTGGTGCAGACGCTGTAATAGGGATAGTGCCAGGTGTCTCCGAACTCCGTCTTGGGATCCTTGGGCATGCGCTGTATCTCAAGCGAGAGAATCTGGAGCTGGCGCATCACCTCGGGCACGCAGTCGGGTATCATGCCCAGATCCTCGCCACAGGTGAGCATCGAGGTGGCGTCGAGCAGCGGTGGAAGTTTCCACATAGCCTTGCCATACCAGAAGTCGTTATGACGATGGTAGAAGAAGTCGTTGTAGAGGCGGTTGAAGCACCACTTCTCGTAGTCGGAGAGGTTGCGGTACTGGTAGGTGAACTGTCCCGAGATGCGGGGATGATAGTGCCCCTTATTGTAGGGATCCTCGATGAAGAGCACATCGTCGATAAGGCCCATGAGGGCATTCTCGATGCGGGTGTTGCGCTCGGTTTTCTCAAGGGAGGCGAAGTGGTCGCGCACCTTGAGCTGGGTGTTGACAAACTCCTTGAGACGGTAGCGTCCGGCCGCGACGTGGTCGAGATATTCGTGCTTCACCTCCTCGGTGTATTCCCCGAAGAAATCGGAGAGCATCCATTCGAGGATGAGGGGATTTGTCTGGAGGTCCACGTCAATCCAGAAATCGTAGTTCTCGCGCAGTTCGTCCGGGGAGAAGGGGAGGGCAGGGTTGAAGTATCCGAGAAGGCCGTGGAGGGCGTCCAGGGGTATCTGCCAGATGCGGAAGAATCCGAGGATATGGTCGATGCGGTAGAGGTCGAAATACTCCGCCATCTTGCGGAAACGATCTTTCCACCATGTGAAGCCGTCGCGTGCCATCTCGTCCCAGTTGTAAGTGGGGAATCCCCAGTTCTGTCCGAGCACGGAGAAGTCATCCGGCGGCGCTCCGGCCTGGCAGCTCATGTTGAAGAGGCGGGGACGCTGCCATGCGTCCACGCTGTGTCGGCCGATGCCGATGGGGATGTCGCCCTTAAGCACGACACCGCGGGAGTGGGCGTAGTCCACGGCCTCGCGGAGCTGACGGTCGAGGTGATACTGCACGAAGCAGTAGAAGTCGATCTCCTCCTTGTGTGCGGCGCAGAAAGCCTCGACGGCCTCAGCGTCATACTGCGCATACTCGCCCCAGAGGGTGTTGTCGGGGGTGCCGTTGAGGTCGCGGAGCACACACCAGGCGGCGTAGGGGCGCAGCCAGTATTCGTTGGCCTTCATGAAGCGGCGGTAGGCATCGGTGTTGGCCGTGGCCTTGCCGTCCTGCGCGAATATCTCGTGCAGGAACTCGTCCTTGAGGTGATTGACACGCTCGTAGTCGATCTGCTCAAGCTCGTTGAGCTCGCGGCGCATCCCGTCGTAATACGCGCGCCGCTCCCCGGAGACGAGGCGTCCCACCTTCTCGGGGCGGATATACATGGGATGGAGCGCGAATGTGGAGTTGGCGCTGTAAGGATATGAGTCGACCCAGGTGCGTGACTTGGTGGTGTCGTTGATGGGGAGCACCTGGAGGATTTTCTGCCCGGTCTCGGCACACCAGTCTGCCATCTCCTTGAGGTCGAGGAAATCTCCGACGCCCCAGTCCTCTTCGGTGCGGATGGAGAAAACAGGAATCGCCGTGCCGGCACCCTTCCAGTCGCCACGGGGATTGACGAAGCGCAGGCCATCGATGACGATCTGCTCGGCGGGGGAGGAAAGGGAGATGCCGAAGACGCGGTTGTCGCGTGCCTCCCAGGCGCGGACTTCGCCGGTGGACTTGGAGATAATGAGGAATTTGTATTCAAACGGCACTTTCACGCCCGAGAGGGGTATGTTGCACTCCCAGAGGGGATAGCGGGCATCGCTGAGGCGGATGGCCTTTGCGGGGTCCCAGTTGCCCAGGGCCTCGCCCTCGCCGCTGACGGCGAGAATCTCGTCGGGATTGACCATGGGGGCGAAAATGCGCATATTGGCCGTGGAGGGAGCCACGGGGGGGAGGGGAGCGCGTCCCGTGCGGGCGAGCATACCGTCAACGAAAGCCGAGGAGTAGTAGGGCTTGTCATGGGGCACGCCGTTCCAGGAGTCGAAGATATTGTAGATGCTCACCTCGCGCGAGGGGCGGAACACGTGGGGCATTCCCCACTCGAAACGCCACTCCTGCTCGGGAGCCTTCACCACGAAATTGTATTCAAACTCCGGGGTGTCATCGGGAAGGTTAAGGTCAAGCGTCCACATATCGGGACCCTCGAGGTGCATGGGCGCCCCCTTGCGAGGATCGCCGTCGCCGAGGGCCTTAACGCCTCCGTAGACGTACAGCGCCTGTCCCCACTCGGTGTGGTAGTTGATGTGCAGTCTGATATTCATCTGAGTATTAGTTATGTAAGGATTTATTAGTTTCGGGTTCATCCGCAGCGGGAATTGCCGCAGTTCTTGCAGATCAGGCATCCCTCCTGGTAGACCAGCGACTCGGAGCCGCATTGCGGGCATTTCTGTCCGGTGGCTCCCGTGCCGTTGGGGATATATTTCTTCAAGGCACGCTCCACGCCGTTCTTCCAGGTGTTGATGCTGTCGGAATCCAGGTCGAGGCTCCCGACGAGCTTGAGCACCTGGTCGATGGGCATGCCGTAGCGGAGCACACCGGAGATAAGTTTGGCGTAGTTCCAGAACTCGGGATTGAACTTCCCGCTAAGCCCCTCGATGGTGGTCTTGTAGCCGCGCTTGTTGATAAACTGGAAGTCATATCGCTTGCGCCCCTCGGAGTCCGTGGCCTTGATGATTTTGCCGTGGGTGACGCTCTTGGGGCAGAAGAGGCCCTCCTCGTCATCGGCCAGGCCGGTGAAGATCTCGTAGGGTTGTCCCTTGTCATCGAGACCCACGAAGGCTATCCATTTCTCCTTGTTGTTCTGGAAGCGCACCACATCGGCCTCAAGCTCCACGGGACGTTTCATCACGCGCGAATGATGGATAAGCTCATGCGCGGCGGGGATGGACTTGGAGGAGCTGACGGCTTCCAGCACATTGTTGCGCGAGCCGTCGCGGTAGACGGTACACCCCTTGCATCCCTGCCTCCAGGCCTCCACGTAGAGTCGCCCCACCAGTTCCTCGTCGACATCGGCGGGAAGATTGATGGTGACGGAGATGGAATGGTCCACCCATTTCTGCACGGCTCCCTGCATACGCACCTTCTCCACCCAGTCGATGTCGTTGCTCGTGGCGAGGTGGTAGGGGGAGGCCGCCACGAGTTCGTCAAGCTCGGCGGCACTCATGTTCTTGTGGGGATCGATGCCCTGCACGCGCATCCATTCGAGGAATTTATGGTGGTAGACGGTGTATTCCTCAAAGGCGTCTCCCACCTCGTCCACGAAATCTATCGTCACGTTGGCGTCGTTGGGGTTGACCTTGCGGCGGCGCTTGTAGACGGGGAGGAAGACCGGCTCTATGCCGGAGGTGGTCTGCGTCATGAGCGAAGTGGTGCCCGTGGGGGCGATGGTGAGACATGCTATGTTGCGTCGGCCATACTTCACCATGTCCTCGTAGAGGGCCGGGTCGGCCTCCTTGAGGCGGAGGATGAAGGGATTGTTTTTCTCCCTTTCCGCATCGTAGACGGGGAAAGCCCCGCGCTCGCGGGCGGTGTCCACCGAGGCGCGGTAGTAGGCCAGGGCGAGTTGCTTGTGGACTTCGGCGGAGAAAGCCGTGGCCTCGGGGGTGCCGTAGCGCAGCCCGAGGGCGGCGAGCATGTCACCCTCGCCGGTGGTGCCGCATCCGGTGCGTCGGCCGAGAAGGGTCTTGTCGCGTATCTTCTCCCAGAGGTGCAGCTCGGTGGCCTTCACCTCCATCGTCTCGGGGTCTGAGTTTATCTTGGCGATTATGGTCTCGATTTTCTCCATCTCCAGGTCGATGATGTCATCGAGCACGCGCTGCGTCATCGCGGCGTGGCGGCGGAAGAGGTCGAAATCAAACGAGGCCTCCGGCGTAAAGGGATTCCTCACGTAGGAGTAGAGATTGATGGCCACGAGACGGCAGCTGTCGTAGGGGCAGAGGGGAATCTCGCCGCAGGGGTTGGTGGAGATGGTGCGGAACCCCTTGTCGGCGTAGCAGTCAGGTACTGACTCGCGGGTGATAGTGTCCCAGAAGAGCACTCCGGGCTCGGCACTTTTCCAGGCATTGTGCACTATCTTGTGCCAGAGGGCGCGTGCATCTGTCTCCACTTTCACCTCCGGATCGGGGGAATCGACGGGGAAAGTGCGGATATAGGGGGTATTGTCGATGGCGGCCTGCATGAAGGCGTCGTCCACGCGGACGCTGACGTTGGCACCCGTCACCTTCCCTTCGGTCATCTTGGCGTCGATGAAGCGCTCCGAATCGGGATGCTTGATGCTGACGGTGAGCATCAGCGCACCGCGGCGGCCGTCCTGGGCCACCTCGCGTGTGGAATTGCTGTAACGCTCCATGAAGGGCACGAGTCCCGTGGAGGTGAGGGCGGAGTTCTTGACGGGCTGTCCCTTGGGACGGATGTGGCTCAGGTCATGGCCCACGCCTCCGCGGCGCTTCATGAGCTGCACCTGCTCCTCGTCTATCTTGATGATGCCGCCGTAGGAATCGGGCGAGCCGTCGAGTCCGATGACGAAGCAGTTGGAGAGGGAGCCTACCTGGTGGTCGTTGCCGATGCCGGCCATGGGGCTCCCCTGGGGCACGACATAACGGAAATCTTTGAGTATGCCGTAGATATCCTCTTCGGAGAGGGGATTGGGATATTTAGACTCGATGCGGGCGAGTTCACGGGCGATGCGGCGGTGCATATCGTCGGGCGTCAGCTCGAAAAGATTGCCGAAAGAATCCTTGAGCGCGTATTTGCTGGCCCACACTCTCGCGGCGAGTTCGTCGCCTTTGAAGTATTCGAGCGAAGCGGCGTATGCCTGATCATACGTATATGTGGGGGTGAGGGGTGACTGCACCTGCTGCGTGGAGGAAGACTGGTCCATCGGGATCAAATGTAATATTTTGTGCCCCGTGTTTGGAAAGATGCCGGGGGTATGTTATCTTTGTGCAAAATTAACCAAAAACATACACATATACAACACGCGCGAGAGTATAATTTCCCGCTGTTTTCGGTAAATATGTGAAAATGTGAAAGTTCATAAAGTGATGAAGAATCCGGAAAACTATTTTCAGTCAAGGCGTACCGTGCGCCGCTTCTCCGGGAGGGAGGTGCCGCCGGCTCTGGTGGAGTCGATACTGGAGCGTGCCGTGAAGGCTCCCACGTGCGGCAACATGCAGCTTTACACGGTGATAGTGACGCGCGAACCCGCACGCCGCGAGGCCCTGGCGGCGGCGCATTTCAATCAGCCCGCGGCTGCCGATGCTCCCGTGCTGCTGACGGTGTGCGCCGATTTCAACCGCTTCACGCGCTGGTGTGCCCTGCGCGGAGCCGACGCCGGTTTTGACAATTTCCTGTCGTTTACTTCGGCCGTGGCCGACGCCACGGCCCTCACCCAGCAGATAGCCACCATCGCCGAGATGGAGGGCCTCGGCACGTGCTGGCTCGGCACGGTGACATTCAACGCCCCGGCCATATCCAAGTTGCTGCGTCTGCCGGAGCTGGTGGTGCCCGTAGGGGCGCTCGCCCTGGGGTGGCCCGCGGAGGAGGGGGAGGAGACGGAGCGTCTCCCCATGCAGGCCGTGGTGGCACAGGAGGAATATCCCGAGTGGAGCGACGGCGAGGTGCTCCGGCTTTTCAAGAGCAAGGAGGAGTATGCACCCAACATGGGATACGTGAAGGAGAACGGCAAGGATAATCTCGCGCAGGTATTCGCCGAGGTGCGCTATCCCCGCTCGATGAACGAGTCTCTCTCGGAAGTTTTTCTCAAATATCTCGCGGAGCAGGGTTTCCTGCCGGAAGCCTGCGCCGCTGAGCAAAAATAATTATGAAGATATGAAAATAGTGGTATTGGACGGATACACCATCAATCCCGGTGATCTCTCATGGCAGGAGCTGGACACGCTCGGCGAGGTGCGCATATATGACCGCACGGCCCCCTCTGAGGTGGTGGAGCGTTGCCGGGGATACGAGTTCATCCTCACCAATAAGACAGTCATCACGGCCGAAATGCTCGACCGTATGCCAGACGCCCGCTACATAGGCGTCTTGGCCACGGGTACCAACGTGGTGGATCTCATGGCGGCCACGGCCCATGGCATCACCGTGACGAATATCCCGGCTTACAGCACGGAGTCGGTGGCCCAGGAGGTGTGGGCGCTCATTCTTGCCATAGTGCAGAGGGTGGAGTCATACACTTCGGCCATACGCGAGGGGGAGTGGGCGCAGTGCGCTGATTTCTCCTATCTCTCGTGGCCGCTGATGGAGCTTCACGGCAAGACAGTGGGAATAGTGGGCTTCGGCAACATCGGCCACGCCGTGGCACGCATAGCCCGGGGCTTCGGCATGAAGGTGCTCGCCTCGACCTCGAAACCGCAGGATGCATTGCCGGAGGGAGTGGTGAAGGCCGATCTCGACGATGTCTTCCGCCGCAGTGACATCGTGACCATCCACTGCCCGCTGACTCCGGAGACGGAGAAGCTCGTCAACGCCGGAAGGCTGGCGCTGATGAAGCGCACGGCCATCCTTATCAACACCTCGCGCGGCGGAGTGGTGGACGAGACGGCTTTGGCCGAGGCCCTGGAGCGGGGCGAGATCTATGGGGCCGGCGTGGACGTGCTCTCCACCGAGCCCCCGAAGCCTGACAATCCCCTGCTTCACGCCCCTCACTGCGTGGTGACGCCCCACATCGCTTGGGCCACCCACGAGGCGCGGGCGCGTTTGCTGCGCATAGCCATAAGCAATATACTCTCCTATCTGGCCGGAGCGCCGAAGAATGTGGTAAACTGATGATAAAAAGAAAGCCTTCCCAGCCGATGCGCGGGGGAGGCTTTCTTTTCTTTCAGGGATAGGCCCGAAATCAGTCGAGTTTGTGGATCACGAGGCCGGAGCGGAGCTTGGGCTCGAACCATGTGGTCTTCGGGGGCATGATGTTGCCCGTGTCGGCGATGTTGATGAGCTGGTCCATGGTGACGGGATAGAGGGCGAGGGCCATCTTCATCTCTCCGCTGTCGACGCGGCGCTTGAGTTCGCCGAGGCCGCGGATGCCGCCCACGAAGTCGATGCGCTTGTCGCTGCGCAGGTCGGTGATGCCGAGGATGTCGCGCAGGATGAGGTCCGAAGACACGGTCACATCGAGCACGCCGATGGGATCCTTGTCATCGTAGGTGCCCTCCTTGGCGGTGAGGGAATACCACTTGCCGTCCATGTAGAGGGAGAAATTGTGCAGGCCGGAGGGCTGGTAGATCTCGGTGCCCTTCTCCTCCACGATGAAGTTCTCGCCCACCTTGGCCAGGAACTCCTCGGGTGTCAGGCCGTTGAGGTCGCGCACCACGCGGTTGTAGTCGATGATCTTGAGGTGTGAGGCAGGGAAGGCCACGGCCAGGAAGTAGTTGTATTCCTCGTCCCCCTTATGGTTGGGGTTCTGCTGGGCCTTCTCGTTGCCCACGAGAGCGGCAGCTGCGCTGCGATGGTGGCCGTCGGCGATGTAGAGGTTGGGGATCTTGTCAAACTCGGCGGTGACGGTCTCGATCATCTCCGGGTCCTCGATCACCCAGAGGGTGTGGCCGAATCCGTCGGGGGCCACGAAGTCATACTCGGGCGTGCCGGCGGTGACGGTGCGAATGATTTCCTCGAGCTTCTCGTTGTCGGGGAAGGCGAAGAAGACAGGCTCAATGTTGGCGTTGTTGACGCGCACGTGCTTCATGCGGTCCTCCTCCTTGTCGCGGCGGGTGAGCTCATGCTTCTTGATTCGGCCCTCCATATAGTCGTTGACCCAGGCTGCCACCACGAAGCCGTACTGCGTGCGGCCGTCCATGGTCTGGGCGTAGATATAGTATTTCTCCTTGTCGTCCTGCACGAGCCATCCCTTGTCCTGGAACATGCGGAAGTTCTCCACGGCCTTGTCATAGACCTTGGGGTCATGCTCGTCGGTGCCCGGCTCGAAGTCGATTTCGGGCTTGATGATGTGGTAGAGCGACTTCTCGTTGCCCTCCGCTTCCTTGCGTGCCTCTTCGGAATTGAGCACGTCGTAGGGACGCGAAACTACCTCTTCCACCATCTCTTTGGGGGGGCGGACACCCTTGAAAGGCTTAACTTTTGCCATTGTCGTCTGGTTTTTTTTAGATTGTTAGGTTAAACGTGTTTTCTTTCTTGACTTGTGTTGCGGGCTCTTTTCGCCGGCCATGCAGTCGCCGCAGAGTCCGTAGACAGTGGCGGAGAAATAGGCCGGGCGGAAATCGCCGTGTCTTATCGAGTCGAGAGCGCGGGCTATCTGGCGGTCGTCGGCTTCGGAGATGCGTCCGCAGCGGGTGCAGACGAGATGGAAGTGGCTTGTCCCGGCCACTTCATACCGGGCCTGGTGTGTCTCGAAGATATGGCGACGTATCAGGCCGCAGTCAAGGAGAAGATCCAGGGTGTTGTAGACCGTGGCGCGGCTGACGTGATAGCCCGATTCCTCCATCAGCCCGTGGAGATAGTCGACTCCGAAGTGTCCCTTTATCTCCAGCACGCGGCTCAGGATTTCAAAGCGTTCCGGCGTCTTGCGCAGCCCGGAGGCGCTGAGAAACTCCGCGAATGTCCTTTCGGCGGCCTCCGCGCGGCTCGGCTTGTCGTCAGTGGTCTTCATTGCGTGTGCAAAGTTAATATTTCCCGCCGGGAGTGCAAAACATTCAGCCGGATTTTTAGCGGCTGTAGTTGTTTTAGCGGCTGTACTTGTCGGCCATCATGAGGCCTCCGATGATGAGCACGCACCCCACGTAGCCGAGGGCGTATATTTGCTCGCCGAAGACGAAGTAGGCCACAATCATCGTGACGGGGGCCTGGAGATAAAGATAGTTGTTGGTGGAGACGGGGCCGATAATCTTCATCGCCTCGTTCCAGAAGATGTAGGCCATAAGGGAGCACATCAGCACCAGGAAGAGGAGGTTGAGCAGATAGTGCGGGGTGGTGAAGAGCGTGGCGAGGTGGGTGGGCTCATTCTGCGCGAGAAGGAAGGGAATGGCCGTGATGACGCCGTAGAAGAAGAGCTTGCGCGTCACGAAGAATGTGCTGTAATGGGGTATGAGGCTCTTGATGGCCACGGCGTATATGGCCCACGACAGGGCGGAGGAAAGGGCCAGGAGGTCACCGAGGGGATTGATTTCCATCCCGAGTCCCTGGGCGAGGGGAGTGCTGAAGATCACGCATCCCACTCCGATGAAAGCGGCCAGCGAACCCAACATCACGCCCTTGCTGACGCGGGTCTTGTAGATGAGGGCCATCAGCAGGGTGGTGAATATGGGGGAGATGCCCGAGAGGAGGGAAACGTTGCCGGCGGAGGTGTTGAGCAGGGCGTAGTTCTCGGTGATGAAATAGACCGTGCCGGAGCAGATGCCGCAGAGGAAGAACTGCAGCTCGTCGCGCCAGGAGCGCGAGCGTATGTGGCGTATGGTGAATACGAGCAGTACGAGGTATGCCAGGGCGAAACGGTAGATGTAGGTCTCCACCGGGGTGAATCCCCCCTCCTCCATCAGCACTTTTGTGCATATAAACGAGGAGCCCCAGGCCATGACGGTGAGCAATGCGGCCAGATGTCCGAGGGGAATCATGTATTTTGAATTCTTGATCGAACTCATGATGTGTCAGATATATACGGTATAGATTCAGGTAGGCGTCACTGACGCCGCCACAAATTTAATACATTTCCCGCAGATGTGCAATAAAATTCCCCTCCTTTTCAGGGGAGGGGAACTCTTTGTACTTTTCGCTATGGTCCGGGAACGGACTGCTACCGGGAAGCCGACTCTCTGCGCTGCATCGCGGTCGCGGGCACCGGGACGGGGGAGGAGCGGCGGGTGTGGCGGAAAGCAACGAGGGCCGGCGATACCACCAGCAGTGCCGTGATGAGGAGGACGATGAGATGCAGAGTAGGGTTCATGGCTGAGATATTGTTAATTTCACATTTCTGAATTTCAAACAAGCAAAGTTGGCGGATGTTCGCCGGATTTGAAAAAAATTATTAATTTTGTCACTGATTTTAGAGTTGGTTTGAATTTTAACACACATACGGGCCTTGTGCGCCACATCTGACAGACTATGGATCTTGAATTGAAATACAGCGTGAAACTTCCCGAGAACGTGGCCGACATACTCGACAGCGACTTCTGGGTCTACACCGGATTTGACGCGGCAATCATATCGACCGTCAGCGGGCCGGTGAAGTTTTCCGCCTCCGTGTCCGTGTATGTCAGCAGCGGCAGCGGGGAGCTGGAGATCAACCTCAGAAAATACAGAATCCAGGCCCCGTGTGTGGTCAACATACGCGCCGGGGAGATACTCCAGGCAGTGAAATGCACCCCCGACCTGCGGGCCTCCTGCATGGTGATGTCAAGGAAGTTTATACGCTCCATATTCATGGCGGTCAACGACATCCGCACGCTCAACTACATTTTCACCTCTCCCATAAGGCAGATCCCTCCCGAGATGACGCAGCAGTATGACGACATGTACACGCTGCTTTACCGGACATACAGGGATTTCGACAATCCCTACCGCTACAATGCGATGCTCTTCAGTGTCCTCTCCTTCTATTATCATGTGGTGGGGCGCACCTACTGTCCCTCCGCCCGCGACTGGAGCGACACGGCCGGAAGGCTGAGCGACCGGTTCCTGGCCCTGGTGGAGGAGCATTTCCGCGAGGAGCGTTTCCTTGACTTCTACGCCGCCGCCCTGGCGGTGACTCCCAAGCATCTGTCGCGCACCATCAAGGCGCAGACAGGCCAGTCAGCCGCCGAATGGATAGAGCGTTTCGTGATTCTCGAGGCGAAGGTGCTCCTGAAATCCTCGACTCTCAACGTGCAGCAGATCTCGGAACTCCTGCATTTCCCCACGCAGTCGTTTTTCGGCAAATATTTCAAGAAACGCACCGGACTCTCCCCGAAAGAATTTAGAAATTCCTGACTACGGCAGTGTCGTTTCCGCTGTGAGACAGAACACAGGAAGAGTCCCGATAACAAAAAATCACCGGAATACAAATATTTTTGCGGAATTTTATTTTTAAAATCGCCCAACATTATCTAACTTTGCAAAAAAATCACCCTTTAGGGCAAACACACGACTAACTGCGAAACAACAATACAACAGTACGCATATATGGAAATCAACAACCAGGTCCCTCCGGTGGTGAGTGTGGCGCCTTCCACTCAGGTGCAGACGACACAGATCTCGCTCATGGAGGTGTTCCAGACCACGCTGAGCCACTGGAAATGGATAGTGTTTTCGGTGGTGGTATGCTTGTGTCTGGCAGTGCTCTACCTCGCACGCACCCCGAATGTCTACACACGCTCGGCCGCCATTGAGATCAAGGACGAGAACAACGGCGCCACCAACAGCGCCATGGCCACGTTTGCCGACATGGGTCTCACCACGGGCAACACCAACCTCTACAACGAGATGGCCTATTTCCAGTCTCCCGACCTGATGGAGAAGGTGGTGAAGCGACTCAAGCTCGACATCAGCTACTCCACCCGCAAGGGCCTCAAGCAGCAGCCCCTCTACGGAGCCACGCTCCCCATCAACGTCTCCTTCCCGACAATGGTGGAGAGCAAGAGCGCCACTGTGGAGGTGCACGTCGCTCCCGGCGGAAAGATCACACTGAGCGACCTGAAGATGGACGGCGAGAAGTATGAATACACCATGTCAAAGCCCGTGGCCTTCGGCACGAAGATCTCCACACCCATCGGCGTGGTGGTAGTCGACAAGACTCCATATTATGATCCGGACGAGGATTACAATATCCGCGTCAACCGCAGTTCCCTCAAGGGGGCCGTGGCCACGTGGACGGGACGCCTGGAGGTGAAGGAGCAGAAGAATGACGGCACCGTCATCGACCTCTCCATTACAGACGCCTCCGCCCAGAAGGCCGAGGATGTGCTCAACGCCCTCATCGAGGCCTACAACGAGCAGTGGATTCTCGACAAGAACCAGATAGCCGTCTCCACCTCCAACTTCATCAACGAGCGTCTCGGCGTGATCGAGAACGAACTGGGCACAGTGGACCAGGACATCTCCTCCTATAAGTCGGCCCACATGATTCCCGACGTGGCGCAGACCGCCGCCATGTATGTGACGGAAAACCAGGAGACGAGCCAGAAGCTCGTGGAACTTGGCAACCGTCTGCAAATGACCCGCTACCTGCGCGAGCACCTCATGAAGGATGCGCGTAACGATCATGTGCTCCCCGCCAACACCGGTATCGAGAACACCAGCATCGAGAAGCTGATAGCCGACTACAACCAGCTCGTGCTTCAGCGCAACTCGCTTGTGGCCAACTCCTCGGAGACCAACCCCCTCGTGACCGACATCGACGCCCGCCTCGGCTCGATGCGCACCTCCATCGTGGCTTCCATCGACAACCAGATCAAGGCCCTCTCCACCGACATCTCCAACCTGCGCGGTTCGCAGGGCGCCCTCTCGGCACGCATCGCCGCCAGCCCGACGCAGGCCAAATACCTCCTCAGCGTGGAGCGTCAGCAGAAGGTGAAGGAGTCCCTCTACCTCTATCTGCTCCAGAAGCGTGAGGAGAATGAGCTCAACCAGGCCTTCACCGCCTACAACACCCGCATCATCACCCGCCCGACCGGCGTGCCGCAGCCCACGGGTCCGCAGCGTACCAAGATACTCGGCCTGGCCTTCATCGTGGGTCTGCTCATCCCCTTCGGCGTGGAGTATGTCAAGGCCATCAACAACACCAAGGTGCGTGGCCGCAAGGACCTTAAGAACGTGACGGCTCCCTTCCTGGGCGAACTCCCTGTGGTGAAGGTGAAGCGCGGCGAGAACAAGGACACCATGATGGTGGTGCAGCCCGCCAACCGAAACGTCATCAACGAGGCGTTCCGCGTGGTGCGCACAAACCTCAATTTCATGCTCCAGGGCGACAAGGAGCTCCCCGGCGCGCGCCGCATCATGATCACCTCCTTCAACCCCGGCAGCGGCAAGACCTTCATCACCCTCAACCTCGGCATGTCTCTCGCCATCCGCGGGGCTAAGGTGCTTGTCATCGACTGTGACCTGCGCCGCGGTTCGGCCGGTGCCTTCGTCGGAAGCCCCAAGGTGGGTCTGACGCAGTATCTCTCCGGCCAGGTGAAGGATATCAACGAGGTCGTGATGAAATTCAACGAGGATCAGAGCCTCTACGTGATCCCCGCCGGCAAACTCCCCCCCAACCCCACGGAGCTTATCGAGAACGGACGTCTTGACAAGGCCGTGCAGGAGCTGAGCGCCGAGTATGACTACATCTTCTTCGACTGCCCGCCGATGGAGATGATAGGCGACGCGAGAATCATCAATACCCTGACGGAGCGTACTATCGTGGTGGTGCGTGCGGGAGTGTTCGAGCGCAGCATGATACCCGAAATCGAGAAGATCTATCAGGAGAAGAAATACCGCAACGTGGCCGTCCTGCTCAACGGTTGCTCCGGAGTGGGAGCATACCGCTACGCCTACGGCTACTCGCAGGGCAAGAACTATTACCACAAGTAAGTTCCCTCTCCATAATGAATATGAAAAGACGATGTCCCCGCCGGGACATCGTCTTTTTTTGACGTTTGAAGAGGCGAAATGATGGCAGTATGCAAAAAAATGATTAACTTTGCAGGCAGAAAATTCCCAACAGAAGTTTTTATGCGCCAAATCCTCAAAGCCCGTCTGATTCTGGAAGACGGCACCATCTTTGAAGGTAAGTCTTTCGGCTATGAAGGTTCGACAGCCGGAGAAACAGTTTTCAACACCGCGATGACAGGGTATCCCGAATCATTGACCGATCCATCCTACGAGGGTCAGATACTCGTCACCACCTATCCCATTCTCGGCAACTACGGTGTGCCCCCGAGGCGCAAAAAAGACGACGTGAGTGAATATTACGAGAGCGACCACATCCACGCACGCGCCATTATAGCCCAGGATTACAGCTGGCACCACTCCCACTGGCAGGCCGACCGCTCCCTCTCCGACTGGCTCAAGGAGGAGAAAATCCCCGGAATCTACGACATCGACACCCGCGCACTGACCAAGCTGCTGCGCGAGCGAGGCTCCATGCTCGGCAAAATCGTGGTGGAGGGGGCCGAGGAGCCGGAGTGGTATGACCCCAACAGGGAGAATCTCGTGGCCAAAGTGTCATGCAAAGAGCCGGAAGTGCACGGCGAGGGGGAGAAGACCGTGGTGCTCGTGGACTGCGGAGTCAAGCACAACATCATACGCTGCCTCACCCGCAGGGGAGTGAGGGTAATCAGAGTGCCCTGGGACTACGATTTCAACACCCTGGAGTATGACGGACTCTTCATTTCCAACGGCCCGGGCAATCCCGACATGGTGGACAAGACCGTGGAGCATCTGCGCGTGGCCATGAAGGGAGACAAGCCTATATGGGGCATCTGCATGGGCAATCAGTTGCTCTCCAAGGCAGCCGGAGCCAGAATCTACAAGCTCAAGTACGGCCACAGAAGCCACAACCAGCCCGTGCGCCGCGTGGGCACCGAACAATGTTTCGTCACCTCGCAAAATCATGGCTTCGCCGTGGACCACACCACTCTCCCCGAGGACTGGGAGCCGGCTTTCGTCAACATGAACGATGGCACCAACGAGGGTATCCGCCACAGGAGCAAGCCCTTCTTCTCGGCGCAGTTCCATCCCGAGGCAAGTTCGGGACCGAAGGACACGGAGTTCCTTTTCGACGAGTTTATAGCACGCCTCTGATTCCACACCCAACAATTACGAAAAATGTCACACCATAATAACAATTCCGAATCATCCAAACCCCACAATGTGAAGAAAGTGCTGCTCTTAGGCAGCGGCGCCCTCAAGATAGGAGAGGCCGGAGAGTTTGACTATTCCGGCTCGCAGGCCATCAAGGCCCTGCGCGAGGAGGGAGTGGAGACGGTGCTCATCAATCCCAATATCGCCACGGTGCAGACCTCCGAGGGGTTTGCCGACAAGATCTACTTCCTGCCGGTGACGCCCTATTTCGTGAAGCGCGTCATAGAGAAGGAGCGCCCCGACGGTGTGCTGCTCTCCTTCGGAGGACAGACGGCCCTGAACTGCGGCGTGGAGCTGTATCAGGAGGGGGTGTTCGAGGAGTATGGAGTGAAGGTGCTCGGCACGCCGGTACGCGCCATCATGGACACCGAAGACCGCGAGCTCTTCGTGCGCAAGCTCGATGAGATCGGCGTGAAGACCATCAGGAGCGAGGCCGTGGAGAGCATCGACGAGGCAGTACGCGCCGCCGAGGCCCTGGGTTATCCCGTCATAGTGCGTGCCGCATACGCCCTCGGAGGTCTCGGCTCGGGCTTCTGCGACAACCGCGAGGAGCTGGTGGCCCTCACCGAGAAGGCCCTCTCGTTCTCCCCGCAGGTGCTGGTGGAGAAATCCCTCAAGGGATGGAAGGAGGTGGAGTATGAGGTGGTGCGCGATCGCTTCGACAACTGCATCACCGTCTGCAATATGGAGAATCTCGACCCGCTGGGCATCCACACCGGCGAGAGCATCGTAGTGGCTCCCTCGCAGACGCTCACCAACGAGGATTACCACTATCTGCGCAAACTCGCCATCAACATCATACGCCACATCGGCATCGTGGGAGAGTGTAACGTGCAGTATGCTTTCGACCCCGAGTCGATGGACTACCGCGTCATCGAGGTCAATGCCCGCCTGAGCCGCTCGTCGGCCCTGGCGTCGAAGGCCACCGGTTTTCCCCTGGCTTTCGTGGCCGCCAAGCTGGGCCTGGGCTACGGACTCTTCGACCTCAAGAACTCCGTCACGAAGGAAACCACGGCCTTCTTCGAGCCGGCGCTTGACTACGTGGTGGTGAAGCTCCCGCGCTGGGACCTCGGAAAATTCCACGGCGTGCGCCGCGAGATCGGTTCCTCCATGAAATCGGTGGGAGAAGTGATGGCCATAGGCCGTACCTTCGAGGAGGCCATGCAGAAGGGTCTGCGCATGATAGGGCAGGGGATGCACGGTTTCACCGGCAATAAGGAAATCAAGGTGGCCGACATCGACCGCGCCCTGCGCGAACCCACGGACCGCCGTATTTTCGTGATAGCGGACGCCATGCAGCGCGGCTACAGCGTGGAGCGAATCCACGAGCTGACGAAAATTGACCGGTGGTTCCTCTACAAACTTGAGAACATCATCACCACGGAGCACGAGCTGGATAAATTCAACTCCCTCGAAGAACTTCCCGACGAGCTTCTCCTCCTGGCGAAGAAGCAGGGGTTCTCGGACTTCCAGGTGGCGCGTGCCCTTTTCAAGGAGGAGATGGGCAACGGTGCCGATGCCGCCCTGCGCGTGCGCGCTCACCGCAAGGAGCGCGGCATAGTGCCCGTGGTGAAACAGATCGACACTATGGGGGGAGAGTATCCGGCCCAGACCAATTATTTATACGTCACATACAATGGCACCACCGATGACATTGAGTTCCAGCACGACCACCGCTCGATAGTGGTGCTCGGATCGGGAGCCTACCGCATCGGATCATCGGTGGAGTTCGACTGGTGTTCGGTCAATGCCCTGATGACCGTTAAGAAGGAGGGATGGCGCTCGGTGATGATCAACTACAATCCCGAGACTGTCTCCACAGACTACGATATGTGTGACCGCCTCTATTTCGACGAGCTGACTTTCGAGCGCGTGATGGACATTCTCGAAATGGAGCAGCCCTACGGCACGATAGTGAGCGTGGGCGGACAGATTCCCAACAATCTCGCCATGCGTCTTGACGCCGAGGGCGTGAACATCCTCGGCACCACGGCCCGCAGCATCGATAATGCCGAAGACCGTCACAAGTTCTCGCAGATGCTCGACGACCTGGGCATCGACCAGCCCCGCTGGAGAGAGCTGACCTCCATGGCCGACATCAACGAGTTCATCGGTGAGGTCGGCTTCCCGGTGCTCGTGCGTCCGAGTTACGTGCTCTCCGGCGCGGCCATGAACGTGTGCAGCAATCCCGAGGAGCTGGAGCGCTTCCTGCGCCTTGCCGCCAACGTGTCGAAGGAACACCCGGTGGTGGTCAGCGAGTTTATCCAGGGAGCCAAGGAGATCGAGATGGACGCCGTGGCTCAGGACGGCGAGATAAAGGCCTACGCCATCAGCGAGCACATCGAGTTTGCCGGCGTCCATTCCGGTGACGCCACAATACAATTCCCTCCGCAGAAACTTTATGTGGAGACCATGCGCCGCATCAAGAAGGTGTCGGGCCAGATAGCCGCCGCGCTCAAGATTTCAGGGCCGTTCAATATCCAGTTCCTGGCCAAGAACAACGAGATCAAGGTTATAGAGTGCAACCTCCGCGCCTCGCGCTCCTTCCCCTTCGTGAGCAAGGTGCTTAAAATCAACTTTATCGACCTGGCTACCAAGGTGATGCTCGGCATCCCGGTGGAGAAGCTGCACAAGAGTTCGTTTGATCTGGATTATGTCGGCATCAAGGCCTCGCAGTTCTCCTTCTCGCGTCTTCAGGGTTCCGACCCGGTGCTGGGCGTGGACATGAGCTCCACAGGCGAGGTGGGATGCATAGGCGTGGATACGGATGAGGCTATCCTCAAGGCGATGCTCTCCGTGGGACAGCGCATACCGAGCCGCTCGGTGCTTCTGAGCACCGGAGGCGCAAAGCAGAAGGCCGACCTGCTCCACTCCGCCCAGAAGCTCTTCAAGCATGGCTACAAGATATATGCCACTCCGGGCACTCACCGCTATCTCAACGATAACGGCATACCCTCGCTCTGCGCCTATCCCCCCTCGAGCACGGGACAGTATCCCCAGGCCCTCGACCTGCTCCACGACAAGGAGATAGACCTGGTGGTCAACGTGCCTAAGAATCTTACTCCCACCGAGCTGAGCGACGGCTACCGCATTCGCCGCGCGGCAGTGGACCTCAATATTCCGCTCATCACCAACGGGCGTCTGGCCGATGCCTTCATCAACGCCTTCACCTCCATGAGCCTCGATGACATCGAGATCAAGGACTGGAGCGAGTATTAAGGATCGGATCTTAACATTTTTTGGCATCATCCGCACAACTCCGGATTGAGCCTCAGCGTTTTATTGAAGGACGCACCCGAAGGGGAGCGTCCTTCGGTGTGTCGGCGCCTTCCCGCCAGTGCGGGGAGTGCTGCCGTGTCACACGATTATTAACCAAAGTCCAAAAGTATGAAGAAACTCCTCTTTGCAGTCTTGATAATGGTCATGAGCAGCGTAGGGTTGGTGAGCAATCATACAGGGGGAGGCACCCCCAAGGCTCCCACCTTCGATGACGCCGTGGAAATCATCAAGAAATATGAGGGCCTCCATTCGGCCAAACACTGGCCGCTTGTAGGTTATGGCCACAAGGTGCTTCCCGGCGAGAAGTTCACGCGGGGCAAGGCGCTGACGGAGGCCCAGGCCGACAAGCTCCTGCGCCAGGATTTGGCCAAGCTCTGCGCGCGCTACCGCAGTTTCGGACCCGACTCGCTGCTGCTGGCCGCCCTGGCCTACAACACGGGTATCGGCACCGTCAGCAAGTCGAGCGTGCTCAAGAAGCTCCAGGCGGGAGACCGCAACATCAAGGCGAACTATCTCGCCCATTCCACCTATCGCGGACGCACCAACTCGCAGCTGAAACGCCGCAGGACGGAAGAATTCGAAACCCTTTTCGTGGAGGAAACCGTCTCCCGCACCAAGACCGTGGCCCGGCTTGACGGCTTCGCTCCCCTCAGACTTATGGCCGATTTCCTCGGCCGCTATTCCGAGTCAAAATTAACAGCTTATAATCTGGAGAACAATTGAGTCTATGAGCACGATGACGTATATAAGAATCAAGCGTATGGTGCAGGAGTGTCTCTCCCTGTCGGCTATCATGCTGCTGGCCGCGATGGTCGGCGCGTGCGGCGGGAAGACGGAAAAGGATGACGACCGCCCCAAGCCGCCGGCCGACACCGAGGCCCTGCGGCAGGCTTTCGCCTCGGGAGACGCCATGCAGGTGGCACACCTGTCACGCTATCCCATCGAGCGTCCTTATCCCCTTCAGGACATCAAGGACTCGGCCCAGATGGTGGCCTATTTCCCCATCATGGTAGATGACTCCCTGCGCCGCGTGATGTCTGGCATCACCCCCGCAGACTGGGAGGACTCGGGATGGCGCGGATGGACTTTCGGCGACGGAAGTTATCTCTGGGTGGACGAGGGGCTCTATTCGATCAACTACATATCCCACGCCGAGAGAGCCCTGCGTGACCGCCTGGCGATGGAAGAGATACAGTCTCTCGCTCCCGAGATGCGCAAGGGGTGGACCCCCGCTTTCTGCCTCATAGGTACGGACGACGGCACGCTCTACCGCGTGGATAAGAACGTCAGAGATCGCGGGGCGCAGGCCGCCGAGGCTGCCGAGGGCACAATGGCCGACCTCCCGGACCAGGATATGGCGGACGAGGAGCGCACTTACCGCCTGGCCGTCTATCCCGTGGGCCGCAATCTCTCGGATATGCCGGAGCAGGTGCTCATCGGGCGTATGTCGTCTGAGGGCACGGCGCTGTCGAGGGTATACAATTTCCGCGATTCCATCGGCGATGAAGCGGAGTACATAGCCGACGCCATGTCGGAGGATGATGTGCCGGTCATCACGTTCCGCCACAAGGGAAAGGATGTGGACCGCCCGGTGCGCAAGGCCTATTGGCGTGACTACACGACGCGTCCGAGGCGCAACCCGCAGGGACAGGCCTCCGGTGAGGCCGAGGGGCGCTCACTCAAGCAGGGGGAAACCCTCCCCGCTCAGGAAGAGCCTGAATCCTGAGGCACTCCCCTTGACTCCGCTCTCCATGCGGGGGAGATATTCAATCCCCTTGACTTCATAATCCCCGCCCATGTCGATGACGATGAGGTGGGGATATTCCTTACCCTCCTGCGTGAGCCAGTATGTGGATTCCTGAAGATCGAAGGCTTTGTCGGGGGTATGGTTGCCCTGCGTGACGGAGGAATCGGCGTATATGCTTTTCCATGCCTCACGCGAGAGGCGCGTGCCGTCGGCTCCGATGAGGTATAATTCCGCCACTCCGAGTATGTCGCCGCCGTCGTGGGAACATGTGAACTCCACCACAGCATATCTTCCCGAGGCCGCCGAATCAGCTTCGGCTCTCTGCCATCCCCTGTCGCCGGAGAATGTGCCCTGAAGTAGTATGGAGGCGCGGCTCAGGTCAGGTGTGCCGGCTGCCTCCTTTTCTGTTGTCAGCGGACGCAGGGAGTCGAGTATCGGGGCCCGCAACCCCTCCGAGGATACCTCCTCGGGTCCGAGGATGTCAAACACCATTATATCGTTCTCACCCTCGCGCAGCCAGCAGCCCGGCACATAGAGCGTCTGCTGGGGCCCGATGTGCCAGATGCGCCCTATGCCGTGGCCGTTGACATATACCAGCCCTTTGCCCCAGCTGCTGAAATCCAGGAAAGTGTCGGAGGGTGAGGTGAGGGTGAAGGTGCCCCGATAGGCTCCGCGCGGCAACCGCTTGCCTTCTTCCGACTCCACGCCTGCGAGGGGGATAAAGCGCAGGGAGTCGTAATAAGCGGGTGAATCCTCCAGGGGGTACACCATCCACTCCTTCACCGGCTGCGGCTCCGGGGTTCCGGGAAGGGTGATGGTAACATCCTCTGAAATACCTTTGAAATCCTTGATTGCACGTCCGAAGTTGATTCTGCCGGTGGCCTCTACCAGTATATCGAGACGTGTGCTCCCCTTCACTTCGGGGAGGGTAATATCCTTCTCTCCGAGGCGGCGGTCAAGGGTGCCGATGAGTGTTCCGTCAAGGAGAATCTGGGCGAAGTCGTGAGGTTCGTCCACTGTAAGGAGCGTCCCTTCGGGAAGAGTAGGGAGGGTGGTGGAGTAGAGTATAGAGCCGTAGCCGAAACCGTATTCCTCCATCGTGCGTATGTCCCTGTCGCGATGAGGCTCGGGAAGATTGTCTAAGAGGGGGGCCACCTGCGTGAAGTTGAATCTGTCCACGGCGATTGTCGGGATAGTGTCGGGCACGGCGGGAAGTTCATCCCCCGCATGGTGACTCAGAGCCGTGCGGAGAAGATGATACTTCTGTGTCGGAGTGCCGTTTTCGCTGATCGGGGCGTCATAGTCGTAGGATGTGACGTCGGGGGCGTACCCGGGGGAATTGGCTCCGGCCCAGTGTCCCCAGTTGGTGCCTCCGTGGGTCATGTAGAGGCTGAAGGAGATACCTTTTTCAAGCATGTCGGAGATGCCCTGCACCATTGCGTCCGCAGGGCGTGTCTCGTGGCCGGCGCCCCATTTGTCAAACCATCCGCTCCAGAATTCCGAACACATTAGCGGCGAGTCGGGCCGCGACTCGCGCAGCGGGGCGAACTCGCGGTCGATGTCGGCGCCCGTGCCGAAGTTAAGGGTCCAGGTCAGGTCGTCAAGGCCGTTGTCAAGGAAGTTTGACGACCAGTCACACTGAAACATCTCAACATCCTCGCCATACTCCTTTCGGAGCATATCACGTATGGTCCCGACATACTCCTTGTCTTTGCCGTAGGAGCCGTATTCATTCTCCACCTGTATCATCAGTATCGGACCGCCATTGTCTATGGTGTGGGGGGAGAGTTGTCGGGCCACGGCCTTCTCGAATCCGGCCACGCGCTCCAGGAAGCGGGGATCATTCTCGCGGAGACGTATATCCTTATCCTGAAGGAGCCACCATGGGAGGCCCCCCATTTCCCATTCGGCGCAGACGTATGGGCCGGGGCGCAGAATCACGTACATGTTGTTTTCCTGACACAGGCGCACGAACTCGGCAATGTCGTTCTGCCCGGTGAAGTCGAAGGTGTCGGGCGTGGATTCATGGGCGTTCCAGAAGACATACATGCAGATGGTGTTCATGCCTAAGGCTTTGGCCATCTTTATACGATGGTCCCAGTAGGGGCGGGGTATGCGGGGGTAATGCAGTTCGGCGGCTTTGATCACGAATGGCTCGCCGTCAAGCAGGAACTCACCCTTGCCGGGCGTGAAACGTCCCGCCGCGGCGGAGGCGACGGCGAGCGCCGCGAGCATGCCGGGCAGGACGATATTACCGATCGATTTTCTATGATTTTTACGTCTTATAAGATTTATAAGATTTATACGACTCATAAGACTTATAAGATTCATGCGATTCATATTATCCTAAGTTTGAGTTATGAATTGCCGCAGGGTATCCTGCGGCGGAGATCGCCTCGATGACTCTCTGCGGATCGGCCTCTCCGGTGACCGTGGCTGTGCCTGATACGAGATCCACCGTCACCTCCTCCACCCCGTCGAGGGCAAGTATGACTTTTGTGACACGGGCCGTGCAGTGTGAGCAGGTCATGTCGGCCACATCATATACCGTTGTTGTTTTGGTCTTTGTCAGCAGGGGCGTGGCGGTTTCGGGCCGGGCCATTGTTTCCACTGTACATTCCGCGGGCCGGGCTGTGGCGATAGCCGTTTCTTCCGACCGACGCCGCGGCCCCAGGCGGCGGCTGCGGAGCAGAAGACTGTTGGTAACCACGCTCACGCTGCTGAAGGCCATTGCCGCTCCGGCAATCATGGGGTTGAGGAGAAATCCGTTGATGGGGTATAGCACACCCGCGGCCACGGGCACTCCGATCACATTGTATATGAAAGCCCAGAATAGATTCTGCCGGATGGTGTGCACCGTCGCTTTCGCCAGGCGTATGGCGTGGGGTATTTTCTGAAGGTCTGACGAGATTATGGTGACTTGCGCCACGTCGATGGCAATGTCGCTACCGGTGCCCATGGCTATGCTGAGGTCAGCCGTGGCAAGGGCGGAGCTGTCGTTGATGCCGTCGCCCACCATCGCGACACGTTTTCCCTCGGCTTGAAGACGTTTCACGAATTCCGCTTTCTCCTGCGGAAGCACTTCGGCCACGGCATGGCTTATGCCCGCCTGTCGCGCTACGGCACGGGCGGTCTCCCGGTGGTCACCCGTGAGCATATAGACGGTGATGCCCATGGCTTCCATTTCTTCTATCGCTGCGCGTGACGTGGGACGCACCGGGTCGGAAATCCCGGTCAGGGATATGAGTCCCCCTCTGTCGGCAAACCATACCAGGGAGCAGGCCCGGCGGGTCATTTCCTCAGCGGCCTTGGCGGCTTGGGGTGGAATGGCGATGCACGCCTCCTCCATGAGGCGGCTGTTACCGGCAAAGTATTCGCGTCCGCCATGTTCTCCGGCTACCCCGCGTCCGCTCAGAGCTTGGAATCCTCCGATGGAGGCGGGCGTGACATCTGCTAGAGCATCGGTTATCGCTTTGCCCAGGGGGTGTTCCGACTCAAGCTCAAGGGCCTTGAATATGGCGGAGGCTTCAGGGTCTTCGCGGAAGGTGATGGTATCTTGCACTGCGGGGGCCCCCACGGTGATAGTTCCTGTCTTATCGAGCACCACGGCGTTGATGCCCGGCGCCCTCTCCAGGGCCTCGGCATCCTTGATGAGTATGCCCGACTCGGCTCCGCGTCCTATGCCGACCATGATGGCCGTGGGCGTGGCCAGTCCCAGTGCGCAGGGACATGCTATCACCAGCACGGTGACGGCTGCGAGTAGTCCGTGCGTGAATCCACCCGTACCGTCGCAAAGGAGCCATATAAAGAAAGTGACGATCGAAATGCCCAATATCACCGGCACGAATATGGAGGCGATTTTGTCGACGAGTCTTTGCACCGGGGCACGACTTCCCTGGGCCTCCTGCACACTATGTATGATACGCGCCAGGAGCGTGTCGGCCCCCACCTTGTCGGCCGTGTAGGTGAAGGCCCCGCTTGTGTTGACGGTGCCGGCAAACACTCTGTCGCCCGCTCTCTTGCCTACCGGAATCGGCTCGCCGCTCAGCATCGATTCATCTACGTATGATTCTCCCGAAGCCACTGTACCATCCACAGCCACGCGCTCGCCGGGATGCACGGCCAGGGTGTCGCCCGGCATTATGTCGGCCACGGCCACTTCGGAGCGCGTGCCGTCCGGGGCAATCCTCGTCACGGTGTCGGGACGCAGACCCATCAGCCGGCGTATGGCCGAAGCCGTGTTGCCTTTGGCCCGGCTCTCCAGGAGTTTTCCGAGGAGTATGAAGGCTATGATGACGGCCGAAGCCTCGAAATAGACGTGGGGATGGATGCCGTGGGCCAGCCAGTAGGAGGGGAAGGCCATGTTCGCCACGCTGAAGAGCCAGGCGATACCTGTGCTCAGGGCCACGAGCGTGTCCATGTTGGCCGAGCCGTGGCGCAACTGTTTCCATGCGCCGCGGAAGAACCGCAGTCCCGGCCCGAAAACCACCGGTGTGGAGAGAAGGAGCATTATCAAATTGGCGTATGGCCAGTGCATCCCCAACATTCCGTAGATGACCACGGGAATGGAGAGGGCAATCGCAAAGATCGTGTTTCTGCGCAGACGTCTGAAATCGGCTTTTTGGCGCAGATCCAGAACTTCGGAATCCTCGGTGATGAGCATATCGTATCCGGCCTCGCGCACCGCACGGCGCAGATCCTCGGGCGAACATACATCGCCGTCAAACTCCACCCGGGCAGCTGATGTAGCGAAATTCACCTCGGCGTGGCGCACACCCTTGCATGCGTTGAGGGTTCTGTCGATGCGTGTCGCGCATGAAGCGCAACTCATGCCTGTCAGAGGAAAATTGCGGGTTTCAGTCATATCAAGTAATAGATGAATGAGGAAAGTTTTTACAAATATAACCCTTTTCAATCCATTATCCAAATAAAACCTGTACAGGTCGCAATATCAGTCCGCATATTGATTTACAGTCGAAATTGTGGTGACATCGCGTGAGATGTCTCCAACCAAACAAATTTTAAAATCAACGGGGACCCCTTGATAAATCTCTTACTTAGAGATAGTGAAATCAGTGCAAAGTTATCTCAAAATTACGTAAAAAACAACTGAATATGTAAGAAAAAAAGCAAAGAATAATTAAAATAAGGGGTAATAAACTCTGCATTTGTTTAGTAAATTGCAAAAACAAATAATACAATCAACTGATGATTATTGACTTAGGTGTAACGCATATCTCTAAGTAAGAGATAGTGAAAAATTAAAGATATGCAGTTTACCTAAATCATGAATCATGATGTTGAATCTTATGCTTTTAAAGAAAAATTTTCTTGGATTGCCAGCCATTTTTGCTCTATGCGTTATGGCGTGTGGCCAGGTGTCTTGCACACATGACATACCGGATGAGCCGGACAACTGGCTTGAAAATCTCATGCCCGACTATTCGGGCAACTCTTCTGACAAGAGATACCCGGTGGATGTGGTGCTCCCCAACCGGATATATGCTGTGGTGGGCGACACGCTTCAGCTTTTCTTCCGGGGAATGATTGCGTCGGTCAATCCATACAACTATGATATTCTCGTTACGTGTGAGCGAGGTAAGAAATATCCCCGCTACTTCGAGTATGTACCCTCAAAGGAGGATATAGGGGAGATACCCTTTTCCGTGACATTGCGCGATGACGAGGGGAATATAATGGGGTATGACGAGTGTGTGATCGAGGTGGTGGACAAAGAATGTACGGAGAACTTGCACATAGTGACTTTCGGCGATTCACTGACGAGCGGCGGAGTGTGGTGTCAGCACGCGGACAGCCGTCTGCCTGACAATGTCGTGTTCTGCGGAGCCAAGGATAACAGGGGAACACATTACTTCGGTGTCGGAGGGTGGACTTGGGCGAGCTATACGACCGCTGCCCGTCCGGGACTCCGTTTCTTCGTCAATGATGTGAATCTCCTGTCGATAGGAGCCACCTATACCTGCGACAGAGGCTATAAGTATACTGTCATGGAGATAAACGTCACGGACGGAGCGGGAAATGTACTGATGATGGTCGACAACAAGACCTGCGAACCGGGTGTTCCCTCAGGTGTATTGACGAAGACGTCCGGAGGGGGCGATTCCGAGCTTTCTTTCACATCCTATACTGCTGAGTGCAGTAATCCGCTGTGGGACGGTGATAAAATGACGTTCCGGCCATATATGGAAAGGTATGCCGGTGGCAAAGTGGATGCGGTCTATGCCTTTATGGGATGGAACAGTATCCAGCCGTGGCAGACCGATTTCAGCAGGATGATGGATGAGGTGGATAAATTCTGCCGCACCTTCCATGCCGAATATCCGGAGGGCAGAATATATCTGATGGGTCTGCAACTTCCGAGTCTGAACGGAGGTATAGGCAATTCGTATGGGGCGACAGGTGACGGATATGCCGATTGCTATGGATTGTGCATCACGGTGTTGAATCTCAACCGGGAGTACGAACGTTTTACTGAGGAACGAAGCGGCTATGTGGAGTTCCTGAACGTATCGTGTCAGTTTGACTCCGAATACAACATGCCGTATACTGACAAACCGGTCAACAAATACAATCCGGAGACCGAGCAGATAGGTACCAACGGAGTGCATCCGAACAACTACGGGTATTACCAGATAGGGGACGTGGTGATGCGCAGCATCTACGCCTATCGGACGCACGGAGCATCCGCGGGTGTGCCCATGCTCAAGACACGCTGAATATTTTCGACAGAAATCGAAAAATACATATATTCCTGAAAATTTTTCGACTGTACTCGAAAATTTCACATATTTCAGCTAAATTTTCGACCACAGTCGAATTTTTTCATATTTTTGCAATCATCCCATCTCACAAGTAATATTAACATCTGGGTCTTAATTCTTGCGCAAAGCCTTAACACGGTCTATTGGTAAATTTGTCGCGGCTGCTATTGTCTCGTCTGTGATGCCTATACCGATTAGATTTTTCGCTATATCCAAAGACTGATTGAGCCTTCCCTGTGTCTCGCCCTCGGCAAGACCTTCAGCGCGACCTTCAGCCAGGCCCCTGGCCATACCCTTGGCCATACCCTTGGCCATACCCTTGGCCATGCCCTGTTCCTCACCGCGTATACGTGCAGTGGCCATCTCCGCGTGATAGTCACGCGCCTTCTTTAGTTCATAGTCATACTCCCTGCGCTCCGCAGGGGAAAGTTGTGTCAGCGACGCCACTTTGGCAAGACGCCTGAATATATCCTGATGCGAGGTAAATGCCATTGTCTCCATATCCGCCATATGTTTAAGGTTATACATCCATTGATCAAACGGTGTCTCGCAATCATCCTTGCTTTTCTTAAAAGCCGGCATCTGTATAAACACCATCCGCATATAGTCTCCCACGGGTCTCTGATCCTCCTCATCCATGAACCGGCATCTCGTGATCACCTTCTTCGGTAATCCGTCAATAAAGAAGTCAGACAGGAAAATGCCCACCACCGGTATGACATTATAGTCCCAATATATCTCCGCCTCCGGTTCGCGCGCCTCCAGCGGGTCATCAGCCCATTCGGTGCCCAGCGGCTCCTGTTTCCCCTTGTATCCCTGCTGGGCCACCGCACGGGACACATAATAGAAAGCACGCTTGAGAAAATACACCTGGTCGTTTGCCTGCATCTCGATGATGAACCTGTGGCCCGTCGAGGTCTCGCAGTATACGTCATACGCTATGCTCTTGCCCTGTTTCCATTCCCGTGTCTGCTCAGTGGGACGGTATCTTACGGAAACTATGTCGCTGAGCACCGGATCATCGGCGAACAGCACATTAAGGAAGGCGCAGAGTATTTCATTCGACACATTTTCCGTGCCGAATATTCTCTTGAAACCGGTGTCGAGGAAGGGGTCTACAAATGTGCTCATGGGCGTTGCTTTTGATTGATACTGCAAATATACAAATTTAGGAGCATATTATCAAGTATAATAAAGTAAAAACGCAACCGGATGAAATCCAATTGCGTTTTTTACTTCGTTGCCTTGGAAGGACTCGAACCCTCACTAAAGGTGCCAGAAACCTGCGTGCTACCATTACACCACAAGGCAATGTGGTCATTCAAAACCTATTTTCGCATCCTCATCGGCTCTCTTGCCTGATGTCTGTCGGTGCGTTCCCGTTTTGACACTGCAAAATTACAACAACTTTCCGAACTGACCAAATTTTTCAGCAACTTTTTTTCAATAAAATTTTCATAAAATTATAATTATCTATTATTCAGTAAATTAAAAATATAATTATGATATGGAGAGAGCTAATATTATTCGGGCGTTTTAATTGCGGAATATGGGAGGGGGGTTGTGTATGTCGGAAAAAGTCGTTAACTTTGCAGTCCGTTATGAAACACGGTTTTGACAACGAGAAATATCTCGAAATGCAGTCCCAGCATATCCGGGACCGCATCGCCGAATTCGGCAACAAGCTATATCTTGAACTCGGAGGCAAACTCTTCGATGACCACCACGCCTCCCGCGTACTCCCCGGCTTTCAGCCCGACAGCAAGCTCCGTATGCTCAGCAATCTCAGCGACCAGGCCGAGATCGTGATAGTCATCAGCGCCGCCGACATAGAGAAGAACAAGGTGCGTTCCGATCTGGGCATCACCTACGATATGGACGTGCTGCGTCTGCGGGATGAGTTTACCAAGAGGGGATTCATGGTCTCTTCGGTGGTCATCACCCACTACAACGGGCAAAGCAGCGCCGACGCTTTCCGCCGCCGTCTTGAAAACCTCGGTGTCAACACTTACGTGCACTATCTCATTGACGGCTATCCCACCAACGTGGATCTCATCGCCTCTGACGAGGGTTTCGGACGCAATGACTACGTGAAGACCACCCGCCCGCTGGTGATTGTCACGGCTCCCGGACCGGGGAGCGGAAAGATGGCCGTCTGCCTCAGTCAGCTATACAACGAGCACAAGCGTGGCATAGAGGCGGGATATGCAAAGTTTGAGACGTTCCCCATCTGGAGCATACCTCTCAAGCATCCCGTCAATATGGCGTACGAGGCCGCTACCGCCGACCTCAACGACATCAATATGATCGACCCCTTCCATCTTGAGGCATACGGCAAGACGGCGATCAACTATAACCGCGACATCGAGATATTCCCGGTGCTGGATGCCCTCTTCACGGGTATCTACGGCCATAATCCCTACAAGTCGCCCACGGATATGGGTGTCAATATGGCCGGATTCTGCATCAATGATGACGCCGTGTGCCGCGAGGCCTCTCGCCAGGAGATAGTGCGCCGTTATTACGCGGCCCTCAATCAGTTTGCCCAGGGCGCCGACAACGAGGGGGAGGTCAATAAGATAGGATTGCTTCTCAAGCAGGCGGGCATCACGACGGCCTACCGCCAGCCCACGGTAGCCGCCAAGGAGCGGGCGCAGAAAAGCGGAGTGCCCTGTTCGGCCATCGAGCTTGAGGACGGCACCATCATCACCGCCGAGTCCGGCAATCTTCTCGGTTCCAGCTCGGCCCTGCTGCTCAATGCCATCAAGCATCTCGCGGGCATCCCCCACGAGGTGAAGCTCATCCCGCAGGCCCTCATCGAACCTGTGCAGCACACCAAGACCACCTATCTCCTCAGCCACAATCCGCGTCTTCACACCGACGAGGTGCTCGTGGCCCTCTCAGTGCTGAGCAAGGAGGATGACAACTGCCGCCGCGCCCTCGAGGTGCTTCCGGCCCTGCGGGGATGCCAGATGCACTCCACGGAGATGCTCGGGGAGGTGGACCACAAGATTTTCAACAAGCTCGGCGTGGGCCTCACGTGTGACCCCCAGCGCAAGCGCAAGACGAAATCCAACTTGCCTCCGGAGCACGAAAACGACTGATCTCACCGAAATGCACACGAAACAGCACCCCCCATCCCGCGCCGCGGGATGGGGGGTGCTGTTTCGTGGCGATCAGGCTCAGTCCACTTTCGAGAACTGATCCGTGCCGACCCCGCAGAGGGGACATACCCAATCTTCTGGAAGATCTTCAAAAGGAGTACCGGGGGCGATTCCGTGTTCGGGATCGCCGATTGCGGGGTCATATACCCAATCGCAAACATCACATACGTATTTCTGCATAATTTTTTGTTTTGATTGATTATGCCTTTCTAACGCCCGAGGAGCGCGTGCGGTTCATTTCATGGTCGAGAGAACCGTCGATGCGATCTGCTCCGGGGTGAGTCCGCACCTCTTCTTAAGTTCGGAGTAGTCGTATCTGTTAAGGAACTCCTTGGGGAGCCCGAGGTTTATCACCTTCGCCGGCGCCTCTCCGAGGTATGACGCCACCTTCTGTCCGAAGCCGCCGTCGATTATTCCATCCTCGGCCGTCACCACGACGCTGTAATCCTTGAGGGTGTCGAGCGTGGCGGTGTCGAGACTGGAGAGATTGCGGGGATTTATCAGCGTGGCCTTCACGCCGGCCTCGGCAAGTTTGTCGGCGGCCTGCGCCATGATGCCGAACATCAGGCCCGCGCCGATGAGGGCCACCTTCTCACCCTGGCGTACGATCTCGTATTGCGGACGGGAATAGTCATCAAGCAGCTCTATTTCCGGATTGGAGGCGACCACTGTGCCCGGAGTGCGGATTACGACGGGAGTTTCCTCCTGTCTGATCGACCAGTCGAGCATGGCGTCGAACTCCTCCCCGCATGTCGGTGCGAGAAAGAGGAGGTCCGGGATGTTGGATAGCAGGGCGATGTCGAAGAATCCGAGATGGGTCTCATCGTTCATGCCGAACATCGTGCCGTAGAAGGTGACGAAAGTTGCAGGTTGCTTGTTGAGGGCGATGTCCTGGCTGAACTGGTCATAGGCCCTCTGGAGGAAGCTGCTGACAAATCCGGCTACCGGTCTCATGCCCCCCTTCGCCAGGCCGCTGGCCACATCGACGGCCGCCTGCTCGGCGATGCCGACATCCACAAACTGCCTTCCGGCCTCCATTCTGCGGGCCTTGTCAAACCCGAGTACGCCGGGAGTGCCGGAGGTGATGGCCACGACCTTGCCGTTCTCCTTCATCTTGCGGAGCATCTCCTTCGCGAAATGTTCGCTGTAATCTTCGGGACCGCCATCCGTCTCTCCCTTTATGGCTCCCGTCTTGAGATCAAAGGGAGCGGAGAAATGGAATGTTTCCTTGTCGGCCTCCGCCACGGGAAGACCAAGGCCCTTCATGGTGTTGATATGGACCACTACGGGATGATCAATATCCTTCACGGCCCTGAACATCTCGATCAGGCTCTTCAGGTCATTGCCGTAGTTCACGTAGCGGTAGGCGTATCCCATGGCTCGGAAGAGATTCGGCTCCGCCGTGCCGTTGGTGTTGCGAAGCAGACGCAGGTCGGCATATATTCCGCCGTGGTTCTCCGCGATACTCATCTGGTTGTCGTTGACCACCACTATGAAATTGCTTCCCAGCGTGGCACCGTAATCGAGGCCTTCGAAAGCCACGCCACCGCTGAGCGAGCCGTCGCCTATCACGGCCACGACATTCTCCTTTCCTCCCTGCATATCACGCGACTTGGCGAGACCGGCCGCAAGAGCCACGGCCGAGGAGGTATGTCCTAAGGAGTAGAGGTCATATTCGCTCTCCGAGGGATTGGTGTATCCCGTCACGTCGTCATAGTGGGCCGGATCTGTGAAGGCCTCCATACGCCCCGTCAGCATCTTGTGGGGATAGGTCTGATGCGAGACGTCAAAAATAATTTTGTCCTGCGGAGTGTCAAAGACGTAATGCAGAGCGATGACGGCCTCGACCATTCCGAGATTCGGCCCCACATGGCCGCCGTGAACCGAAAGTTTATCCATGAGGGCACGCCGCATTTCGGCGGCAAGCAGCGTGAGTTCCTCGATATTCATGTTGCGGATGTCCGCAGGAGTCTTGATGGATGATAAATCAATATTTTTCATTAATAATGTCTTTTTTCAGAGCGCGTATGAGTTGGTTTAAGTTCATACACTCTCTTCATTCCGAATATTAAACGTCAGGGAATAACCCCCGGTTTTGTGTATCGCTTACCAATAGATTTGAAATCCTTACCAATTCCCACTGATAAAGCGTCCCGTCACGCTCCGGGGATTTTGCGACACCTCCGCCGGGATCCCGGCAGCCACCACTGTGCCTCCCGCGTCTCCCCCTCCGGGCCCCATGTCGATGATATAGTCGGCGTTTCGTATCACGTCGAGATCATGCTCGATCACAAGCACCGAGGCGCCCCTGTCGATGAGCCGCTGGAACACGTCGATGAGCTTTATCACGTCAAGGGGATGCAGGCCGATGGTGGGCTCGTCAAACACGAAAAGGGTGTCGTCCTGCTCGCGTCCCATCTCCGTGGCGAGTTTGAGCCTCTGCGCCTCGCCTCCCGAGAGACTCGGCGTAGCCTCCCCCAGGGTGAGGTATCCGAGTCCGAGACTGTCAAGCGTGGAGAGGCGTGAGGCCACGCTTTTATGGGCCGAACACTCCTCTTTAGCTACCTCCACATCGTCATCCATCAGCTCCGGGAGCGACACCGCGTGGCCCGAGGCTCCCGGAATCCTGACAGACCAGGCCTTGCGGGCATAGCGCGAGCCCCGGCACTCCGGGCAGGGAATGTCCACATCGGGAAGAAACTGCACGTCAAGGCTCACGGTGCCCGTGCCGTCGCATACCGGACAGCGCAGGCTCCCGGTATTGTAGGAGAAATCACCCGCCTTCAGACCCATGCTCTTCGCATCGGCTGTGCGACCGAATATCTTGCGCAGTTCATCGTGGATATTGGCGTAGGTCGCGACGGTAGACCTCAGGTTTGCGCCGATAGGAGTGGAGTCGATCAGTTTGACGTGCTTTATTCCGGGGGCCTCCACAGACACTATATGCTCCGGCAGGGGCTTCCCCCCGACGGCTGCCTGAAGGCCCGGCACAAGACTTTCGAGCACCATCGTGGTCTTGCCCGAACCCGAGACACCGGTCACGACCGTGAGGCGTCCCTTGGGAATCCTGACTTCAAGGGGTTTCACCGTATGGATGGCCCGGGTGGACATCCGTATATAACCCCCGTCAAACATTTTGCGCGAAGGAACCACGGGCCTGATTCTCTCCTCCTCCTCGCCCGAGAGAAACGGTCCTATTCTTGAATCAGGGTTGCGCTCTATCTGCGCGACGGTGCCCTCAGCTATTATGCGTCCGCCGTTGGCTCCTGCCCCCGGACCCAACTCCACCATCCAGTCGGCATCGCGCAGGATTTGCGTGTCATGATCCACAAGCACGATGGAATTGCCGTCGGCTATCAGATCGCGCATCACCCACTTCAGACCGTTGATGTTGGCGGGATGGAGCCCGATGGAGGGTTCGTCGAGTACGTATAGGATGCCGGTGGTGCGGTTGCGCACTACTCTTGCCAGCTGCATCCTCTGGCGCTCGCCGGTAGAGAGTGTAGCCGACGCGCGGTCCAGGCTCAGGTATCCCAATCCCAGATCAACGAGCCGGCGGGCCGTCAGCAGAAAAGACTCCCCGATGTTCAGTGCCATCTGCCTCATTTCCTCCGGCAGGGTGGGGTGTACCCCCTTGACCCATTCGATAGCCTCGGAGAGGGTCTTTGACGTGGCGGTGTCCAGACCTATACCCGCTATGCGGGGTGCGCGGGCAGCTTCGGAGAGGCGTGTGCCGTGGCAGCAGGGGCACACACTGCTTTTGAGAAACTTCTCCACGCGTTTCATCCCCTTCTCGTCGGTGACTTTTGAGAGTGCGTTCTCCACCGTGTAGACGGCGTTGTAATATGTGAAATCCAATTCTCCGGCGGTGTCGCTCTTCTTCGCCTTATATAGGATGGTCTTCTTGACGGCCGGTCCGTTGAAGACTATGTCGCGCTCCTTGTCGGTGAGTTGATTGAACGGCACATCCGTCCTGACCCCCATCGCCCGGCACACATCGGTCATGAGCGACCACATGAGGCTGTTCCAAGGGGCCACCGCCCCTTCGTCAATCGTGAGCGACTCGTCGGGCACGAGCGTCGACCTGTCGACAGTCATTACCACTCCGGTGCCTCCGCACTTCTCGCAGGCCCCGGTGCTGTTGAACGACAGATCTTCCGCGCCGGGACCGTAGAAATGCGTGCCGCAATTTTCGCACACGAGTTCCTTCTCTGCCGCCACATCGAGCGAGGGGCGGTGATAGTGGCCGCATGTGGGGCAGCGATGGCTTGCGAGGCGCGAGAACATCAGGCGCAGACTGTTTAGCAGCTCCGTGCCAGTGCCGAACGTGCTGCGGACACCGGGCACGCCGGGGCGCTGATGAAGAGCCACTGCCGCCGGTACATGGAGGATTTCCTCCACATCGGCCCTGCCCGACTGTGAGATTCTTCGTCTCGTGTAGGTGGAAAGGGCCTCGAGGTAGCGCCGCGAACCCTCGGCATAGAGCACACCCAAAGCGAGCGATGACTTGCCGGAACCTGACACCCCGGCCACTCCCACTATTTTTCCCAAGGGTATGTCCACATTGACGTTCTTGAGGTTGTGCACCCTTGCACCGCGTATTTCAATCTTATTCATCTATCCTATAATGGAAGTAAACTGTATGGAAAGGGGAAAAGTATGTTATTAGTAATTCAGCACGAAAGCCTCTTGATATTAAACAGCGGAACTATTGTCCTTGTTCGTGTTTCGATTCCCTCAAAATCTTCGCTTTAGTGCGCTATACCGAAATGCGCTATACCGAAAAGGGAGTGCTTCTGATAGTGGCCAACTTCGACGAGTGGCAGGAACAATAATTTTCCATGCATAAAATTGAGGGTGTGCCAATCATGGCACACCCTCGTTTACCCTATTTAAATCAAACTTGTTTGCGTATATATATGTTGAAAATATGATTCTGTCAGCCGGGAAGTCCTTTACTTCACACACTTTATAGCTGGTGTCATTGGCCTCCACCACATAGATGCCCGGAGTCACGTCTGTTGATGTTTTGGTGCTGATCAACTGACTCTTTTAAGCGCCGGGTATTTGAGTTGAGTGAACGGTACATCCGTCGTGACCCCCATAGCCCGGCACACATCGGTCATCAGTCACCACCACCGTGCCTCCGCACTTCTCGCAGGCTCCGGTGCTGTTGAATTTTTCACCTTGGTTTGTTCAATTTGTCTACATTTGGACTTTCGAAATAATCATATCAGTTAAAGTTCATTATAACCTCTATTCATTGATTAGGGTTGATACCCAACTCATATGTTTATTCTGATTTTTCCGGCGGTCATCACGGAAACGTATTCCGAAGATTTTAACCTTCAAACTGAAACCCTCCGGGAATTTTTTTTCATTTGCTCTTTTGTAATTGCAGCGCAAAGATGACAAATTATGGATGAAACCAAATTGAGGTGGCATGCACAATGTACAATAAAAAAGTAGAGACATCGCACGCGATGTTTCTACTTTTTTAACTGTAAATCAGATAATTATATGGATATGGTGTGCCATGTCAGCATATCACAACCGAGAATATGCACCGGAAATAAGGCCTGATCC
Source organism: uncultured Porphyromonadaceae bacterium (assembly GCA_947174995.1). Taxonomy (GTDB): domain Bacteria; phylum Bacteroidota; class Bacteroidia; order Bacteroidales; family Muribaculaceae; genus Lepagella. Next base: position 65,969 of record CAMWLC010000008.1, read on the forward strand.
CAAATGGTTCAAGATTTTTATAGAACTGTTCACTACTGTCCACTAAAAATGGACGTGGTTAAAAATTAAATAAATTCGGTTCACTTGAACCATAGAGAACATTGACATTTTTGAAATTCGATTTGTCGAAGAGATCTCTCAGATGGGTCTTGTCAGTCAACGATATTCCAAGGATCTGAAGGATTTCATAGATACTTCGCTCCAGCTTCATATCATGCTGCACTATTGCCACCAGACAATAAGTAATTATAGCACAATATATCTGGATGCGTACGGCATTCTCTGATGTTCCCCAGAACTTCTTGATACGCAGATGCTGCTTGATCCATTTGAAGAACAGTTCCACGCTCCAGCGATTACGATATAATTCGGCTATTGTCTCAGCGGATGCAGTCAGATTGTTGGTGAGGAAGATGTATCTGGTATCGTCTTCGGGGTCGATGCAGATAACCTTTCGGAGTTTTTCGGGATAATCTTTAGCGCTTTTATAGACCGTGAAGCAACCTATGGAATCAGATATAACGTTCTCCGGCAGCCGTCGTTTCCAGGTCTCCGGCTTGAACCTGACATTGGTCTTCGCCCTGACGACAAAGAAAGCCCCTATACGGATAATGGTGTAAAGATTGCCGAAATCGTTGTATCCCCGGTCGAAGATATAGTGCGCTCCCTTCTCGTATGGAATCTCCGGCATGGCTTTCGAATCATGAATCTTCGCAGCGGTAATATGCACGAAGGCAGGTACTTGAGCTTCCACATCATAAAGCGTGTGCATCTTGATGCCACCTTTATGTTTACGGAACTTAGCCCACTCGAATACCGACAGGCAGAGATCGATGGTTGTGGAGTCAAAGGCGTAGACATGACCGTCCAGCTCAAAGATCTTCTGTATCCTACGCTTGCGGGCCTCCCCGATCATGAAGAAGGCAAACTCTTCGAAGATGCGGTAATCGCGCTGCTCGTTGGCTTTGCTAAGATTGCTCCGTGTTACTGATTTGCCTATTCCAAGATGATAGAGCTTACCGGCATGGGCTTCCATCGCAACGATGAGATCTCTCAGGCTCTCTCGATTTGAAAGTTGCCCAAACATCAGTGTAAGTAGTTGATTCCAACAAGTATAACTCTTTACATACTTGTCTCCTTCATACTTCTTTACGATGCGGAGGAACTTAAAATTGTCGAGAAATGCGACTAATTGGGCGAAAACGTATTTGTCTTTATTCATAACAGTCTGATTCAGACTGCAAAAGTAATTTCAAATCGTTGCGCGGCAAAATCTCTTATAACAAATTGGATTTCAATAATTTCAAAGAACTCTTATGATTTTTTAGTGGACACTAATGAGAACTGTTTTAAAACAAATATCGAAGTTGTTTAAACTTATTTCGAGATGTTAATAATGCAGTAAAATAATTAAAATA
>CAMWLC010000009.1 GCA_947174995.1 uncultured Porphyromonadaceae bacterium
GAGGAGCAGGTGGCGCAGATACCGAGGCTTGCGGAGGAACGCGCCCTAACCCTCAATTCTTCCCTTCAGTCGCGGTATGACGCTCTTTCTAAGGAATACCGTAGTCTTGAAAGTGCTACCGCCATGAGGATAGAAAGGCTTGAACACGAGAAGTCAGACCTTCTCGCACGTCTTAAGGCTATGCTCGATATGCTGCATGAGAAGCTTAAGGAGGCGGTAAAGGCGTTTATGGAGTTCTCAAAGTCGGTGTTAAGGGAGTTCAGCATACGGCACAGGGACACGATTGTGGAGTACCTTGCCGACAGTCCCGATGTCAGGAACGCGGCCCACACCCTGAAGGTGTTTGCACGTCCATTCCTTGACAACCGACAGTTCGACAAAGGCAGCAAGGAGTTGGATCGCCTGATCTCCAATTTCCCTTCTGTCCTGGAGGAAGTGAACCGGACGCAAAGCCGGGGTTTCAAAAGATAAATTGTAAAAGCTATGGAACTTTTAAATCTATAATAACTATTTGATGTTGATTGACAAAGAAAATCCGCGAGCTGTATCTGCACCCGGAAAATTTGCTTGAATCCATTGTACCTGTTTAGATTTATTCCCCATCAATTGGGAATAGTAGCCGGTTTCGGAGGAGGAACATTCGATAACGCGAGAGAATGGCTTCGGGCCATTCATCTGATATACTCCTTTGATTGTTACTTTTGCCATATATTTTGAATTTCTAATGATTATCGTGTTCTGAAAGCGTTTCTGCAATACACTTGGAAATAGGCATTCCTATTTCCTGTTCTATCCATAGCCATTGACCATTTGGATTACATTCCAAGAAGACATATTCGCCCTTCGGTGTAGCGATGAAGTCAAAACAACCGAAATTGAGATGTAGCTTATGTAGAAATGCGCGACAGAAGTTTGCGATGGAAGATGGTAAAACATATTCAGTATGTTTTAATCCACAATCAAGTCCCTGTCTCCAATCAATCTGTCCAGAGGTCTTATCCATCTGTTGAGAATCAATCTTACAAGCATATACATTATCTCCAACTACGGTAATGCGTAGTTCAAAGTCTTTCTCAATGTATTCTTGTAAATAACTTACCGTTTGTGTGAAAGCATCATCCGACAAAGAAAGAAGATCTTCCGATTTTACGGCTTGAGTGTATAATACATATTCTCTAAGAGTATCATCAAACCATATATTGTCATTGTCTATGGACTTAAGACAAACAATATTGTGTCTATTCGCGAATGCTGATATTGCTGACTTGTTGTTTGAAAGACAGGTGTCTGGAATGTTCATCCCCAATTCAAGAGCCAGTTTTAACTGAAGCATTTTTGATGCCGAGCTTCGGTCAAAAAGATGATGCCCTAGACAATATCTGTCGCCAAGATAATAGAGTAGAAATGAAAGGAATCCGTGGGCTTCCTTGAGATTATGTGAATTTATCTCATCAATATTTGAAATTCTCAATTCAGACGGAACAATTGGCCGACGTTCCCAAACAGAACCGATTTCATGACCAAATACCTCTAATCCGGTGCGAATATTCTTTAATCGGAAGTCACTCCCGGTAGTTGGATTACATGTCCATTCAAAATCATAATCCGACAACAGTGATTCCGTATTGAGCCGAAAGAATGGATAACCCATTCTTTCAAGATGCTCAATAACAGGTGTGGGATGAATATCCTCCTTATTAGTGACAATAAGGATCATTTCACAGATTTTGTATCGTCAGCTGCATTCTTTGTATCGCTTGCAGTAACGTAGCCAGTAGAGCCACTCTTTTTTCTAGTCGATTCGCGGTGAATGCTTTTGGTACTGACGGTTCTCATTTCATAACCGGTGATTTGACGATAGTAATCATACATCGGTGTTTCGATTTCCATCTCCTTAATAGGAGTTGACGGAGTGAATCTCATGATGGGAGGCATCGTCGATGTAGATGCTCTGAATCCTGTTGTATGCATATTATTAAATTATGGTTTTACAATATTTGAGATATAAGTTACCAATCGAAGAAATCATCCCAATCCGTATCCAAGTCAAGTAGGCCGAACGTACAGATATTAAGTATGTTCACAAATCCCCACGCAACGAACTTTAGAATAAATTTTAGAATGATAAAAGGAATCCATAAAGCAAATAGGATTACGAAAAATACCCAGAAAAGATTTCCTGTTGTCCTTTTCCAGTAATCCCAATAAGCCCCTGTTAAAATGGGTTCATTACCTGAGTTATTACCCACATTTATTCTGTCCCCTACTGCATTCTTCCCATGGAATGTTGTATTTGTGAAGATCGGTTGAGAAAATCTTGCTAATGATAGATTCAATTCACCAGGATCTTCTTCAGGCATTACACGATATTCCCAATTTGAAGCATCTTCAATTAAGCCTTCTGACATTGCCTCGATAAATTGATCATCCGTGTACCCGGCTTTTCTCAAAGCTGGTAAAATCCCAGAGGTTGAACGATCCGATTTGGTCTGGGTAACCACCATAATCTGTGTACCCTTTGGTATATCACCAAAGGGTTGACGCAGTGTTAATTTCTGAACTATAGGCATAATGATAAATTTTAGTTTTATATATCCCATTCGCCCCCTTCTGCGAGCATAGTTGAAACTTTACCTATGTCCGCAAGATCCTTGAATGGACTGGAAGCTGCAAGAGAGTTAATGGATTGAAGTGTCTGAACCGCTAATGTGTTGTCTCCACTTTCCAGTGCCTTGTCAAGAACCGAGAAATAATTATCAAACAATCCGGCTCTTTCATCAAAAGATCGTTTGAGATAATCACGCACCATGTCGGCCATTGCGTTAATTTTGGTGATTTCCACAGCGGCATTAGCGCGAATCTCAGTTCTTATCGTTTTTTGCTCCTCACAAAAACGCATTGTCTCATTAGCCTGACGAGCCATTTCTCCTATCATTGCCGTTACATCTCCGGGAACCTTCAAATATCCCACTCCTGTAATTGCAAGTTCAAGGCTTTCTGATTCTTTATATTCAGATTCCATAGCCTCATCTTCTTGCAATATATCCTCTTCCTCATTATCGGCTGGCAGTGTCTTTGATTCTGCCGATAAAGCTGTTGTTGGGGTAAAATCTTTAGAGCTGAAACTTTCAACAACTGTTTGCACAGTTCCAATAACCTGCTGTCCTTTTGATATCATGTCAGGCACTTGAGATGCAAGCTCCTGAATCTTCTTAAAATCGAATTTCATGCTAACTGATGGTTTAGGATTTTTTGAGTCTTATCAACCATAATGAGTGACTGCTTGTTGAGATTGCCGTTTTCATCAAGCAAGGGCGTCTGTGCCAATTCACTCATTGATTTTACAAGGATGGCAGCACGCTGGAATGTCTTTGCATGTTCCGGATTAACGGGAGAGAAAATGGGAACTATGGCATCCAATTCATCCAACGCAGGAATAATACGACCTTCAAGCCTGGAGGTGACTGACAGTAATTCATCACTCCTCATGACCACTCCCTTCATTATTTCAGAGGCAGCCAAAGACTTCGCCTGCCATGTTTCAACATCTGCAAGATACTCTTCTGCATCAGTATGTTTCTGTGAGTATATCTTCCCAGCAACTATTCCAACAGAAGCAAGAGCAAATATCCCGGTGGCTGCCCAAGTAATGCCAGCTAAAACAGTTGTGCCTGCAGCGACACCACCACCTCCGGCAGCTACTGAACCTCCGCCAAGCCATGCGAGAGTGGCCTGACGCGCAGCAGCCCCAGACAATTGACTTATAGCAGTGCCGGTGCTTGCTGAACAGAGAGCGGCAACTGACGCATTGACAGCGGCAGGGACACCCGCTAATGCAGCTGCTGCGATGCTCCCCCCAGCTGTGGCTGTGGCAAGCAGATTGGAGCCATTCATTTCCACACTCTCGAGTTCCTTGAAGTCGGTTTCACCCAAAGAAAGAGAGGATGACAGTTCATATACTTTCTCCTTGACGGAGTTATTAAGCGACTCGACAATTTTTATGAAGCGGCCAACTGTAGTTTTTAGTATCTCACAACGAGCGCGCCCAAATGTCTCCAATCGGGTATTGGCGAGAAATCGCACCTGCTCTATCTGCCGAGTGGTTTCTTCCATGATTTTATCTGCTTTCTCTTTCTTTTCATTTGCAGCTTTCCGATTTTCGTAGGCAGTTACACCAGATATAAGTTTTCCCATATCCTTTGCATAGTTGCCAACGTCCTCCATAGTCAGATTCTCTACATTGGTCTTTATTTCTGATGCCTTAGTGGAGACAAAATCAGATGTGTTGGAAATAGCTTTTGATCCGGCATCTATTGCCGAATCAACCAATTCTCCAATTGTTTTTTCTTTTATGGATTTAGCCGCATCATCATATGCCTTGGAAGCTGCCGCTGCAGTTTCCTTTGCTTTCTTAGCTATATTGTCTAGAAGTCCCATATCAATCTATTTTACAAAGTAATAAATTCTATAAGTTTATCAATCCATTTTATTACGGAGGCGCGAGCGCGATCATTTATAGGAAGTTGCATAAGGAGTGTATCCTGCTTTACCCCGTAATTTGATATGGGCAGTTCGCGCCACCATGTACCGTAGCGACGTGCCCCACCATAATTGTCCTTAAGAAGTTGAGAAAACTCACTGTCATCCCCTTTAGTCGCTTCCACCACATATTTACCCTTCTTACGGTATACCGAAATCTGAACGGGGGTAGCATCTGATGTGATTGTGAAGGAGTCGTTGCTATTCTTTAATGTCCAACCCATTGAAGCAAGTTCCTTAATTTTTGCATCCCAGGCTTGAATCTTAGAATTATTGACTGCTTCTTCATCTTCTTTCCGTTCCTCCTCAGTCTCTTTCTCCTTTTGCTCCTCTGTAGGTTCAACCTGACTGCCAGAAATAGCTGTCACAAAGGATTCGAGTGTATTAGCTAAATCAGCTGAATCTTTTTCATCATACAATTCGTTATGGAAGAGCTGGCTGATTTCACTGAGTGTTTTGACCAAATCGCTCACTTCGGAAGAATCACCGCTACCGGTAGAGCGGATTATCTCAGTTACTTTTTTAGTAAATTGCTTGACTGTTTCTGGTTTGGCGTGCATGCGAATGGCCATTGTATAGAATATCAATGCTTTTTTATTCTTCTCGGTGCTGTCAGTAACGTATGCACACAATGCCGTCAGGAAATTGTTGTATGTTGACAATTTTTCCTTAAAAATTTCACTCTGTTCCTTCTGAATACGTTCTGAATCACTTTGCCCTTTTAGAAGCACACCTGTAATGATAGCCGTGATGATTACACCTATGAGGGCGGCGAATGTCTGAAATGGAAGATCATTGACAGAAAATAAACGCAATACAACTGCAACTGCGCATGCTATGATTGTTAAGGCTATCGCTATACCATAGACAGTCCAGCTACCATGCTTACGCTGAATCAGGAAATGTGAAGAATTGGCTGATGACGCCATAAATCGTTCTATGCCGCCGGACTCACCTCTTTGGCCTTAAGTAATAAAAAGAAAGCGTGAGAGCCGTACTGTTGCTCGTTCCACGATTAGAGGCCTTCGCATTGCCCGGTATAGTTGAACGAGCAAACTTGCAGAAGCCTCACGCAGAATATGTATAGATACACCAAAACAAACACTCCCGTGCTTGATATTGGCGATATAAACATATCCACAAGGCATCTACTGTTTGCTACATTCTTGACTATACCTGAAAGTTGCGAAGTTTCTAATCGTCAAGAAAGAGCGTCGAGTAAACGCTTCCTAAAAATGTCCGCCGACCCTCCCGCGTTGCCCATGACCGGGCTTCCGCGATGCGGTCTGCGACCGCAAAGTTAATAAATAATTTTGAGAAATTGTAGTAAACTCCCTGATTTTACTAATTTTTTGAATCTCTTCATCTCTTAATCTCTTAATGGATTTTTCACTTTGATATTGGAGTTCTTCTGCAAGATGTGTTTTTGTCCCACATTCGCGTTGCGATCGTCGGACATTGAACACCCTTGCAAAGGGAAACCCCTCGACCCGATTTATTCCATTGGCAAGCGCACTTTACACCTCTCTTCTTCGTTATAGTTATATAACTACAACATTGACAATGAAAGAAATCTCTAAATTCATACCAGAGCTTAGTTCCGTCCGCAAGATATATTCCGGTGTAATCTCCGGAAGTGGTATCGCTTGTGAAGATGCCTTGACATTGGTTGCTTTTATCAATTCTTTCCCTTCAGTTCACGATGTAGAATCTGGAATAATGGATTTGGTTCTTAAAGCTCCAACGGAACGTATGGAGATAGTTCTAAAAAGTCTGCATTCTGATTTAGATAGAATTGTATCGCTGTATAAGGCTAACAGTAGGTACTATGACCGCATGGATCTAAGATTGCTTTGGTATACACCGTTGTCGTATGTGGAGAAAGATATAGAAGCTCAGAAGACGAAAACGCAGGAGGCAAGCGATGAACTGAAAGAAGCCTCAAATTCTTATGAAATGACTCCGTTCAATGGTATGTCTAAAGATGAAGCTGCTGTATTAGAACGAAGAGTTGACAAACTGACAGAAGAGTATCTAAAAGAGAAAGCGAAGCTTCAAAACCTTTACTCGAAGCGGAAACGCCTCGAAGAGGAAAGATGGAGCGTGCCGACTGATATTTTCAGGCTTATATATCTTAAATGCAATGATCTACTGCCTATCATAGAAAAATACTATAATAAACCTGTAGAAAAGAACAAAGAACAGTTCGAACGGACTGAATTGTATTTCTCAATGTCGCTTTTAGCTTCCGTCCATGATCTCTGCAATGGACGGCAGTTTGAAAATATGGCCGCCATTGATTTTTTCCATGCCCTTAACCTGCATCAAGCCTCCAAGCAATTGAAGGTCTGCAAGAATGAGAAAGTAAGGGTTTGCTACCTTGTCCATCAGTTAAGTGAAAAGATTGACAAGGGTACGCGCACCGAATGGATCGAAGCTATCCTCCGGAATACAGGTGTTGAACCGGATTACTACCGTTCAAAATATCGTGAACCCATAAGCGATCCACCAAGCAAAAAGAACAAGGAGTTCGCAGAAGCCTTAAAAGAAATCCTCGGCTGACGCTTTACTTTATCATCGTACCTTATATATACGGCTCTAAACTAAAGTGGGTGTAGAGCCGTATTCCTTCTTTTTTGAAGGAACAAAAGGGAGAATAAAAATTTTTATTCCCTTCTTTTCTCCCTTTAAGTCCCCAAGCAAAACACCCAATCTTACGCCCAAAACTGGGTGTAAAATTGGGTGTTAATACAACAAAAGCCTGATAATCAGGCTTTATTGCGGAGAGAGAGGGATTCGAACCCCCGGAAGTTTGACCTTCAACGGTTTTCAAGACCGCCGCAATCGACCACTCTGCCATCTCTCCATGACGGTTTGTGTGCGCAAAGTTACGAGTTTTTTCGCTATTGTGCAAGTTTTTTTGCGCGGATGGCAGTTTTTTTACTGTTTTTAGGGTTGCTTGGCTTTCATTGGATTAAGTAAGTCAAATTTAATCGATATTATCAAAAGCAAGTGTTTTCTTAATCTTTTATACAATCTGCGGCTTCTTTTTTGCCGCTTTCAGCTTGTCGCTCAGTTGTATAGCTCGCTATGCTCCTTCTCTCCGCACCGAAATCGTCTAAAAAATAAGCTCGCATATTGTATAGATTAAATTTGGACACTTACTTCATGGCGTTTTTTTATATCACTTAACTTCATCAACGCTTGCATATAAGAAATTTTATTTATACTTTTGCGTTGCAAGCGGAAAAGTTGGAATAAACTCCCGCTTGATGTGTGATATTTCTAACTAACTCACAGGTATGGACGCTTCCAGTAAAGGAAAAGGAACATCCGGCACACGCTCGCTGACAGGCTGCGGATGCCGGAAGATGAGATATTTATGGCAGACGCTGGCAGCAATATGTCTGCTCGCTTTGGGCGGCATGGTATGGAGCTGCTCAAATGTCAACAAATATGATGAATCAAAGTACGAAAGAAAATATGAAGGGTATTCGGAAGAACGCCTGAAGAAAATCATAGATGACAATCCATCCAATCTTGAGGCCTACGCCGAACTCGGGCGCCACTACATGGAGCTTGGATGGTCGGACACCATCACCCAGGACAAGTACTGGGCCCTTGGTTGTGAAAATTTCAAAAGGGCCGGTGAACGCGGTCACGCCATCGCCCAATACAACGTGGGGGTATGCTACATCAACGGATGGGGCGTTGAGAAGGACGAGAACGAGGCCTACAAGTGGTGGATGATGGGTGCAAGCCAAGGATACCCCAGTGCCGAGGCAGCCGTGGGCAAATGCCATTTCAACGGATGGGGAGTGCCCAAGGATGAAAAGGAAGCAATGAAATGGTGGCGCAAGGCCGCTGATTCCAACGATATTGACGGCATGGTGGCCATGGCCTATTCCTACTTCATGGGTACGGGGGTCGAAAAGGATAATGAGGAGGGTCTGAAATGGGCCCAGAAAGCCGCCGACCTCGGCGATGACAGCGCCTTGATGTATTATAAATATGTCGTGATAGGAGACAACGCCCAGGAGAATTAAAGTGTGTTCAGACCCCATCTTACTCTAAACTTTATTCCATAAGAAACGTTAAAATCCTAAGTAGTTCTGAAAAATTAATGAACACATAAAATTTAGATGTTTTTGAGTCGATTTGAGTGCGGAATGAGGGAGAACTCCGGGGTGCAGCGGATGTGTCCCGGAAATGATTCTATATGGCAAAACAGACATTTGGCAGTAAGGCCGGTCTCATAGCCGCGACAGTAGGTTCGGCAGTGGGACTCGGCAATATATGGCGTTTCCCGGCAGAGGTGCAGGCCAATGGTGGCGGTGCGTTTCTGCTGGTTTATATACTGTGTGTGTTTCTACTCGGCGTGCCGGTGATGATGGGTGAGTTTGCCCTCGGACGCGGCGGACGCGGCGACACCATCTCCGTGTACCGACGTCTGGCTCCGGGCAAGCCGTGGTGGCTGACGGGCGTTCTCGGGCTGCTGGCGTCCTACACGATCCTTTCGTTTTATCTCGTCGTGGCGGGGTGGACACTGGAATATCTCGTGTCTTCCGTCACGGGAGACCTATATGCCACAATTCCGGGTGATGCGCCGGGATCCTCGGCCCAGTTTGCCCATCGCATGGCGGAGTATGTAGCGACTCCCGTCAAACCGGTGGTGTTCACCATATTGCTGATAGTCATCAATGCGGTGGTGCTCCTCGGAGGAGTGCAGAAGGGAATCGAGAAAATGAGCAACCTGCTGATGCCGGTGCTCTTCCTGCTGCTGATCTTGTTCTGCTGCGTCTCGCTCTCGCTGCCGGAGGCAGGAGAGGGAGTGACGTTCTTTCTCAAACCCGATTTCTCCAAAATCACTCCGGGAGTGTGCATCGATGCGCTTGGGCAGGCATTCTTCTCGCTGAGTCTGGGCATGGGCACTCTCGTCACATACAGTTCCTATTTCCCTAAAGACACACGCCTGGGGCGCACTGCTGTCACCGTCTCGGCCCTTGACCTTCTCGTGGCTCTGATGATGGGCATTGTCATCTTCCCTGCGGTGATGTCGTTCGGACTCGCCAACGAGTCGTTCGAGGGAGCGACGCTCGTGTTTGTCACCCTTCCGGAGGTATTCATGCAGATGCCCGGCACGCAGGCGTGGTCCATTCTCTTCTTCCTGCTCCTGCTCATAGCGGCCGTAACGAGCACCATCTCGCTGGCCGAAGTAGCGGTGGCATTCGCCGCCGACCGCTATTTCAAGGGGAACCGCAGGAAATCATTGTTGCTTGTACTCCTACCGCTGCTGATAGTCAGCCCTCTGTGCTCGCTCTCCAACGGAGTGCTCTCGCACGTCACCATCTTCGGACAGACGCTCTTCAACTTCCTGGACACCTTCTCCACCAACATTCTGCTTCCTCTCGTAGGCCTCACAATGTGCATCTATCTGGGATGGTTCGCACCCAGGGGATTCCTTGAGGAGGAGCTGACCAACCGTGGCGCCATTCGTTCGCTGTGGCCACGTGTGGCAATGGTGCTTCTCCGCTATGTGGCGCCCCTGCTAATACTCCTCATCTTCATTTCACGCTTCGCCTGAGCCGTTCAGACTCCCCTGCGGCACAGCTCCTCGGCCATCATCCAGTCAAGCGGGGTGTCCAGATCCACGGAGCGCTCCGCCGGCATCGGGCACGGGATTATCCTGTGGAATCCCGACATCGGCCCCCTGCGCAGGGAGGCGGCTGTCATGACATACACCGCCCCGTTGTATTCCCACACCGCCGGGGCATCCTGGCGGCGCGTGTAGCCACCCTCCCCTTTGGAGATGTGCAGGAAACCCTCCGCATCCGCCTCGAAAGCATTGTAATAGGGATTGGTGCGTGCCTCACACACCGTCACCACCATATCGCAGTCGGGTCGCCACAGCCCGACTGCCTCGCGTATGTCGTCGGGGGTGCGCAGAGGCGACGTGGGTTGCAGAAGCACCACGCGGTCATACTCCACGCCGCGCTCCCGCGCATACCATTCGAGAGCGTGCATGATCACGCCGTAGCTCCCCGCGCGATCGGTTGACAGTTCGGCAGGACGAAGGAAAGGTGTCTCGAGACCGTACCCTTCGGCCACGCGGCGGATTTCCGGGGAATCTGTCGACACACATATATCGCGATCAGCGGCTCCTGCCTCGCGGGCCTGGTCAATGGCACGGCATATAAGGGGCTGTCCGCAGAAGGGCTTGATGTTCTTCCCCGGAATACCCTTGCTCCCCCCCCGGGCCGGTATGAGATATAGCGTTTTCAATCTTACTTATCTTGACTTGTCTGATAAAATTTCTTTGACGGGAAAGGATGGAAATCCCACGCCATCACGGCATCGGCCATAAGCCGCGAGGTTCCGGGGCACGAATAGGGATTCTCACGCCGTGAGGCCACGACTCTTGCCTCCTCGCCAAGCACCCGGCGCACCCCACGGGCCACAGACTCCCGGTCCGGAGCGCAATGGATGACTCCGGGACCATGCTCCCGCCCCCGCTGCCTGGAGCCGACATCCAGCACCGGTACCCCTGCCGAAGGTACTTCCACGATTCCTCCGGAGCTGTTGCCTATCACGGCATCCACTATATCGAGAGCCGACATATAACGTACTCTTCCGAGCGACGGGACGGTCTTTACCCTCCCCCCCATCTTCCGTTCGAACTCAAGCATAAGTTCTATCTGCGGCTCCGGGGGAACATCGCAATTGGGATACGTGAGAATCAGATGGAGACCCGGTCTTTCCTCCATCACCTCCCCCACTCCGGCCAGGAACCCGGCCATCGCCTCGCGCGGAGACAGCTCACCACGTGTTTCGGCATGAAGAGTGGCGAGAATATTCTCGGGGCCGAAATGCCAGCCGAGACTCTCCTCAAGCGCTTCGCGCCCCATACGCGGTGTGGCCATGATATTCTCCACCCCCGCAGCTCCGGTAACGACCACACTTTCGGGACTCTCTCCCATAGCCATGACACGCCGGGCGCATTTTTCCGTCTCCACAAGATGAAGCGTGGAGAGTTTGGTGATGGCGTGGCGGATATTGTCGTCTATGGCCCCCTCGGACACCGTGCCACCCGCTATATGCACGATCGGCACCCCGGTCAGAGTGGCCGCCGTGGCCACGGAAAGCATCTCGAAGCGGTCGCCGAGTATCACCACGGCATCCGGCTTCACCTCCCTCAGAGCCGCGGCAAACCCTGCGAGCACAGCTGCGGCCTGCACGGCAGCATCGGGCTCCGCACTGGCCTCGATACACATCGGCGTGAAACCCTCGGTGATTATTTCATCCACGGTGTGGCCGTAGGAATTGTCAAGGTGCATTCCGGTGGCCATCACCGTGAGTCGCACTCCCCGGTCGCGCAACTCATGCGCCAGGGGGGAGAGGAGTCCCCAGTCTGCCCTTGTGGAGGTAGCAATGGCTATATGCAGTGGAGCGGGCATGGACATGTTGAGGGAATCAGTCGAATGAAATCAGTGCATCGTATGGAAAATCGCGCACGGCCCTTTTCCCGATCACCTCGTCCCAGAGCATCGGGGAAATGCCTTCGCCGGGACGCTTCACGGTAATGTTGGTCTCATCGAATATCTCCCCGGTCTTGATATCACGGGCCGCCACGATGCTCTTGCGTGCCACTCTTATATTGGGACGCTCGCTCTCGCTCACCTTCTTGTGGACATCGCCCAGGGCGGCCTCGGTGTTGCGTATGGCCTCCACCATGCGTTTCAGCTCGTCGGGTTCGAGAGAGGCCTTGTGGTCAGGGCCTTCCATCTCGCGCGAGAGGGTGAAGTGCTTCTCCACCACTTCTGCCCCGCGTGCCACGGCGGCCACGGGCACCTCAATACCTGTGGTGTGATCGCTGTATCCCACCCTCACTCCGAGACATTCACGCAGCTCGTCCATGGCGCGGAGATTCACGTCATGATAGGGAGTGGGATACTGCGTGTTGCAGTGTAGCACGATGATGTCGTCGCGTGTCAGGGGGGAATCAAATTGATTGCGGGGGTGATATCCGGTGAGAATCAGAATCGCCTCCTCCACCTCGTCGAGAGTTGACATTCCGGTGGATAGAATCACGGGGATACCCTTTTCAGCCACTTTCCTCAGATACGGGAGATTGGTGATTTCGCCCGAGGGCACCTTCATCCAGTCCATGCCGAGGGCGCCGAGGAAGTCCACAGACACATTGTCGAAGGGAGTCGACATGAATCCTACTCCCTCCTCTTCGCAGAGGGCCTTGAGTTCCTTGTAATCCTCCAGGGGGAGATGTATGCGGCGGCACATATCAAGCTGGCTCTCCTCCCTTCCGGTGTTGTGGCGCTGATATTCGGCCTGGGGAGCGATGGAGGAGATTACAAGCTCGGGCACGGCCGTCTGAAACTTCACGTAGTCCACCCCGGCGCGTGCGGCGGCACGCACCATTTCACGGGCGGTCCCGAGGTCGCCGTTATGATTGACGCCGGCCTCCGCGATGATGATCACACTCATTGTTCGTAAAATATAGCTTCTTTCTGATAGCGGGCCATGAGGGTATTGTAGGCCCAGTCGTCGCAAGGATGCAGCTCTATGCCGCGTGCCTCGTCGATGATATAATCGGTGATGGGAGCCCCGGCGTAGATGGAGCATATCACGCCTCCCCCCAGGCGGGGATTGACCTCCATGAGGAGATAGCGGTCCTTGTCGAGGTCATGGAGATACTGGAGCGTAACGGGTCCGCGCAGACGGAAGGTCTCGATCACCTTCCGGCTCATCTCATCCAGGATATGGTTGCGGCATGTGATGGTGCGCGTCACCTCGCCCCCCATCACCTCCAGACGGCAGCGGGGCACGACCGTGAGTATCTCCCCATTCTGGGAGACGTAGCAGTCCACGGTGTATTCCTCGCGGTTGGCGATATACTCCTCCACTATATAGTCGGAGAGATTGTCAAGGTGCATGAGATCGTCGATATTGTGGAATATCTGTATGCCGCGCGAGGCGGAACCGTGGCGGGGCTTGGCTATGGCGGGCATCTCGGCATTGAGCACGCTGTAAGTGCGGGCTATGGGGAGGCCGGCCTCCTTGAAGGCCTTGGCGGCCTCAGTCTTGTCAAACATGATGCGGGCCGTGTCGAAGTCGGTGACGGGGATGAACACATCGGGGAGGTGCTGGCGGCACGCGGCGGCTATCTCTATGGCACCGTCCACGAAGGGAAGCATTATGTCCACGTCATACTCACGGCACACACGCACGATGTCGGCCACCACCTTCGGGTCGCTCCATCGCAGGCCGACAACGACCTTGCCCATAAGGGCGATGGGCACCTGCTCCAGGAGTTCGTAGCTTACAATCTCGACTTCACGTCCTATGCGCTCGCCGCTGCGCTTGAGCAGCTCGGCCATCGACACTCGGCGTGCGCCGCCGAGCATGAGCACCGTGATCTTGTTTTTCTTCCTTTGCATGAGCTTGGGGAATTTATTTGGGGATGAGGGGAATAGTTTCGGTTGAATATATGATGAGGTCTTACCTGTTGTAGATTTGCGGCTTATAGTTCCGCAGGCGATCGCCGGACGTGAACCACTCCACGGTCTTGCGCAGACCTTCCTCCAGGGTGTGGCGGGGTCTCCAGTCCGTGAGGTTGCGGAGCAGCGTGGAGTCGCCGCAGAGCCGGAACACCTCGCTGGCGGCCGGGCGTATGCGGGCCGGATCACGCTCCCACTCGATGTCGGCCCCCATGATGCGGGCGATGGTGTGGAGCGTCTCCTCCATGGAGACTTCCGTGCCTGTAGCTATGTTCACCTCCCGGCCCACGGTGTCTGCTGATTTCGCTATGGCTATGAAACCCGCCGCCGTGTCGGCCACATAATTGAAATCCCGCGTCGGGGTGAGATCGCCCACCTTGATGGTCTTCATTCCTGAGGCTATCTGGGTGATGACTGTGGGGATAATGGCCCGGGCACTCTGGCGCGGCCCGTATGTGTTGAAGGGGCGCACTATGCTCACGGGGAGTCCGAAAGCAGAATGGAAACTCATCGCCAGGGCGTCGGCGCCGATTTTCGAGGCCGAGTACGGCGACTGCGGCTGGCGGGGATGCTTCTCGTCGATGGGGACATACTTTGCCGTGCCGTACACCTCCGAGGTCGAAGTGACCAGCACGCGCTGCGTACCGGCGTCACGGGCCGCCTGGCAGATGTTGAGGGTACCCTTCACGTTGGTGTCGATATAGCTGTCCGGGGCAATGTAGCTGTACGGGATGGCTATCAGGGCGGCCAGATGGAAGACCGTATCGGCCCCCTTGACCAGCTCGCGACAGAAATTGGGATCGCGCACATCGCCCGTCACCACATTCAGGTTCGGGTGGGAGATGCCTTCGAGATGGCCCCAGTTGTTGAATGAGTTATACTGGGCCAGGGCCGTGACGGCACACCCTTCGTCAAGAAGGGCCTCCGTGAGATGAGAGCCGATAAATCCGTCGGCGCCGGTGACTACGACATTTTTCATTATTTCACTGTTCAATGTCCCTTGTACGTCCCTATATGGCGACGCTTCTTCTCCTCGAAGATTTCACTGATTTTGAAGAATATCCCGCTCTCCTCCACATCCCCGAACTCGCGGTTGACAGCCGTGCCGAACATCTTCATCGTCGGAGAGAGCGACATGTAGGCGTTGACCAGAGGGGGAATGTTGCGTCCGTGCTCGCGGATGATGTGGTGCAGTATCCTGTAATCCTCGCGGAAATCGGAGCCGGTGAAGATGGCTTTCAACTCGTCGCTGCCGGCATCGCTCTCCAGAGGAGTGAGGGGCCAGACGAGGCGGTCGGTGTCGGGGAAATGCTTGTGCAGGAAACAAAGCAGAAGGTCGCGGCAATATGTGCCGTACTGGGGATACATCGTCACCTTTCCGAAAAGATACTCCGTCTCGGGATACTCCACGGTTAGGGCACCGAGACCGTCCCAGAGATTGTCGAGGGCATACAGGGCCTTCGTGGCCGCCTTGCTGCTCTGATAGCCCAGGGAGACAAAGGAGCGTCCCAGCTCGATGGTTCGCGGCAGGAGGTCGCGCAGGAAACGCTCCGAGAATCCGAACATGTGTGAAGTGGCGATGCGCGGCGTGCCGTCGGGGAGCATCTCGATGTCGCGGCCGAGGATGAAGCGGTATCCGCCTATTATCTCCCTGGCCGAGGGATCCCATACTATCAGCTGACGGCACGGCACGGGCATGGTGTCGAACTCATCGATGTCGCACGCCAGCCCCGTGCCCCCTCCCGCATCGCGGAAGGCGAGCTCGCGCAGACGCCCTATCTCGCGCATGGTGTGGGGCGCGGTGTGGGCGTCGACAATATAGATTTCGTTGTCGCCCTTGTTGGTGTGGCGCAAAAGGCGGTCCGGGGTGAGTTCCCGTTCTATAAGGGCGCGGTCGACTTTCTCGATTACTTTTTCCATGTTTTAGCGGATGGAGTGTGCAAATTTACAAATTATTGCTCTACTTTGCAACATTCACCCCATCATCTGAGCTTCTGCCACGTGAAATTCCTTATTCTGTCGCCCCGGTGGTTGAGATTGAAAAGCACTCCGGCAAGGGGTTGCCAAAGCATGAACGGGACGACGCTCCACCACAGCCTCACGCTGCCGAGTCTTGCGGCGGCACGCCGGTAGGCGGTTATGTCGGCTGCCCAGAGACCCGCGAGGATAATCACACCGGCGAGTCCCTCCCATGGGGAGTGCCACCCGCACCACGCGGCCACGCCCCCTCCGACGGCTCCGAGCAGGGCCACCCACTGCATGAGGCGCGCGCACGCAGCGAAGCGGAACGCCCGGCGGGGAAGCCATTTCGATGTGAAACGGTAGCGTATCTTGCGGTCGGTCCAGACTCTCAAGGAGTCCGCACCACACTCCCGCTCGAGTATGCTTCCGGCCGAGAGCACTACTTTCGTATTTCCGGCTTCGGCTATGGAGGCTATGAAGAGATCATCGTCTCCGGTGTGGAGATGGTTGGTGGCGCTGTATCCGTCATGCTCGAAGAAGAGTCGGCGCCGGAAGGCGAGATTATGACGGTCTCCGCGATAAGGATACCCCTCCAGGGCGCTCCCTATCCACTGGCAGGCTGTCATGACATCCTCGTATTCACACCACCAGCGGCGCACCCCCATCCCCCGGCAGTCGAAACGGCAGTAGCCGAGAGCCACATCCGTGAACTCCGACTCACGGACGGGGGCGCTAATCTGCGAGAGCCACTGCCGGGAGGGAATGCGGCAATCAGCAGTGGTCAGGAGCACAGCCTCTCCGCGGGCGGCCTTGATACCCAGGGTATAGGCGAGTTTCAGACGGCTGACGTTACGCGACTCCACCGGCATGAAGGTAAAATAGAGATTGCCGCGCCCGGCATGGCGCTCGGCAAGTGCGGCAGTGGCCTCCTGCCCGGCATCGTTGACCACTATTATCTCCCTGTCTGTCATATCCTGTTCCTCCAGGGAGTCAAGGAAATCCGTCAGATCATCCCCTCCGGAGGCATACACTATCACGGAGAGAAAAGGTGCGGGAGAGGTCGGCTCGTCAGAGGGGTTCAGTTCATCAGAAGAGGCCGGGGTATCAGAAGAGGTCTGAGAGTCTGAACTTGAATCTGAATCTGAGTCTGAATCCGATTCCGGCTCGGGAGCGGAAGCGGTGACACGCAGTGGGCGCAGGCCCCATGCCGTCGCCCACAGCGCGGCCAGGAAAGCCGCTGCCGTGAGAACCCAGGGAGTCCAGACAGGGAGAGTGTCGGAAATGCTGTTAAAATCCATAATCTATCAGAACTCGGAGAAGAATTTGGGCTTGATGACAATTCCCACCCTTATGCGGGAATGAAACTGGTTGTAGTCGAGAAGACACTCCCCGTAGCCGTTGTAATACTGGAGATACAGATACTGGTTGACCTTGCGCGAGACGAGCCAGCTGGCCTCGAGGGTGGTGTTGAAATTCAGGTTCCATCCCTGACGCTTCACGAAGGTGGCTCCGAATATCCAGCGGCGGTCGTCCAGATACACCTCGGCGCCCCACTGGGCGATACCTGAATATTTAAGAAGGTCACGGTTGTTCTGGCCGTCCACTATCGGAATCCAATATTTGGCATGGACCATGAGGTTCTTGTTGACCAGGGTGGAGCCGGAGAGGGAGATGCGGTTCCACGACCGGGAGTCGGTGCCGTCGCGACCATTGCTCTCATGCTCTATCATCAGCGTCATCTTGCCCACATAGCGCCCCTTGGAAAAGAAGGGTTTTGACAGGCCTATGCCGGGATTGAAATTCAGATCGCGCATCGGCATGGAGTTCTGGAAGACATTCCACATCGTCTTTTCCGTGAACATCAGGAAAAGGAACGTGCCCCAGGGCAGCGTGGCCTTGGTGAGACGCTGGGCTATCGAGATCTGGAACTTGACATCGGAGTTAGTCGAGGTGGGTTTGCTGCCGAGAGCCGTGCCGACCACAAAATAGTTGTCGCGGTAGAGTCCGAAGTATGGCCCGTATTCAAGTTCCTGCGTCAGGGAGTCGGTGAACTCCGCCTGATGGCGCACTCCGAGCAACTGTGCCCGGACCGGGAGCACGACTGCCAGCAAGGTGAGAATTATGGCTAAGAGACGTCTTTTCATACTGTGTGGAAAGAATGAGTGCAAAATTAATAAAAAAACTTGTGAGGCAGATGGGTTGTTGTTAAATTTGCAGGGTTTTTACACATCAGGCCCTCTCCCACCATATATGGCAATAGACTTCACTCCACTCGCACGCCCCTTCATGTTGCGCCGTGCCCGGCGCACCGACAGCTGGGCATCCCGTTCGGAAGAGATACAGCGCGGCGTGCTCGCCTCGCTGCTGCGGCGTGCCCGCGCCACCGAACCGGGGCGCCGTTTCGACTTCGCGCGGATGACTGCTGAAGCGGATGTCTACGGGGCTTTCCGCCGCCGCGTGCCCATGGTGGTGTATGAAGACATACGCCCGGACGTGATGCGCATGGTGAGGGGGGAGAAAGATGTGCTCTGGCCCGGGGTGTGCCTCGACTACGCCCAGTCATCCGGCACGAGCGGCGGCCGCTCGAAATACATACCCGTGACGCGCGACTCCCTGCGCCTGAACCATTACGCCGGGGCGGCGGACGCCGTGGCGCACTACCTGCGCCTCAATCCGCGGAGCAGGATGTTCAGCGGCCGGGGCTTCATCCTCGGCGGCTCTTTCGCCACACGCCTCGACGACAAAGCTCCCGGCGTGCGCGTGGGCGACCTCAGCGCCACGCTCATCAGACGCACCCCCTGGCCGGCCGATATCTTCCGCATCCCCTCGCGCCGCATAGCCCTCATGGCCGACTGGGAGGAGAAACTCCCGGCCCTGGCCCGGGCCGCGGCGGCGTGTGACGTCACCAATATATCAGGCGTCCCCTCTTGGTTTCTCGGGGTCATACGGCGCATCTGCGCCCTGCGCGGTGCGGAGCGCATAAATGATGTGTGGCCCTCGCTGGAGGTGTTTTTCCATGGGGGCATATCCTTCGCCCCGTACCGCGACGAATACCGGCGTCTCACGGACCCGGACAAGATGCACTTCCTCGAGACCTACAACGCCTCCGAGGGATTCTTCGCCACGCAGACTCCCTTCAGCGGCGCGGCCATGACCCTCATAATAGACTCCGGGATATTTTATGAGTTCATTCCCTTGAGAGGGGGTGAGCCGCGCCCGATATGGGAAGTCATTGCCGGAGAGACCTACGAACTTGTCATCACCGGCGCCAACGGACTGTGGCGTTACCGCCTGGGCGACACCGTGAGGGTGGAGTCCACGACCCCGGTGACGGTGACTGTGGCCGGTCGCACGTCATCGTTCATCAACGCTTTCGGAGAGGAACTCATGGAAGACAACGCAGAGAAGGCCATAGCCAGAGCCTCGCACCTCACCGGAGCCTCCGTGGCCAACTACACCGCGGGGCCCGTATATGCCTCCGACGGCAAGCGCGGGCGCCACCAGTGGCTCATAGAGTGGGCCGTCCCCCCGGCCGATATCGACCGCTTCGCATCGCAGCTCGACGCCTCCCTGCAGGAACTCAACTCCGATTATGCCGCCAAGCGCGCGCACGGCATCTTCCTCGACGGTCCACTCGTCACCACAGCCCGTCCCGGGCTTTTCGACGACTGGCTGCGCTCCGCCGGCACCCACAAGCTCGGCGGGCAGCGCAAGGTGCCCCGGCTCAGCAATGATCGGCATCTGCTTGAGGCCATGCTGCCGCTCAACGCCTGACACCTATTTTTTGCCCTTTATATTTGGATATTTGAGCGAGTAATAGTAACTTTGCGGTTACGGGCAGACTCCTCGCGCGGGCACCCCCTTCGACCGGCATATATTGCCGCTGACGGGAGGCATCTCCGCGAATGATCAATCAGAAGCCTCTCCCTTAACCATAAAAACTGAAGATTATATGAAAACTCCCGACAGGCTATTAGCCGAGAAACTGCTGCAAATCAGCGCAATACAGCTTCAGCCGGAAAATCCCTTCATCTGGGGATCCGGATGGAACTCACCCATATACACCGACAACCGCAAGATTCTCTCCTATCCCGATGTGAGAAACTTCGTGAAGGTGGAGCTCTCCCGCATCATCCTCGAATATTTCTCCGAGGCCAACGCCCTGGCGGCCGTGGCCAACGGCGCCATAGCCATGGGGGCCCTGGTGGCCGACACTCTCGGACTCCCCTTCGCCTACGTGCGCTCCGAACCCAAGGATCACGGTCTGGAAAACCTCATCGAGGGCAACCTCAAACCCGGCTCGAAGGTGGTCGTGATGGAAGACCTCGTCTCCACCGGAGCAAGCTCGGTCAAGGCCGTGGAGGCCGTCAGACTCGCCGGCTGCGAGGTAATAGGCATGACCTCCCTCTTCAGCTATGAGTTCCCGATGGCCATCAAGCGTCTGCGCGAGGCCAACGTGACGCTCGTGCCTCTCACCACATACCCCACAATGATAGAAGTGGCCGAGGAGACCCAATATATACCCCGATCTGCCGTGGACGCCCTCCACGAATGGCGCCGCGACCCGGCGTCATGGGTTCCCGAAAACGGCAAGATGGATTGAATCTTCATCCCCCCGCACACATATAATCACCACGCATAGAAATGGCTAATTATAAAAGCGACAACGTGACCCTGGCCGCCCCGGCTGAAAGAGTCTTCGACAAGCTCTCCAATCTTGAGGGCCTCAAGGAAATGCTGGCTCGCGTACCCTCGGAAGACATTCCGGAGGAACACCGCACCACATTCGAGAATCTTGAAATCACACCCGACGCCATCACCCTGCCGGGCGGTCCGGTGGGAGCCCTCACCCTGCGCATGAAGCGCAAGGAGCGTCCCGGACTCATCGAGCTTGCCGGCGAGGGCACCCCCGTGCCCATGTCGCTCACCCTCCATATCCGTCCCCTACCCGGCGACATGAGCGAGGCCCGCGCCGAAGTGGATCTCGCCATCCCGGCGATGCTCGCCCCCATGGTGTCAGGGCCTATGAAAAAGATGGTGGGGCAGTTTGGCGAGATGCTCCGCGCAATTCCCTACGACTGATGCGCGGACTCATCGCAGGATGTCTCGTGGCCCTGCTGTGCATACTCTCGGGATGCAAGGGCGTCATAGACGACCGTATTCCCGCCCTGCCTGTCTCCATCAATCTCGGCGATGCCGGGATGTGGAACACCTACGGCGTGAGCGGATTCGGCATTTACCGGTATTTCATCCTGGCCCAGGGCACACGCCTCCCCTCGGGTTTCCCCTACTCCCAGGGAAGCGCCACGGGCTACGGCGGCGTGCTTCTCATCGGGGGCATGGACCCCTTCACAACACAGACCAACGTCCCGCTGGCCTACGACCTCGCCTGCCCCGTGGAGCGCGACCCCGCCGTCAGGGTGCAGGTCAACATCGAGTCATTTGAAGCCGTATGCCCGCAGTGTGGCTCGCGATATGACGTCACGATGGCCGGAGGCGCCCCATGCGGGGGCCCCGCGCTGGAGGGAGCCCGCAGGTACGGCCTGCGCAGATACACCTGCCGTCCTGCCCCGGCAGGAGGATATATCATCACCAACTGACTGAATGGAATCACTACTGGCAAGTCTATTTTATGTGTTTTGGCGCGGCCTCGCCATCGGCATCATGATATCGGCCCCGATGGGTCCGGTGGGGATGCTCTGCATCCAGCGCACCCTCAGCAAGGGACGCCTCACGGGCCTCTACACCGGCATAGGAGCTGCCGCCTCGGACCTCATCTACTGCCTGCTGACAGGATTCGGTCTCTCCTTCATAGAGGATTTCCTCACGCGCAACCAGAACATCATACAGCTTCTCGGAAGCGGGGTGCTGATCGGCTTCGCCATATACCTGCTACGCAAGAATCCCGTGGCCTCCCTGAGTGCGGCCGCCGCCGGAGACACCTCCTCCCCCCACAAGGACATCCTCGGAGGATTCCTGTTCACATTCTCCAACCCCCTCATTCTTTTCCTGATCGTCGGCCTTTTCGCCAGATTCAATTTCCTGGATTCAGGCCTGAAATGGTATAACTACGTCTTAGGATACATCTCAATAACGGCCGGGGCATTGGGATGGTGGTGGCTCGTGACCTTTTCCGTCAACAAGGTCCGCGCCCACTTCAACGTGCGCTCCATGTGGCTCATCAACCGCATTATCGGCGTGGTGATTCTCATCTTCGGCCTCGTGGGCCTGGTGACGGGCCTGTCGGCCATAGCCTCGGCACAGGAGAGGGTGCCGGGCGGAAATGCCGCCACGGGATACACCCTTTGCAATTTTCAGGGAGCGGGCGACGCTCCCTTTGTTTTGACATGGCGCTCCTCCCTGAGAGAAGGAAAAGGGCCATGGAGCCTCGTGGCCTACGGAGAAAAATCGGCATTGACAATCGAGTTCACCATCATCCCCGCAGACCGCCGCGACCCATTCGCATCCGGGCCACTCCTTGAGGTGAGGGTGACTGACAGCGAAGGGAATCTCATAAAGGAAGGCACACTTGACAAGGCCGACACCGGGAACGGCCCCAACCGCTTCCGCCTTTCATACGAGTCGGGCCATTGGCATCTCACCGGGGGCAACCGCCCCGGCGGAAAAGGGCTGGCGTTCAGGCATGACATGAAAGTGATGGAGGTGCGGATAATCGGTCCGGAACATGGTGTCCTGAGCATAGAGAATGTGGATGTCATGCTCTCTCCCGAGAGGCCGCGCGAAGCCGCGCTCTCTCCCGACACCCTGACCGCGCTTGCGGACAGCGCGGCTGACGCCGGAGACATGCTCGCCGGAGTATGGGGGATATATGATCGTACGCTTGACGAGACACTGCTCAGAATGGGCGGAGACTATCGGCTTGCACTGCTCCCCGACTCAGGGGGATGGACCGGATACTATCTATCCGGAGCAAGGATATGCCCCGAAAAATGGCAACCCGGAATGGTGAAGATGCGTCTGCGCAGAAGTCCCTTCGACGACCGTCTTGACGCCGAATGGCATGACGCGGAGGGTCTGCCGATGAGCCGCGACATTTCCGCCGCGCTTGACGAGGAGGAGCAGATACTGACCATCCTCTTCCCCTACCAGCAGTCAGAGCTGCGCCTCAAACGTCTCCAACGATAATCTTCACATTTTTCACCAGCTTCCGGAAGCGCCTCCACCTCCGGTGGAGCCTCCTCCGAACCCGCCGCCGAAGCCGCCTCCGAATCCGCCGCCTCCACGGCGACCGCGACCGGCGGCCAAAGCGGCTGCCGCTCCGAGCAGGGCCACCCCCTCGTCAGGCTTCCGGGGGATGCGGAATTGACGGTGGTCGTCATGACCGCAATATTCGCAATGATAGAGTTTCTCCCCTATACCTTCGCTGTATCGCGTGGCGGGGTGCAGCGTGCGCGTCCCGGTCTCGTGCATGGCCACAGTGCCGCAAATCGGGCAGCGTCTGTAACGGGTCTGGTCCTTAGGGAAGGGATATACCTCGATATTGCCGCAGTCGTCACACTTCCACACATCGTAATCCACCGACCCCAGGCGTTCCTCAAGATTCTGCGACGGGGTCAGATACTCGTTGTCGGCCTCCTCGGAAAGCCGGTGCATCATGCCGCCACACTTCCTGCACTTGCGCTTCGCAGTGCGTGCATGACGGTATTTCCACAGAGCCATAAGGGCGAACACCAGCCCTCCACCTAATGAAAGGGCCGCCAGAATCCAGAAGGGAGTGAGGTTCTTGCGCCAGGCCATGGCCCTGTCGTAGGGTATCATACCCCTTGTGCGGCGCACGCAGACAAAAAACCATACCAGCGCGACCAAAGTCACAGACACCGCCAGTCCACCCGCAAAGGCCTTTATGGCCCCGGGATCCAGACTCTGCATCTCCCCGCCTTGGGCGCGTCGGCTGAGGTTTGACTTAAGTTCGTCGGCAAACTGCGGATCGGAAATGATACGGGCCAGAGAGGACGTAGCGCGGTCGGCGGCGGCATCAAGGTCTCCCTCGCGCATGGCGCGCACGATGTCGGAGCGCATCACCTCCCCGGCCACTATGTCGGGCACCACGCCCTCCATGCCGTAGCCCGTCTGTATGCGTGCCCTTCGGCTCCCGGGCGATATAAGGAGGAGCAGACCGTTGTCACGGTCTTTCGTACCCAGGCCCCAGTGCATGAAGAGACGCTCTGAAAACTCCTCCACCGGCATATCGCCGATCGAGGGCACGATGGCCACGGCCACCTCGGCATCCGTGGAGTCACGCAGGGCCAGCAGACGCATATTGATGCGCTGCCGCACGGCGGGAGAGAGAAGTCCCTCCGGGTCAGCCACGAACTCACGGTAATCCCTCTTGTTCGGACTCTCTATTTGATCCGGAGAATAGTCACGCGCCACACTCTCGGCCGGACATGCGGCCAGAACACTCACGGCCATCATCACGACCCATAGAATCCTGCGGGCCGTCCCTTTCCTCACATATCTGAAATATCTTTTCATATAGTCTTGATTCATATTCACGCCTCTCCCTAAACCGCCGGCAGACTGTGGGCGGTGAGCCGTCTGAAAAGATCCAGGGCATACACGTCGGTCATGGCGCTTACGTGGTCGAGCACACTCTGTATGCGGGTGTAGAGATCCACGGCTCTGATGTCATACTGCCGGGGCACCTTCTCGAGGAGCAGCCGCGAGAAATGGCGGTCGGGATAGAGGGCGGCCTCCGTGAGGGCCTTCATGAGGTATGTTATGATACGGTTGCCCGCGATCTCGATGTCCACCACCTCGGGAGAGCGGTAGATTTTGGACACTGCGGTCCGGGCGCACTCGCCGTAGGCCTCGCACAGCGGGGCCGGGAGATGTGAGATGAGATTTCCCGGATAGGCTCCGGCAAGAATGTCGGCCTCGTTGGCGGCAAACTCGTCGGCACACCCCTCCACGAGCCTGCCTATCACCTTGGAGCGCAGATAACCCACCTGCTCGTTGGGGTCGTCGAGGTGGCCCACACCCCGGAGTGTCTTCTCCTTTTCCTCACCCGTAAAGAAGCCGCTCAGCAGCTCCACCACCTGCGCCGTGGAGAGTATCTTGAGCTTATGGGCATCCTCTATGTCCATGATCTGATAGCAGATGTCGTCGGCCGCCTCCACGATATGCGTGAGGGGATGGCGGGCGAAACGTCCAGGCTCGATTTCCGGGATGCCGAGTTCCGAGGCTATCTTGCGATAGGTCTCCTCCTCCGAAGCGAAAAATCCGAACTTGCCCGCCGGGCCGGCCATCAGCGACGAATGTGGATACTTCACCACAGCGGCAATGGCGCTGTATGTCATGGCGAATCCCCCTTCGCGGCGTCCCACGAACTGATGGGTCAGCACTCGCAGCGAGTTGGCGTTTCCCTCGAAGTGTATCAGGTCGTTCCATTGCTGCGGGGTGAGGCATGTCTTGAGGGCACGCGAAATTTCGCCCCCCTCGCTGAAGAAGGTGGAGATGGTTTTCTCGCCCGAGTGGCCGAAGGGAGGATTGCCTATGTCGTGGCTGAGGCAGGAAGTAGCCACGATGTCCCCGATGCTGTCCAGATGGCCGAGCCAGGGCTCGCCGGGATGCAGGGAGCGCAGACGCATCGCCACCTCGTTAGCCAGCGACCTCCCCACCGACGACACCTCGAGGCTGTGGGTGAGGCGATTGTGCACGAACACACTTCCGGGCAACGGAAACACCTGCGTCTTGTTTTGCAGACGCCGGAACGGAGAGGAGAAAATCATGCGGTCATAATCCCGCTGGAAGTCACTGCGGGTATGCATTCGCGGATCGTGAAACTTTTCCAGACCCAGCCGCTTGTCGGATATAAGTGTGTCCCATTTCATTTCGCAAATATAACAATTTTTTGGGTTGTCGGCAAAAATTAATACACATATCCGCGACGGCTCACAATTATAACTGACAATTCGGCGTTAACATACCAATGAAACGACATTTTCCGTCAAGACTGATCGCAGCCATGGCCATCCTGGCCGTCGCGCTTGCAGTGTGCCCTCACGCCCTGGCCCGCTGGGGTGAGAAGGTGCCCAACAGGCAGTATGCCGATCTCAAGGCATGGCATCTCGGATTCTCTGTCGGAGTCCACACGCAGGACCTCAATTTCACCCACAACGGATTCGTCACCCCCGACGGAGGGGAATGGCAGGTGGAGATACCCTCGTTCTCACCCGGCATCTGCGTCAATGTGCTCGCGGACCTGCGCCTTCATGACTATTTCAACATCCGTTTCACCCCCGGCATGTATTTCGGATCCAAGATGGCCAAGATGCTCGAATATCACAGCGGCCAGACCATCTCGCAGGACATCAAGAGCGCCTACGTGGCCATGCCCCTCGACCTGAAGGTGTCCGGAACGCGCCTGGGTAACACGCGCCCCTATTTCACCCTCGGCGTCATGGGCACGCTCGACATCAGCAAGAAGCGCTCCGAAGCCCTGATGTTCAAGTCTTTCACCCCCTACCTGACAGTGGGCATGGGGTGCGACTTCTACCTCCCCTTCTTCAAGCTCATCCCGGAGATCAAGTTCTGCTTCGGACTGGGCGACATCCTGCGCCATGACCGCCCGGACCTTGACGAGGACCCCCGGACGTTCGAGATAACACAGTCTCTGGCGAAAGCCACCTCCAACCTTGTAATAATCAATTTCTATTTCGAATGACCACCCGCAGCCGCATCCTCATCGCCATCCTGCTCATGCTCTGTTGCGGGCTGCCCGCCGTGGCCCAGTCAGACCCCATACTGGCGCAATACTGGGCCGTCCCGACCTATTATAACCCCGGCGCCACGGGCAGCACCGACTATATACGCATCCGCGGAGCCGCACGTCTGCAATGGCTCGGTATCGAAAACGCCCCGAAAAGTTTCCTGGGAGTGGCCGATTCCCCGTTCAAGCTCCTCGGACGCCGCTGGGGCGCGGGAGTGACCGTCACGCAGGAGTCTCTCGGCCTCTTCTCCAACCTCCATCTCGGAGCGCAGCTCGCCACCGGCTTCAAGGCCTTCAAGGGCACCATCACCATAGGCCTTCAGGCCGCCTACTACAATTCGCGTTTCCGAAGCACCGACATCTACATCCCCGACGGCGATGACTTTCACGACAGCAACGACACGGCCCTCCCCGACAAGGATCTCTCGGGCAACGCCCCCGACTTCTCGCTCGGCCTCTGGTACTCGCACAAGCTCTTCAATGTCGGAATTTCAGCGCGACACCTGCTCCAGCCCAAGGTGAAGCTCTTCGCCGAAGGTGACAAAACCAGCGAGACCCATGACTACGAGACCGAACTGCGACGCACCTTCTATTTTATGGCTGACAGCAATATTGAGTTGAAAAACACGTTATTTACTTTGCAGCCCTCGGTGCTCGTATATACGGACGCATCCACTTTCGGAGCCGACATTACGGCCCGGGCGATGTACAACCGCATGTTTTCAGCCGGAGTAGCCTACCGATGGAACCAGGGAGTGAGCATCATGCTGGGAGTGGAGCTGAAGGACTTCATCCTCGGATATGCCTACGACATTCCCACGAATGCCATCGCCAAGGGGAGCAGCGGCAGCCACGAGCTCGTGGCCGGCTACCGCTTCAAACTCGACTTCTCGGGCAAGAACAAGAACCGTCACCGCTCCATACGCATAATGTGACGCGACGACTCCGCGAAATTACGATATAACACAGACTACAGACAGTAAAAATGAGATACCACCTTTTCAGCAATCCACACTCCCGCGGGGAGAAAGGCCGCACACGCAGCCTGACCACCCGGATCGGCTGGGGCGCCGCAGCGGCCGCCGGCCTCCTCCTTGCCTCCTGCGCCGCAGCACGCGGCGGCTCCGGCGGCGAGGTCACCGGCGTGGGGGGCTCCAGCTTCGCCGAGCCGGTGCCCTACGGCATGGTGCTCGTGGACCGCGGAGCATACGCAATGGGTCCAGCCACAGACGATTCCGTATGGGGCGTGAAGAAAAACCCCAGGGGCGTCTCGGTCGACGCTTTCTGGATGGACGAGACGGAGGTCACCAATTCCAAATACAAGCAGTTTGTATTCTGGGTGCGTGACTCCATCATCCGCGAGCGCCTCGCTGACCCCGCATACGGCGGCAACGAGGCCTTCAAAATCGAGGAAGACCGCGAAGGAAATCCCATAAAGCCTTACCTCAACTGGAACAAGGCCATTCCATGGCGCAATGCCAACGAGGATGAGCAACGGGCCATCGAGAGCGTCTACCGCACCAACCCCATCACCGGCAGACGCGAGCTCGACCCCACGCAGCTCAACTACCGCTACGAGATCTTCAACCACACTGCGGCGGCTCAGCGCAAAAACCGCCTTGACCCCACACGCCGCGAATACAACACCGACATCCCCGTCTCCGATGAGCTGCCTGTCATCTCCAAGGACACCGCATATCTCACGGACGAGGGAGAAATCGTGCGCGAGACCGTCACTCGCCCCCTCACGGGAGATTACGATTTCCTCAACACGTATATCGTCAACATCTATCCCGACACCACCGCCTGGATAAATGACTTTGACAACGCCTACAACGAGCCTTACACCCGCATGTACTTCTCGCACGCCGGATACAACGACTATCCCGTGGTGGGGGTCAGCTGGGAGCAGGCCAACGCTTTCGCCAACTGGCGCACGGACTATCTGAAGCGCTCCTTGGGACGCGACGGCGTCTATATCGAGCCCTACCGCCTCCCCACCGAGGCCGAATGGGAGTATGCCGCGCGTGCAGGAAATTCCGAAAGTTCATACCCCTGGGAGGAACTCCTCCCCATGGACGAGCGCGGATGCTTCTACGCCAACTTCAAGCCCCTGGAGGGTGACTTCGTGCGCGACGGCCATGTCATCACATCCCCGGTCGGCACCTACGCCCCCAACAATTTCGGCCTCTACGATATGGCCGGAAACGTATCGGAATGGACCTCGACGGCCTACAACGAGAGCATCAACCGCCTCACATCGGACCTCAATCCGGAATACCGCTATGACGCCGCCATCGAAGACCCCTACAAGATGAAGCGCAAAATCGTGCGCGGCGGCTCATGGAAGGACGTGATGCACAATCTCCGCAGCGACCTGCGGATGTGGGAATATCAGAACGAGCAGCGCTCCTATATCGGATTCCGGTGCGTGCGCACCCAGGTGGGCTTCGCAAAGGGCACGGGCCGACGCAACAAGAAATAACACCATATCCCTCTATTCCACTACCCTCATCATGGTCAAGATAAGGAAATACGCCAACGGCATCGAACGCTTCCTGCACGGCGAAAAGGGACAGCGCTTTTTCAATTTCGCCTACTCCATAGGCGCCGCAATCGTCATCTGGGGCGCCCTCTTCAAGATTCTCCATCTCCCGGGCGGAAGCACACTGCTCTGCATCGGCATGGGCACGGAGATCGCCATGTTCATCCTCACGGCTTTCGACCGTCCCCCCAAGGAATACCACTGGGAGGATGTCTTCCCCGTGCTTGATACCCACAATCCCGAAGACCGCCCGAACCTCACGGGAGGCGTAGGCGGAGGGACCTCCGGAGGTATCGTCATCAATGGCGTGGCCATGACAGGAGATGTGGCCGAGGGCACGGAATACTCCGGTCCCGACGACACACCGGGCGACGACACCCCACAGGAATTCCAGGGCGGTGGCGTCGTGGCGGGCGGTCCCGCAGTCATCGGAGGAGGCGTCGTGACGGCAGGCCCCGCGGTCATCGGCGGAGGCGTGATCGGAGGAGGCGTCGTCGGAGGCACCTCGGTGGGCGGAATCCTTCCCCCCGGCACGGAAATCACCGCCGAGGAGGCGGAGACCCTGCGCGACTCCATCAAGAGGATGGCCGAGGCCGGCGAGCAGATAGCCCGCATGGGAGAACTCGCCGAGACCACACGCGACTACCTGGAACAGATGCAGGCCATATCGTCGCAGATGGCCGCCCTGCGCGAGACCACAGGCGCCCTCAACGAGGTCAGCGAGACTCTCCTCTCGGCCTACCGCACCATCACCGACAACTCCGCATCCGTCTCCGACAACGCCGCCGGATACGTGGAGCGCATGGCGGACCTCAACCGCAACATCGGAGGCCTGAACACCATCTATGAAATCCAGCTCAAGAGCGTCAGCGCACAGCTCGAGAGCATCGACCGCGTCAACCGCGGACTCAAGGACATACGCGACATGTATGAGAAGTCGGCTGCCGAAAGCTCCCGCTACTGCGAGGAGACCGAGAAGATGGCCCGCTACATGAAGCAGCTCAATTCAGTCTACGAGAAGATGATCACGGCCATGACCATCAATATGTACAACCCCATGATGGGAGGCCAGGCCCCGGCCAACCCCTTCGCCGCCAATCCTGACGCCGAGGACGACAAGGCCTGAATCCACCCCCGTCACGTCAACATACCAATACTCACAAAATGGCAGGAGGAAACAATGTAGCGAAAATGTCACCGCGCCAGAGGATGATAAACCTTATGTATATCGTCCTCACGGCCATGCTGGCCCTGAACGTGTCGAGCGATGTGCTTAACGGATTCAGCCAGGTCCACGACTCCCTTTCGCGCACCAACGAAAACCTCACCCTGCGAAGCGAGCTGCAGTTTCGCTATCTCAGCGACCTCTACGGGCAGAATCCCGCAAAGGCAGGGCCATGGTATGAGAAGGGCAAGACACTACACACCCGAGCCAATGCCCTCTACGCCACAATCGACTCCATAAAGACCGTCATCGCCAAGGAGGCCGACGGGGCAAAAGGGGATTACCACAACATCATCAACCTCGACGACCTGGAGGCCGCTTCCGTGACGATGCTCAATCCCGCCACGGAAAACGGACGCCGTCTCCGCGAGAGCATCGACGGCTTCCGCGCTTACGTCATCGGTCTCATCCCGGACTCCACGAAACGCGGCATGGTCAACCGTCTCCTCTCCACGGAGGTGGCCAACAAGCCCGGCACCGTGGGCCCCACCACCTGGGAGGAGAAGATGTTTGACAATATGCCCGCCGTGGCGGCCGTGACGCTGCTCACCAAGCTCCAGAACGACTTGCGCCAAGCCGAG
The DNA here is from genome assembly GCA_947174995.1 of uncultured Porphyromonadaceae bacterium. GTDB lineage: Bacteria > Bacteroidota > Bacteroidia > Bacteroidales > Muribaculaceae > Lepagella. The sequence continues at coordinate 31,097 of CAMWLC010000009.1, forward strand.
TCCGAGGCTATGGCCGGACTCATCACCAATGTCGACATAGGCGACGTGCGCGTCAATGAGCTGAACGCATACGTAATCCCCAATTCCAACATGATAATGCGCGGTGGCAAGTACTCGGCCAATATCGTGCTGGCAGCTATCGACACCACACAGCGCCCGACGGTCTACGTCAACGGCTCGAAACTCAACAATCAGCGCGGACTCTATGAGTTTGTGGCCGGACAGACCGGCACCCACGAGTATTCCGGCTTCATCGAGGTGGCCCGCGGCGACGGCACGGTGGACCGCCGTCCGTTCAAGTCGGCCTACACCGTCATCGAGCCTATGGCCACCATTTCGGCCACGATGATGAATGTGCTCTACGCCGGCATTGACAACCCCATCAGCATAAGTGTGCCCGGCGTGCCCATGAACGCCATCCAGGCCACCATGACCAACGGCACGCTCACCCGCTCGGGCGACCACTGGGTGGCACGCGCCAACACCGTGGGCACCGAGGCCGTCATCTCCGTGTCGGCCCAGATGGAGGGGGCAAGCCAGCAGATGGGCTCCATGAACTTCCGCGTGCGCAAGCTCCCCGATCCGCTACCCTACATACCCATCAAGGATGGCTCGGGCAACACCGTGCACTACAAGGGTTCCCCAAAACGCATCTCCAAGGCCGCCCTCATGGCTGCCGACGGACTGGGAGCCGCCATCGACGACGACATCCTGAACGTCACCTACACCGTGGTGTCGTTCTCCACCACATTCTTCGACTCCATGGGCAACGCCATCCCCGAGGTGAGCAACGGCGCCTCCTTCTCCTCCCGTCAGAAAGAGCAGTTCAAGCGCCTCAAGCCCGGCAAGAGTTTCTTCATCTCCAACGTCAAGGCCAAGGGCCCCGACGGCATAACACGCGACATACCGGCCATGGAGGTCGCGCTCAATTAATCTCCCGACTCCTCCCATCATCCAAGACATAAAGCAATGAGAAAACACCGCATAATCCTTCCCGCAATCCTGCTCGGAGCCGTAGGCCTCGGGGCGGTAGCCCAGGTGGAAAACACCGGAGTGGTGAGACGCCGCGCCCCCAAGGAGCGCAACGCCCAGGAAACCGCCGGACCGCAGGTGACCGACCGCATGCAGGGCTTCTACGAAACCAAGGAGCCCCACGACGCCGACCTCGCCTACATGAGGCAGATCTACCGTCAGATAGACCTCACAAAAGATGCCAACACCCCCCTCTATTTCCCCGAGGATGTGATCGACGGCCAGGAAAACCTCTTCCGCATCATCTTGGGACTGGTGGTGGACGGGAAGATTCCCGCTTACGAGTATCTTGACGGCCGCGAGGTATTCACCGACAAATACCGCATCAATGTGGGAGACATGCTGGAGCGTTTCGACATCTACGCCACACAGCAGGGAGGAGGCGAGAAGAATCCCCGCTACGTCATCGAGGAGGCCGATGTGCCCACCGGCCAGGTGCTCAACTATTACATAGTGGAGAAATGGGAGTTTGACCGTCGCACCAACCAGATGAAGACTCGTGTCGAGGCCATCTGCCCCGTGCTCAATCGCGCGGGAGACTTCGGCGGCGAGGCGCGATACCCCATGTTCTGGGTGAAGTTCGACGCCCTGCGTCCCTATCTGGCCCAGCAGTATGTGTTCCTCTCCGACGACAACAATCTCGCCCAGTACAGTCTTGACGACTATTTCAACCTCGGAATGTATGACGGCGAAATCTACAAGACCCGCAATCTCCGCAATCTCTCCATGGCGCAGATGTATCCCGACGAGGATGATCTGAAGCGTGCCCAGGACAGCATCGACACACGCCTGCGGGAGTTCGGCAAGAATCTCTGGGTGCCCACCCGCGAGGAATATCTCGCTCAGAAAGAGAGGGAGGCCGAGCTTGCAGCCGCCATTGCGGCGGGCGACACCATCCCCGACCGCACGGTTGTGGAGGCCGCCCCCGCCGATGAAGAGAAGGCTCCCTCCGTGAGACGCTCAAGCCGCGCCAAGAAGAAGTCTTCCACACCCAAGGCCAAGCGTGCCAAGGCGAAGTCGTCGTCTTCGTCATCGTCGCAGGGCAACAGCAGCGCCACCAAGTCGGTACGCCGCCGCAAACGCTAAGGCTCCATCTAATAAAAAATGGGGTCTGCCCGCGGATGAAGCGGGGCAGGCTCATATAAAGGGACGCAGGAACGTGTAGGCTCCCCGCAACCCTAAGGCGGTGTAATGAAAGGCTCCCCTGAGCATCATGCGCCGCAGCGGGGAGAGGAGCGGAGTGCCCAGGGCACGTTCAAGCAGGGGACGCGCGAGTTCGGGATGCCCCTCGCGGCTGTAATGCGCCGCTAAAATCACCCTCCGGTAGGCCACCACCCTTCTCAGGCGGGCGCGGTCTTTCCTGCCGCTCTCAGCAAGCGTGTGCTCCACTATGTCGAGCACACGCTCCCATTTTCCGGCCTTAGAGGAGAAGTCCACTCCGGTGATGGACTGCGACTGGCAGTTGACCAGCACCAGGGCTTTGTCTATTACTTTTATCTCGGGGGAGCCGAGCAGCAGGCGCACTCCGAGTTCCCAGTCGTCCCACTCCATCATGCCGCGCCGCCATCCCCCGGCACGCCGCAGCGTGGCGGCACGCACGGCATAATTCAGGGTGCTCAGGAAACTGTGCACGAGGTGCATGTCCACAGACTTCGCGTCAGACACGCGGCGGCTCAGCCGGGTGGTGCCGTCGAGCATCCTGCGGCACATGCGCCAGGCAACTATCTCCGTGGCCGGCTCGCGGTTGAAGATGTCCATGACGGCGGAGAGCATTCCGGGGAGCATCACGTCGTCGGAGTCGAAAAAGGAGATTACCTCATCCTCGCACTCCCCCGGCGCGACACCGAATCCGGCCTCGAATCCCTTGCACCGCGCGGCGGAGGCGCCCCGCGTCGGCTCATCGGTGACGATGACCTCCAGCTCCGGGGCGGAGTGAAGCGCACCCCATTCCACGGCTGCCTCGCGGGTGCGGTCGGTAGAGGCATTGTCGGTCACGATAATCCTAAGCGGACGGTAATCCTGGGCTGCGATGCTGTCAAGGCAACACAGCAACTGCTCCTCCCGGTTGTAGACCGGGACGATGACCGTGACTCTCCGCCTCTCGCCCAGGGATGACATATCCTTTCTTCAATAATTTGTAAATATACCTGCAAAGATAACAAATATCTTTGAGATTCGCACGCTTCACCGACACTAACGCGGGGGCGTGTGACGTTTAATTATCAGACATCTCATTTTTTCCGCCACATGAAAATTCTGATGATAGGGGATTTCTCCAATTTCCACGGATGCCTGGGAGCCGAGCTGCGCCGACGCGGACATGACGTCACGCTCGTCAGCGATGGCGGACGCTACATGCAGACCGGCTCCGACATACTCCTCGCGCGCCGTCCCGGGGTCTTCGGTTCGCTGCGCTATCTTGCGGAGGTGTGCCGCGCCATGCGCAGCTGGAAAGGGTATGATGTGGTGCAGATCATGAGTCCGCTCTTCCTCAACCTGCGCCCCACCCTGATACGCCGCGTGTTCGACCGTCTGCGCCGCCACAACCGCCGCGTATGCCTCACTTTCGCAAGCCTGGATGCCTGCATGGTCAGGATTCTGACCGAGGGTGAGATGTTCCGCTACAGCGAGTTTCGCGTGGGCAAGGCTCCCGCCCCCCTGGCGCTCGCCGAGCCGGAGACGGAACGGGCCTGGACCACACCCCTCATGCTGGACCACTGCCGCCACGTGCTGGGCGCGTGTGATATGGTCATGACCGCACTGTATGAATATCACCGGGTGGCCAGCGAATCCGTGCCGGAAAAGAGCGTCTACGCAGGTATCCCCGTTGACTTTTCCGCGCTCCCTCCCTGCGCTTCGGGAGAAGCAGTGGAGAGCGGACGACCCGTCAGCATATTCATAGGGCGCAAGGGGGACTATGCCCTCTACAAGGGGACGGACATCCTCCTGGAGGCCGCCCGCGAGGTGGAGCGGACGATGCCCGGAAAATGCAGCGTCACTCTCGCCGAAAACCTTCCTTTGGCCGAATACCTGCGCCGTCTCGGAGAGGCCGACATAGTGCTTGACCAGATCTATTCCTACACTCCGGCCACCAACGCCCTGCAGGCCATGGCCATGGGAAAGGTGGCGGTGACGGGCGCCGAGCCGGAATATTACAACTTTATCGGCGAAAACAATCTTCATCCGGCAGTGAACGTGCTTCCTGACCGCGAGAGCATCGTGGCTACGCTTCGCCATCTCGTGGAGGACGGGCGGGAAAGGAGACGGCTCAGGAGCGAGGGACCGGAATTCGTGAGGAAACACAACGACGTCAGAGTGGTGGCAGACCGCTTCGAGCAGGCATGGAGGGCCGCGGGAGCATGAGCGGGAATTTCGTGCAGGATTGCGTGCCGGCTTCCGGGCCGGTCAGGGTGGATTATGCCGTCGTGACGTATGGCCCGGAGGGGATTTCGCGCGTGGCCTCCATGCTCCTTCCCCCCGCTCCCGGGGTGCGCTATGTGGTGTCGTGGCAGAATCATGACGGGGCCCCGGTGCCGGATGCCCTCGAGAGACCGGATGTCCTGGTGGTCCGCACCTCCACGCGAGGCATCTCCCTCAACCGCAACAATGCCCTCTCGCACTGCGATGCGGACATCGTCATCTTCGCCGACGATGACCTGACTCTCTATCCCGGTGCTCCGGATGCGGTCAGGGAGGCTTACGCGCGGCATCCCGAAGCGCAGGTGATCACGTTCCGCTCGGATCACGGCGACCCGGGGCGATTTCCCCTCTCGGCCACAAGACTCGGCAGACGGCTCCCCAAGGGGTATTCCGTGGCAAGTTTCGAGATAACCATGCGCGGCCGGGCGGCACGAATATTGAGATGCTGTCCGGAAATGGGGGTCGGGGCACCCTCCATTCACGGGGGTGAGGATGAGCTGATACTCTGGACGGCCCTGCGCAACGGGCTTGAGACCCGGTTTGAACCGGCCGTGATATGCGCCCATCCGCATCCCTCCACAGGTCTGCGCGATATGCCCGCTCCGGGCAATCTCCGGGCTATCGGCTGCGCTATAGCGCTCATGTATCCCCTGACCGCCCCGCTCCGCATTCCCTTGAAGATATGGCGTCTGTGGCGCGACGGCAAAGGGAGGCTGCCAAGTGTCGCACTCCATATAGCGGCCGGAGCCCTCAAGGCTCCCGGCATATATTTCCGCAACCGGGATATTTTCAATATCAAGACCCGGGAGTGAGGGCCCAGCGGTCGAACGTCACGCCCGAGGCGCCATACGAGGCTTTCTGGCGCAGCAGTCCGCTGTTGAGATAACGCCCGTGGTCCTCATTGGACGTGCCGAAGTCAAAATATCGTTTTCCCCATCGGGCCGCCTCGGCCATTACCCTGTCAAACAGCAGGGCGAGGGCATTTGCCTCGCGTCCGCGGGGAGTGGAGGCGATATACTGGGCATGGACCGCGGTGCCGGTGATGTAGAGGCACACTCCGGCAACGAGTTCGTCGTCGAGACGCGCTTCGGCTATGCGGATATTGTCGGGAAAGCGCTCCATTAGCAGACGCAGCTCCGCGGCCGTATGCACCGGCGAGGCACCGTGACGCTCCGCCAGGCAGAGGGATAGCATCTCCCAGAAAGGGGCGCAGTCGTCTGAATATCGAATCTCGCACCCTAACCGGGACGCCTGACGCAGGTGACGTCGCTGGAGGGTGTTGAAACCCCTCGGATCGCGCAGATCCACCGCCGAGGAGAGGTTGCTCTCCGTCAGACAGGCGCCGCTCCTGAAAAGCATATAGAGGTCTTCCTGGGCCGGGAAACGGGCGAATATCCAGGGGAGGGGCTTGTAATCCACTCCCTTGATTCCCTCCCTGCGGCACACATCGAGCCACACGCGCCACATATCCATCATGTCGTTGGCGTCGAAATGTGCGGCGGAGGTGACCCATCCCCCGTAGGTGAGTCCCTGATGGGAATGGAGTATTCCGTCAGGAGTGATGTTTGCCGGAAGGAGCGCGAGCAGTTTTCCCCCTCTGTAAGCCATCATCGAATGGTCGGCGAAACGATCGGCATGATAGTCCATGTAATTGCGGTCGAAGAGGAATGTAGCGTTTCGGGCGCGCCGGCACACGAAGTCATTCCACTCTTCCGATTCCGCCGGGGAGTAAAGGCGTATCTCCCAGGGTGCGGGACTCATCGTATCCATTGCATGGGATTCAGTTTCTCACGGTTTTTCCACACCTCGAAGTGTAGCGAGCCCACACTCTTGTTGCCCGAGTCGGGAGCCGCCTTGCCGACACTCTGACCGACCTTGACGTTGTCGCCCACCTTGACGGAGGCACCGGAGAGGTTGCCGTAGACGGTGTAATAATTGCCGTGGCTGAGTATCACCACCGTGCCGAATCCCGGGATAGCGTACACTCCCGACACCTTACCCGCATACACGGCCTTGGCCACCGCCCCCGGGGAGACTTCGATGTCGATGCCGGGATTGTCATACATCACATCCGGGAGCTTGGGGAGGGCATGGCGTCCGAACTGGCTCGTGACACGGAAATGGCCGTCCACGGGGCGGGGCAGCGAGCCTCGCATTGACTCGAAATTGCCCGCGGCAGCCTTCGTAGCGGGAGTTTTTGCCGCTGGAGTCTTGGTCTCAGGCGTCTTGACGGCCGGAGTCTTGGGAGGCGTGGCCGGGGTCGCGGTTTTCTCATGCTTGTCGCGTCGGCGGCGCGCATCGTTGTGGGTGCGCTTTTTCTCTTTCTCCGCCTCTTTCTGTCTCTCTTTCTCGGCTCGCTCGGCCTCCTTGCGGGCTTTTTCTGCAGCCTTGCGGGCCTCTTCGGCAGCCTTGGCTTTTTTCTCCGCCTCGGCCTTCGCCTTGGCATCGGCCTTTGCCTTTGCCTTGCGCTCGGCCTCCAGACGCTCCTGTTCCGCACGGCGGGCAGCCTCTTCAGCCTTGCGGGCCGCCTCGGCTTTGCGGGCTGCCTCGGCCTGACGGGCCGCTTCCGCCTGACGGGCCTCCTCGGCCTTACGGGCCGCCTCTTCGCGTGCCGCCTGTTCGCGCCGCTTTCTCTCGGCCTCCTCACGGCGTGCTTTTTCGGCGGCAGCCTGTTCGGCAGCTATAAGTGCCGCCACACGGTTGCCCAGCATATTGGCTTCCGCCTGCTTGCGCGCGAGATGGGCATTCAGCTCGGCACCATGATTCCGGAGTTCCGTGATGAGTTTGTTCTGGCGCGCGGTTTGTTCCTCAAGACGTACCTTAGCATCCCTCTCCTTGCCGAGAGTGGTCTTGTAGTCGGCGCGTGTGGCGTTCAGTTCCCGGGTCTGCCCCTTGAGGAGGGCTACACGGGCGTTTATGGCCTGAGTCTGCTTGTCACGCCACTGCGAGAAACGCTTGAGATAGCGCATACGGCGCATGGCCTGATTGAAATTGCTTGAGGAGAACAGGAATGCCAAGGCCGACTGGTTCTTGCGCGTGAGACGCATCTTCTTGACGGCCTTGAGATACTCCTCGCGCATCAGGGCCAACTCCTTCTCCCCTCTCTCTATCTCCTCCTCAAGCGTACCTATGCGGGATGAGAGGGCCGTCACTCTCCCCTCCAGCTGTCCCACAGTCTTGCGTGAGGCATCCACCTGCGATGACAGGCGGGAGAGATCGGCGAGCCCTGACTGTATCTTGGCGTCGTTCGCCCGGATTTCAGCTTGTGTGCGCTTGATTTCCTTCTGGGTCTCCTCCTGCTGGCGGCGTGCCTCGGCCGATGTGCCCTTGGCGGGGGTGCCTTTGGCGGACTTCCCCTTTGCGGGAGTGCCCTTGGAGGTGCTCTTCTTCTGTTTCTTTTTCGCACTCTTGGACGTGCCGGAGGCGTTACCCGCGCGCCGGGCCACCTTCTGCTGCGGAGCGGGGAGTTCCGCGGCCCGGGCGGGAGCGGAGGCAAAAGCCATCAGGAGAATAAATATGGTCAGGAAGCGCATCGTCAGTCTAAGACCCCATCTCACAAGAAATGTTAAACGCCGGGGTCGCAGATGTGCACCGGATTTGGCCTTGCACTGCGAGGGAGCATAGCGGGCTATGCGACTGAGCCAAAATGCCGAAGACGGTGTACATCTGCGAGTCTGATCACAATTCTTATTGAGAATCACGGTAAATCTAATATTAACATTTTAACAATTCATGCCCAATAATCTTAGAGATGTTGCCATGTCCGGTATCTTTCCGGTGAATTTCGCCTCTCTCTCCGGTCACAACCATTAGATTGCTCCCTGCGAGACAGACGAAATTCCCTCGAAAAGCGACCGCCCCGGGCGTTAACATTTCTTGTGAGATGGGGTCTAAGTTCAGAATTTAAGAAGTCTCTTCAGGGGTACGCGCACATAGTCGGAAGAGGGAACGAACCGCCTTATGGGCTGCGCCTTCCCGGAGGGTGTCTCGAGCTGGAGCTGACCCTCCACGGAGGTGGGTCCGATGGCGGCGATGATGTCGAGCAGGGTCTTGCCCCCACGGTCGCGGGTATAATCCATCTGCACGTAGTCATCGCATCCCTCTATCTCCACAACGAGAGAGGCGGGCGCGAGATCCTCGGTCAGCACATATCCGTATCTCGCTCCGTCGGGTTGCCATTCGTCCGCAGGCACGAGGAGCAACTCGCCGCTGTCCGGGTCATCCTCCTCGGCGGGATAACATTCCAGACCGGAGGCCATGTCGGCCGAGACGGGACCGTGGCCGCATATCACCACATTCCCCAGAAGGAAATCTTGGAAATCGGTCAACGTGCCGGGAAAGAATTTCTCCAGAGCCGTCACAGGGAGGCGCGTCATGGTGCGCTTCATCTTGTTGACCAGGGTGATGGAGTCGGTGTCCATCTCTATGCGGGCGGCCTCTCCGACGAAGGGGGCCGTGAGAGACATCACGAGCAGGGAGTCCCTCACCATATAGAGCTTCATTCCGGGCGAGACGGGGAGTCCCTCCATGCGGAACTTCCCCTTGACCGTCACCTCTTCCCAGGGCTTGTATGCCGCTTCCATACGGGAGGCAAGGGCACGCATCTCCTTTTTGGACAATATGCCATTAGACGATGAGCCTGAGGCGGACGCGGGCAAGACCGAGACAAGAAGGAGGAGCAGTGTTATGCTTTGTTTCAGTATTCTTTTCATCCTGATTAAGGAACGCGCCTTGACTTCACTTTATTTTGAATTTCCTTATTGTCCGGCTCCGTTTCAAGGGCCTTTTTCCAATTTTCCACGGCCTGGTCCGTTTTTCCGAGTTTGTAATATATGTCGCCCAGGTGGTCATAGAAGTCGGCCGAAAGGATTTCCTCCTGCTGCGCTGCGATATCGATAGCCTTGAGCTGCTCCTCCATGGCCCCTTCGTAGTCACCGCTCAGATAGAGTATCCATGCGTGGGTGTCGATGAATGTGGGATTGTCGGGTCGCATTTCGATGGCTTCGCGGCTCATAAGCGAGGCTTTCTCCAGGTCACCTCCGGAGAGGGCGAGGAAATATGCGTAATTGTTGAGCGTGAGGGGATTATAAGGATCGAAAAATAGGGAGTTGTCATACGCCCTGAAAGCCCTTTCGGAATCCTTCAGCTCATACAGGGCGTCGCCAAGCAACGTGTAAAGGGAGGCTGCAAGGCGCCCGTTCTCCGCTCCGAGCGAGCTGCGCAGACGTTTGTCGGTCAGAAGGCTGTCGGGATCGGCGGAGGGGATGATGGAGGCGAGAATATCCCTGTACTCTTGCGCCGCCCGGGCGGGTTGCCCGAGCTGCACGAGTGATATACCGTAAATCTGACGGTCAGGTATACCCGGCTCCACGTGTTGCGCCATGCGTTCATACACCTCTATGGTGCGGGCAAAATCACTCTCGCGAAACATCATTCCCAGCAGTGTGCTCCAGGTGTCGGTGTTGGTCGGATCCAGGTCGGTAGCATACTCCAGCGTCTCGGCGGCTGCCTCAAGATCCTTCACCGTGTAGTAATAGAGACTGGCGAAGGTGAGTATCTTGGGGTCGTGGGGATAACGCTCGCGGAGATTCGCCACCAGTGACGCGGCGCGTCCTGTGTGGTCGATGCTGTCGGCCATCAGACGCCCTATGTATTCTCCGGCACGGGAAATCTTGTCATCCACGTCCAGGTCGTCGGAAATCAATCCTTCGTAGGTCTTCTGGTCGAAAAGGAGCGTGTCTCCCTGCGCTCCGTAATATTGGGCGAGGGCGAATTTGGGCATATAACTGTCCGGGGCGAGCCGTTCGGCGTCGAGATAATCCACCAGGGCGTTGCCGGGATTGTCGAGATATTCCCACACGCTGCCGCGCACTATGCGGAATGCGGCGTTGGCGGGACTCCTGCGCACCAGCGAGTCGGCTTCCGCCAAGGCTGCGATGGTGTCCTGCTCGTGAATGTAGATGGATATCTTGCGCATGGCAAGTTGCGGCGTGGGGCCTTCGAGCGTCTCGTAACGGTTCAGGGTCTCCACGCCATCCCGGTTGCGCCCCATGCGGATATACACGTCGGAGAGTTCGGGGAGAATCTCGGTGTGAGCCGGAAAGAGTTTCTCTATTCTCTCGTAGACTCTCGCGGCTTCGGGCAGGGCGTCCATCTGCGAGGCCCAGTAGGCATAGAGAGCCGATTCGCTGAAGTCATCGGGATATGCGTCCACATAGCGCGAGGCCAGCTGCAGGGTATGCTTCAATTCGGCGGGGGATCGCAGCGAGTCGATTTCGGCCATAAGACGATGGGTGGCCCGGAGCCAAGCCGCTTCGGGAAACGTGGGGTCGGTGTCCAGGGCCTTGGCCGAATACTCGTAGGCGAGATCATACTTCTCCTCCGCCCCGGCACGCGAGGCCAGACGGAAATAATGGCGCGCCTTGGCACGCGCCGCGGTCTCCGCACGCGGACCCGAGGCCAGCGCGGCGGACACGCTCAACACGGCCACAGCCAGAAGCGAGGCCAGACGGAGCAAACGTATACGGTGTGCAGCCATCCTTCTCAGTCGGTGCCTGTGTGGCCGAAGGCCCCGTTCTCGCGCTGCGTGGTGTCGAGTTTCTCGGCAGCTTCCCAGCTGACGTGGGAATACTGCTTTATCACCATCTGACACACCCTCTCTCCGTCATTGACCACAAAGTCATCCTCACCGAGATTGATGAGAATCACGGCGATCTCGCCCCGGTAGTCGGCATCGACCGTGCCCGGGGAATTGACCACGGTCAGGCCGTAGTTGAGGCTCAGGCCGGAGCGGGGACGTATCTGACATTCATATCCCACGGGGAGCTGCATATACAGCCCCGTGGGTATGAGGGCACGCTGCATGCTCTTGATGGTGACGGGACCCTCGGGGAGATAGGCCCTGACATCCATTCCCGCCGCGCCCGGAGTTTCGTAGGCCGGCAGCGGGTGATGGCTCTTGTTGATTATCTTGACTTTTACTTCTTCCATATTTTGCTTATGAGTCCTGAGGTTACAAGGATACAACAAAAAAGGCTGTGTCCGCGGTTGGACACAGCCGGAATTTCTTGCGTTTTTTGCCGTCGGCGCTCCGATTAGCCCTCGGAGATGGCGTCGCTCGGGCAAACCTGTGCGCAGCTGCCGCAGCTGATGCAGGTGTCCGGATCGATGTGGTAGATGTCGCCGGGGGTGATTGCCTCTACGGGGCAAACGGGTTCGCAAGTGCCGCAAGCGACACAGTTGTCTCCAATTACGTAAGCCATAATGTTTGTCTGTTTTTATTCGTTGTGTTGGTTTTTTGGTGTGCAAATTTAATCCGAATAATCCGGTTTCCCAAACTTATTTCCTCCCGACAGCCTAATTTATACGCCGTCCAAACTTCCCCCGATAGTAATTCCGGAGTTTTTGACTAATTTTGTATGCAGATTTTGTATTATGAACCGCAACCCGCTCATTTCAATCATCACCATCACCTGGAATGCCGCAGACGTCCTTCGCCCGACGATGGCGTCCGTGGCGGCTCAGACGTGTGATGATTACGAACATATAATCATCGACGGTGCCTCCACGGATGCTACTCTCGCCGTGGCCCGCGAGCTGGCCACGCCCGCGCTCCGGATTCTCAGCGAGCCGGACAGGGGGCTGTATGATGCCATGAACAAGGGCCTGACCATGGCCCGGGGCCGCTACGTGCTGTTTCTGAACGCCGGCGATGCCTTCCACGCCCCCGATGTGCTCGACGATTACGCACGCGCGGCACGCTCCGGGGCCGACATAATATATGCCGACACCGACATCGTGGACGCCTCGCGCCGCCGCCTCGGGCCACGCCATCTCTCGGCCCCCGAGAGACTGACATTCGGGTCTTTCTCAAAAGGGATGCTGGTGTGCCACCAGGCCTTCATGGTGCGCCGCGAACTGGCCCCCCCTTATGATACGGCCTGGCGCTTCTCGGCAGACTATGACTGGACGGTGAAATGCATCAAGGCCTCGACGCCCGAAAGAAACGTGAACCTCCATCGCGTGGCGATAGACTATCTGGCAGACGGCACGACTGACCGCAACAAGCGGGCCTCCCTGGTGGAGAGATTCCGCATAATGTGTCGCCACTACGGCTCCGTGCGCACATCCTTCAATCATCTGGCTTTCGCCGGGCGTGCCCTCGGGCGCCGCCTGCGCAAGGCCGCAGGCTCCGCTCCTAATGACTGACACCGAATCCACGTCCCGGCCCCGCGAATACAGGGGCGTCAAGCTGCGCGACATCACGCAGGTGGTCAACAATGTGCACTACCGCGAGGAAATCACCGTGTTTCGCCTCTGCGGCAACATCCTACCCGAGGTTCTCCCCCTGCGCGTGGAGTCACTCCTCATCTGCCTGTGCAAGGCCGGAGAGCTGCGGCTCTCCATCGACCTGAAGGAGTACACGCTGGAACTCGATTCCCTGCTCGTGCTCCATCCCAATTCATTCATGACCTCCATCGAGGCTTCGGATGACTGCGAGATGACCGTCGTGGCCTGCTCGCGCAATGTGGTGGAGAACATCGTGCCCAAGCTCACCGATCTGCTCCCCCTCATGCTGGAAACACGCGTGGACAATCTGGTGCGCCTCTCTCCCGGCGAGGCCCATGCCCTCGAGGGATGGTTCTCGGGGCTGTACCGGTTGCTTGACACCCCCGACTCCCCCTTCAAGCGCCCCAAGATGCTCTGTATGCTTCAGGGTCTGCTGTATGAGATGATGGACATGCACCACACCCGCGCTCAGGCCGCCCCGGTGATGCGCAAGTCGCGCCGCGAGGAGATCATGGCACGCTTCCTGCTGGCCGTGACCGAGAATTTCAGACATGAGCGACACGTCACCTTCTATGCCGACCTGCTCTGCATCACTCCCAAGCACCTCTCGGCCGTGGTGAAGGGCATCTCCGGGCGTACGGCCGGAGACTGGATAGATTCATACGTCATCATGGAGGCCAAGGTGATGCTCCTCTCCACCGACTGCACCATCCAGGAAATAGCGGCGAAGCTGAATTTCGCCAATCAGTCATTCTTCGGAAAATACTTCAAACACCTCACCGGAATCTCACCCTCCGAATACCGCAAAGCGAACTCATGAGCCAGTCCATATCCAAGTGTTCCGGCGCCCTGCGCCATCCCGCCCTGTGGGTACTGACCGTCATAGCGGCGGTTCTCTTCTGCTGGCGCCTTGAAATCATACCCACGGGCGATGATTTTGTCTACACCCACGCCGTGACAGCCGATTCAGATGCCTTCTTCGAGGTGCAGGGTCCCGCGCTGGAGTCGTGGGGCGATGTGGCCGGAAGCGCATGGCTCCATTGGCTAAGGGTCAACGGCCGCCTGGCCAATATCGTCACTTTCGCCGTGCTGCATCTTCCGGTGTGGGCCGGGGCGATGATGTCGGCCGCGGCGTGGTGGCTGATGATGTGGCTGGTGCTTCTCTTGGGATGCGGCCGCTCACGGGCCGCCGGGTGCGCGGCCCTGACTGCCGGAGCGGCCCTCGTGGGTTGGAAATGGTTTCCCTGGACCGACAATATGGCCATCACCTGCTATTTCATCAATTACGGCTGGACCTGCGTGGCGGCTCTCGGCTTCGTGTGGCTGTGGCGCCGCTCGCCCCACGCTGCACTCTGCTCCCTCTTGGGTCTGATTGCGGGATGGATGCACGAGATTTTCGGGCTGGCCCTCCTCGGGGGGTGTATGCTGGAGTGGCTCTGCCGTCGCTCCCTCACGCGCACGCAGTGGATTGCGGCAGCCGCGCTTCTTCTCGGTACGGCGCTGTCGGCCCTGGCCCCATCCACACTCCTGCGCTTCACGTCCAACTATACCGGCAATCCGGCCCCGGCGATGATGCTCGTAAGGGAGTTCGCGGGACTGCTCAGCCGTTTCTATCCCCTTTACGCGTATATCCTCGCCCTTGTCGCGGTCGGCATAGTCAGAGGGAAAGGGGCCGTGCGGGAGTCTTTGGTCAAAAACAAGTTCTGGTGGGCCGTGACCCTGGTGTCCCTGGGCGTGGCCGCCGTGCTTCATCCGGGTCCCCGCGCGCTTTGGCTCACCGATGCGGGCCTGATGATAGCCCTTCTGCGCCTCGTTGCCGACAACGCCTCCTCATGGCTTCGCCCGCATATCCCGGCGGCCTGTGTGCTTACGGCCCCCTCCGTGGTGCTCCTTGCCGCCGTGGCCGTGCAGCAGCGCGATTTCTCCCGCGAATACCGCCGGTATGAGGCTGAGATCAGGAAAAACGGCGCCCCGTGGCTGATACATGATTCGCGGGAGGACACCCCGCGCCACTGGTGGGCCCTGGACTTCGCCTCCGCTCCCGAACCGGGTAATCTGAAATTCATAGCCAACAGCATGATTCCGACAGCCGCGCGGTCAAACACGGAGACCACCATCTTCATGGTGCCCCGCGCTGCCGACCCCTCCGCTCCGGCTTTCTCCGATCTTCCCACGCTCGACGCCACGGGCCGTATACGCGGCGTCTGGCCCTGGGTCTACTCACTTGATTCCCTCTCTCCCGGCAGCAGTGTGGCCCTGCGTCTCGGTCCCCCAACGCCCCGCATGGCCCCCTACGCCCGCATGTTCACGTCCGGAGACGACAATGGCCGGGCCATCATCTCGAATGTGCATCGGGTGATGACTCCGGCCGGAGAAAGCATCTTTTTCCTCACCCTCGACCCCGACCGCAGGAGCGCCAACCGCGAGGTGAAGGCCGTGGAATATCCCGGATAATTTCGCGGGTAAGGGTCTGCCGAAGTGTTATCCCCTGTCGTAATGGGGCATATCTTCGGGGAGCACAATCGAGAGCTCCACGAGACCTGCTATCTCACCCTCCAGGCGCCAGGGGGTCTGGAATATCAGCTTGCGCTGTCCCTGCTTGCTGATGGTGTAGGCGTTGGTCTCCCCCGTGGCGAGCATGTGGCGTATCTTCTCCTGCGCGTGCTGCGGATGGTATCCGAAGAGGTCATGGCCGATAATGTCGCCGTGGCGTGCGAAAGTCTTGCGCGAACGCTCGTTCATGTAAAGTATCTTACCCTCGCGGTCACACACCGTCACGGCACACTCCATCCCCCAGGCCCAGTCGGGGAGCACGACTCCCTCGGGCATACATTTCATTTCATTCATTTCTTCATCATGTATCTGCGCGAGGCCAGACGGTAGCCGTCGCAAAACACTTCCACCGTATATTCTCCCGGCGTGAGGGTGGCGTTGACATCCCAGTAGATGGTCAGCGAAAGTTCCTCGTTGCTGTATTCCACCGCGCGGTGGGCCGTGGCCGGGACGTTGGCCCCGTCAAGGGGGAATGTGGAGCCTCCGCCAAGCAGTGTGCCCTCCGGAGTGACGATGCGCACGAAGAAATCCTTCATGCCGGCTGCGGCGGTATTGTTGGGGCTCACCGTGAAGGACACCGCCAACTGACGCGCCTTGGTGATATTCTTCTCCACCTTCCCCTTCTTGTTGAGTCCCTGCAGGGTGAGGGAGGTGATATTGAGCTTTTTGGCCAGCTTCACGGTCTGTGTCAGCTCGGCGTTGCTCCTGGCGGTGGAGGAGACTTCCGATGCCAGTTGCTGATTGCGCTCGTTGACCGTCTCCAGCTCGCGGCGGAGCCCCTCGTTCTCCTCGCCGAGGCGCCGTATCTCCTCCAGATAGTGCTTCACGATACCCTTGAGGGTGGCTATTTCCCCTTCAAGCTGGCGGATACGCGCACGGTTGGCCGAATTGCTGCGCTTCTCGCTGTCGAGCTCCTTGAGCAACCCCTCCACCTTCATCCTGGCCTGATTGTACTGCTGCACGAGGGAGTCGTTTTTCAGATATATCTGCTGATCCTCATACTGCGAGAAGTCGGCGTTGAGCTGATTGAACTCCGAAGTGAGCGAGAGCCTGTCATTGGCCAGCGTCAGGGAATCCACACGCGCCTCGGCATCGGCGATGGCCGCCGTATTGTTGGAATTGCTGATGATCAGCCAGACTATCAGCCCCACCAGGCACGCCACTACTCCCAACCCTCCAAACAGTAATATCTTCTGATTGCGGTTCGTTTTCATCTTCAGTCAAATTAAGTTCAATTGAACGGTAAGATTCAATTGCAAAATTAACGCTTTCCACGGAATCGGCAATAAAAACCCCGCGCAAAAATTTGCGCATCGTCGCATCCGCCCCGCTTCGCAAAAACGGCACCGTTCGATGCAGTTTCGCATTGCACTGATTTACAGTAAATTGAAAATATTTTTAAAAATAATTGCAAAAAAATTTGGCGGAATCAAAAAAAGGCAGTAACTTTGCACTCGCAAACGGCCCGGAAGCTCCGGTGACAAGAGAGACACCACGCGGGCAGGCCCACAGAAAAGTTTGCAGCCACAGAAAAGTTTACAGATGGTGCCATAGCTCAGTTGGTAGAGCAAAGGACTGAAAATCCTTGTGTCCCCGGTTCGATTCCTGGTGGCACCACTCCCCCTTCCCCCCTGAAAGGTCGTATGCTTCGCGCTGCGGCCTTTCTCTTTTTCCCCTTTCCGGCTTCATCGTGTCAATCACATCAGTGGCCCGGCTGGGAGCTGAGGATGGCGCGGAGGTGCGACAGATGGGCGCGCAGACCCTCGGCGTCGCGAGCCGCTATCAGATGCCGCAGACGGTCGAGCGCACGCGCCATCTCCTCAAGGCGCGCCGGAGTGTTGGGATTGAAAAGTATCTCCTGAAGCAGGAAGTCATCTTCGCCAAGCAGACCCCTCGCGATGGCAAGATGACGGTTGAACGTGGTGCCCGGCACATCCTGACGGTCCATACCCTCCACGAAAAGAAACGTCGAAACAAAGGGAAGCGAAAGCGTGTAGGAGGTGGTCAGGTCATGCTCGGCAAAGGTGTAATCCGCTATATTCAACCCCAGGCTCTCGTATAGGTCCCGGAAAAACTCCCTCCCCGCGGCATCCCCCTCGGAGATGATGATGGCATTCTCGTTGGAGAGGTTTGACAGCGATGCGAAAGTTGGGCCGAACATAGGATGCGTGCTGACAAACCGGTGTCCGCACGAAGCATAATACTCCGGCAGTCCGGTCTTGACCGAGGCGATGTCGCTCAGCATGGCCCCCTCGGGCAGATAGGCCATCACCCTCTCGAAGGCCGGGATGGTGTATTTCACCGTGGCGGCGTTTATCACCAGGTCGGGCCTGAACTCCTCTATCTCCTCCGGCGTGCCGAAACGGCGGCAATTGAAGGTGTAGAGCAGACGGCGGGGGTCGATGTCGAATATTGCCATTTCATGCCCTCTGTCGGAAAGGAGGTCGCAGAAGAATTTACCCATCTTTCCGGCCCCGAGTATCAGTATTTTCATTTTCCAGCGTGATTTTTTAAAAATTTTTTCTGAACACTTAAACCATCTTTTTGCATCGCGCGTTATAAAGTCGTAAACAGGTAAGAGAGAATCTCCAATTGGAGATTCAAGGCACTAAAAAGCTTGTTTAGAAGATATTACTGCTATAAGCGTTCTGAAAGAAAGTTGTTATTGTTGTTTTAATTGAGGAAATCCGGGCCGACGTGAAGTCGGCCTGTTTTCTTTGTTTCCTGTCCTGCATCCTCATCTCAGCCGCCTGCGCTCGAAAAACCGGCGAGTGGCAAGGGCGAAAAGCAGCGACCCCGCGCACTGTATGAGAGCCACTATCCAGAAAGCCAGGTAGAAACCCGAGTACTGGGCCACGAATCCGCCCAGCACCATCCCGAGTCCCATGCCGATGTCCCAGGAGATGAGGATGGAGGAATTGGCCGTCCCCCGCTGGTCGTTTCGCGCCACGCCGATAAACATATTCAGGAAGGCAGGATACATGCGCCCGTTGCCCAATCCTATAAGGAGAGCCGAGAGATAAAACGACCACTCCCCCCACGATGTGGCGAAGAGCGTGTATCCCACAGAGGAGAGGATGACTCCCCCCAGGGCGTTGGAGGTGAGACGTCCCTCGCGCAGGGCCTTGTTGCCCGACAGGCGCGAAATCATCAGTCCCGCCGAGAGGAGCATGAAGAAGACCCCCGTGCCGTCGGTGATACCGAGCATCTCCATTCCGTAGACCGCCACATAGTTGCTCATCGCGCCCCAGCAGAGCCCGAAGAAGAGGATGTTGACCGACATCAGCCACCCGCGCGTCAGGAAGAAATGGTCGAAGCTCATCGGAGGACGCCCCTTGCGCTGAGGCCTTGCGGGGAGCTTGACAGAGCTTGCCGAAAGGAATCCCAGGAAAGCCAGCCCCAGGGAAAGCCAGAAGAGGAGACTGAAATCCGATGTGGCATGGTATATCCAGATACCTGCCGAGGGGGCCACGGCCATGGCGAGATTGTTGCTCAGCCCGTAGAAACCTATCCCCTCGTTGCGCCGTGAGGAGGGGAGCACGTCGATGGCCACCGTGCTGTTGGCCACCGTCGAGGCCCCGAAGGGGAGGCCGTGGAGCGAGCGCACTATGGCGAACATCAGCAGCGTGCCCGCCCCAATGTAGCCAGTGAAGCAGATGAAGAAAAAGAAGAAGCATATCATGAGCACCCGCTTGCGGTCAAAGCTGTCCACCATAAACCCGCTGAAGGGGCGCACGAGCAGCGTAGCCACGGAATAGCCGGCCAGCACAAGGCCTATCACATCCTTGTCGGCGTGAAACTGGGCGTCAAGATAGAGAGGCAGCAGGGGCGTCAGGAGGTAAAAGGCGAAGAAAAGCAGGAAATTGCTTGTCATCACCTTTATATACTCGCGGTTCCAAAGCCGCTCCGGGGGAGCGGACGAAGATGTAGGGGCAGTGTTCATGATGTATCGGGAACTACTTAAGTAGTTCTCCAAAATTAAACGATATATGTTTCAAAGCAGTTCCGGAAAATCTTGAACCATAAAACTTGCTGTTTTTGGCCGCTTCAGGCTTGCCATTCAGTCGAATACATACGTATTCTCCCTCATTCCGCACCCAAATCGCCTCAAAAAACATCCAAGTTTTATGTGTTCATTAATTTTTAAGAACTACTTACAAAATTACTAAAAATATGTTTTACAGCATAAATTTTGTGCCGATTTTTTTGTCATTACAAAAAAGGATAGTAATTTTGCGCTTTCAAAAACCACTAAAACATACTTGCAATATGGGAGGTTTTATGGGTGTTGCGGCACGCAAGGAGTGCCGAAACGACCTTTTCTACGGAGTGGACTATCACTCCCACCTGGGCACCGCCCGGGCCGGAATGGCGACTTACGACGCGGAGGACGCGAAATTCTGTCGCTCTATCCACAGTCTGGAAAGTTCCTATTTCCGCACCAAGTTCGAGAAGGAACTTCCGAAATTCATCGGCCACATAGGCGTGGGGGTCATCAGCGACACCGATCCGCAGCCGATCGTCATCAATTCACATCTCGGAAAATTCGCCATCGTATCCGTAGCCTACGTCACTAATATGGCTCAGCTCGAACGCGAGCTCCTCGAAAAGGGGGTACATTTCGGCGAACTCAGCCAGGGACGCACCAACCAGACCGAACTGCTGGCCCTGCTGATAAATGAGGGGCGGACCTTCGAGGAGGGTATCGCCCATCTTTTTGACAAGATAGAGGGTTCGGCCTCCATTCTCCTCCTCACCCCCGACAGCGTCATCGCGGCACGCGACCGCCTGGGACGCACCCCCATCGCCATCGGCCACAAGGAGGGCGCCTACGCCTTCGCTTCGGAGAGCACGGCTTTCCCAAATCTCGGATACGAGCATGTGCGTGACCTCGGACCCGGCGAAGTGGTGCGCATCACGCCCGACGGCGCCGAGACCCTCACCCCCCCCGGCGAGGATATGCAGATATGCTCCTTCCTGTGGGTTTACTACGGTTTCCCGACTTCCACCTACGAGGGACGCAACGTGGAGGAGGCCCGCTTCGCCTCCGGCTTCGAGATGGGACGCACGGACGACACCGAGGTAGACTGCGCCTGCGGCATCCCCGACTCGGGCGTCGGCATGGCCCTGGGATATGCCGCCGGCCACGGCGTGCCCTACAAGCGCTGCATCTCCAAATACACTCCCACATGGCCCCGCAGCTTCACCCCCGGAGAGCAGTCGATGCGCAACCTCGTGGCCAAGATGAAGCTGGTGCCCAACCGCGCCATGCTCCGCGGCCAGCGCGCTCTCTTCTGTGATGACTCCATCGTGCGTGGCACACAGCTCAACGACAATGTGGCCGACCTATATGCCAACGGTGCGAAAGAGGTGCATATGCGCATAGCCTGCCCCCCTCTCATCTACGGATGCCGCTACATCGGATTCACCTCCTCTAAAAGCGACATGGAGCTGCTGACGCGACGCATCATCGGAGACCTGGAGGGAGACCCCGACAGGAATCTCGACCGCTACGCCACCACCGGCACTCCCGAATACAACACCCTCGTGGAGAAGATCCGGGAACGTTTCGGCCTTACCTCGCTGAAATTCAATCCCCTTGAAACCCTCATCGACTCCATCGGCCTCCCCGCCGAAAAGATCTGCACCTACTGCTTCAACGGCAAGGGATGCAAGGTATGCTCGCGCAAGTGACCGCACTGCTGACAGTCACGGAAAAGGGTCACGATTTCGCAGGAAATCGTGACCCTTTTCCGTGATCCGGTTGGGATTCGAACCCAAGACCCACAGCTTAGAAGGCTGTTGCTCTATCCAGCTGAGCTACCGGACCGGTTGTTTAAGGAGGCCGGAAGCCTCCTCTACTTTCGATTCGGGCGCAAAGGTACGGATTATTTTTGATTCTCGCAAATAATTTTTTTGGCATTTTTCTTTTGAGGTGTGGTTAAAAAATTCTAATTTTGCACCTAAGAAACTGTCTGAATTTATATCGGAGTGTTTTTGAGGTCATTCCCGTATGATTTCTCACAAGTAAGGGAGGGAGAATGGGACCACCCCGGATAGTACCGCTAACCGACTGACCTTCATGAAATTTGAAACAAACTAAATAACTAAACAACTAAATCAAAACGCTATGTGGTTATCAAGCTCATCCGTAGGGCGTAAGTTCATCATGGCCGTCACCGGTGCATGTCTCGTCCTATTTGTCACATTTCACTGTTTGATGAACTCCGTAGCCATCGTCTGGCCCGCCGCCTACAACTCCATCTGCGAGTTCCTGGGCGCCAACTGGTATGCCCTCATCGCATCCGCCGGACTGGCTCTGCTCTTCATCATCCACATCTGCTACGCCGTCATGCTGACCGTACAGAACCGCGCCGCCCGCGGCTCCGTGCGCTACGCCATCGAACACCGCCCCAAGTCGGTGGAATGGTCGTCCAAGAACATGCTCGTGCTCGGCATCGTGATCCTCGCTTTCCTCTGCGTCCACATGATCCAGTTCTGGGCCAAGATGCAGCTTCAGGAGATCCGCGGCGCCCATGAGGCATTCCCCCCGGCTGCCGGCACAATCTTCCTCCAGGAGGCTTTCGGCCTGGTGTGGACTCCCATCGTCTACATCATCGGCTTCATCGCCCTCTGGTTCCACATGAACCACGGCTTCTGGTCCATGTTCCAGTCTGTGGGTTGGGACAGCACCGCATGGATTCCCCGCTTCAAGAAAATCGGCTGCTGGTGGACCACCATCGTTGTGGCCCTCTTCATCGCCCAGGCCATCGTCTTCACCGTCAAGGCCCATCAGGACTTCTACAAGAAAGACCCCGCCCTGCGCGCGCAGTATCAGGCCATGATCGCCCCCATGTTTGAGAAGGACTTCGGACCCGACGCAGTGCAGGCCATCTCCGGCATGCCCTTCGAGACCTTCTCCATGCAGATGAAGCAGATGGCCGACAACATGAACCGTCCTGAAGTGGCCGCTTATCATGCCAACGACCCCGCGTTCCCTTCGCAGGTAGAGACCGTCAACACCGCAGTCATACTTATCGATTATCTGACCGAGGGTGAGGAACCCGCACCCCAGATGATGATGCCCAATATGTAACTTCTTAAGCGATACGACAATGAATGATAAAGTAAAAGTAATGAATCCGGCTGATTCCAAGATTCCGGAGGGTCCTATCGCTGAGAAATGGACCAACTACAAGGCTCACCAGAAGCTCGTCAACCCCGCCAACAAGCGTAAGCTCGACGTGATCGTCGTCGGCACCGGCCTCGCCGGCGCATCGGCCGCCTCCACACTGGCCGAGCTGGGCTTCAATGTGCTCAACTTCTGCATCCAGGACTCCCCCCGCCGCGCACACTCCATCGCGGCCCAGGGCGGTATCAATGCAGCCAAGAACTATCAGAACGACGGCGACTCCGTGTACCGTCTCTTCTATGACACCGTGAAGGGTGGCGACTACCGCGCCCGCGAGGCCAACGTGTACCGTCTGGCCGAGGTGTCCAACAACATCATCGACCAGTGTGTGGCCCAGGGCGTGCCCTTCGCACGCGAATACGGCGGCCTGCTCGCCAACCGCTCCTTCGGCGGCGCCCAGGTGTCGCGTACATTCTACGCCAAGGGCCAGACCGGCCAGCAGCTCCTGCTCGGCGCCTACTCCTCGCTCAACCGCCAGATTCAGCTCGGCAAGGTGAAGAGCTTCAACCGCTACGAGATGCACGACGTGGTGCTCGTCAAGGACAAGGATGGCGTGGAGCGCGCACGCGGCATCATCGCCAAGAACCTCGTGACGGGCAAGATGGAGCGCTTCGCCGCACACGCCGTGGTCATCGCCACCGGCGGCTACGGCAACGCATACTTCCTCTCCACCAACGCCATGGCCTGCAACGTCTCCGCCGCAATGGCCTGCTACCGCAAGGGTGCCCTCTTCGCCAACCCCGCTTTCGTGCAGATCCACCCCACCTGCATCCCCGTGCACGGCGACAAGCAGTCCAAGCTCACCCTCATGTCCGAGTCTCTGCGTAACGACGGACGCATCTGGGTGCCCAAGGACATCGAGGATGCCCGCAAGCTCCAGAAGGGCGAAATCAAGGGAAGCGACATCCCCGAGGAGAAGCGCGACTATTATCTGGAGCGCCGCTATCCCGCTTTCGGTAACCTCGTGCCCCGCGACGTGGCATCCCGCGCTGCCAAGGAGCGCTGCGACAAGGGCTTCGGCGTCAACAACACCGGCCTGGCTGTCTTCCTCGACTTCTCAGAGGCCATCAACCGCCTTGGCATCGACGTGGTGCGCCAGCGCTACGGCAACCTCTTCGATATGTATGAGGAGATCACCGACGTCAACCCCGGCGAGCTCGCCAACGAGGTGAACGGAGAGAAATACTACAACCCCATGATGATCTTCCCCGCCATCCACTACACGATGGGCGGCATCTGGGTGGACTACGAGCTGCAGACCACCATCAAGGGTCTCTTCGCCATCGGCGAGTGCAACTTCTCCGACCACGGCGCCAACCGCCTGGGCGCCTCCGCCCTCATGCAGGGCCTGGCCGACGGATACTTCGTGCTCCCCTACACCATCCAGAACTATCTGAGCGACCAGATCAGCGTGCCCCACTTCTCCACCGACCTGCCCGAGTTTGACGCCGCCGAGGCCAAGTGTCAGCAGGCCATGGACAAGCTCATGAACATCAAGGGCAAGCGCTCCGTGGACTCCATCCACAAGGAACTGGGCCACATCATGTGGGAATACATCGGCATGGCCCGCAACAAGCAGGGCCTCGAGACAGCCATCGAGAAGCTCAAGGAGCTCCAGCACGTCTTCGACACAGACCTCTTCATCCCCGGCGACCAGGACGGCATGAACGTGGAGCTCGACAAGGCCTTCCGCCTCAACGACTTCATCGCCATGGGCAAGCTCATGGCATACGACGCCCTGAACCGCAACGAATCCTGCGGCGGACACTTCCGCGAGGAGTATCAGACCGAGGAGGGCGAGGCCAAGCGTGACGACGAACACTACTTCTACGTCTCCTGCTGGGACTACCAGGGCAAGGACAAGGCCCCTGAGCAGATCATCGAACCCCTCCACTACGAGGCCATCAAGGTCCAGACCCGCAACTACAAGTCCTGAGCGACGCCACTCACCTACATTCACACACATTAAAACAGGAAAATTCTATTATGGAAGATAGCATAATGAAAGTCAACCTCAAGGTGTGGCGTCAGAAAAACGCCAAGGCCAAGGGTGAGTTCGTGACATACACCGATGTCGAGACCACACCCGACACCTCATTCCTTGAGACCCTCGACATCCTCAACGAGCGTCTCGTCGAGGAGGGACAGGAGCCCATCGTGTTTGACCACGACTGCCGCGAGGGCATCTGCGGCATGTGCTCGCTCTACATCAACGGTCACCCCCACGGACCCGCCACCGGAGCCACCACCTGCCAGCTCTACATGCGCCGCTTCGCCAACGGCGAGACAATCACCGTCGAGCCTTGGCGCTCCGCGGCCTTCCCCGTCATCAAGGACCTCATGGTGGACCGCAACGCCTTCGACAAGATCCAGCAGGCCGGCGGCTACGTGTCGTTCAACTGCGGCGGCGCCCAGGATGCCAACGACCTCCCCATCTCCAAGGTCAACGCCGACGAGTCGATGGACTCCGCCAGCTGCATCGGCTGCGGAGCTTGCGTGGCTGCCTGCAAAAACGGCTCCGCGATGCTCTTCGTCTCCGCCAAGATCGGCCAGCTCGCACTCCTCCCCCAGGGAGCAGTGGAGAAAGACCGCCGCGTGCGCGCGATGGTAGACAAGATGGACGAACTCGGATTCGGCAACTGCACCAACACCGGTGCCTGCGCCGCCGAGTGCCCCAAGAACATCAAGCTCTACAACATCGGCCGCATGAACCGCCACTACATCGCAGCCAAGTGCAAGGAATAACCTGTCAGGACGCGTAAACGCTGAAACATCGCCGGAAACGGGGCCAGCCGTCCCTTTTCCGGCGATGTTTCGTTAAATCCCGGATCTTTAAATTCCAGATTATGCTCAGACGCCTTATCATTATGTCAGTCCTCGCGGCGCTGACGGCAATGGCCGCCCGCGCCCAGCAGGCCCTCGGCGACCGCCCTCAGGCAGTGTCGCCACAGACCAACGCCGACAATTCCGTCACGTTCCGCCTCCTCGCCCCTGAAGCACGCAGCGTGCAAGTGGCCGGCGACTTTCTGCTCCCCTCAGGAGCGGAGCCCGTGGCCGACATGACACGCGGCGACGGCGGCGTGTGGGAGTTCACGTCCGCACCACTCCCTCCGGAACTCTACTCTTACGCCTTCATCGTGGACGGCACGAGAATCACCGATCCCTCCAACGTCTATCAGCTGCGCGACATAGCCACGCTCACCAACGTATTCCTTATCCCCGGCGGACAGGGAGACTATTACAAGGTCTCCAATGTTCCCCACGGCTCCGTGGCGAAGGTGTGGTATGACTCCCCGGCTCTCTCCACCTCGCGCCGCATGACCGTCTACACTCCCCCGGGCTACGAGCGGAGTGACTGCCGCTACCCGGTACTCTATCTCCTCCACGGCATGGGGGGCGACGAGAACTCATGGTCGGAGCTTGGACGCGCCACACAGATACTTGACAACATGATTGCCTGCGGCGAGGCGGAGCCGATGATCGTGGTCATGACCAACGGCAATCCCGCCATGCAGGGCGCCCCGGGCGAGACCCCGGAGGGATTCATCGTCCCGCAGTTTGACCTGCCCAAGACTATGGACGGCAGCTTCGAGGAGCATTTTCCCGATGTCGTGGCCTTCATGGACGCCAATTACCGCACCATTCCGGACAAGGCCCACCGCGCCGTGGCCGGACTCTCGATGGGAGGATTCCACGCCCATCATATCTCCAAGCAGTATCCCGACATGTTCGATTACGTAGGACTCTTCTCAGGGGCCATAATACCGCGCGAGGGTGTTTCCTCCCCCGTCTACGAGGACTCCGACGCCAAGCTCGCCCGCCAGTTCGCACAGGCCCCGGCCCTCTATTGGATTGGTATAGGGCGCGACGACTTCCTCTATGAGGCCAACCGCGACCTGCGCGCATATCTCGACGCGCATGGCTATCCCTACGTCTATCACGAGAGTCCCGACGGCCATATATGGAAAAACTTGCGCATCTATCTCACCCAATTCCTCCCCCTTCTCTTCAAATGAAACATTCCCCCGCACGCACGCGACGCCCACGCTCTCTCCACCCTCTCCTCCCCCTGCTCACCCTCGCCCTGCTCCTCGCGGCCTGTGCCTCGATGGGCAACCCCTCCGGCGGACCGCGCGACGAAGACCCGCCTCGCTTCGTGAAGGCCACACCCCCCTCCGGCACGCGGGATTTCACCGGCAGCCGCATCACACTGGAGTTTAACGAACTCATCAACGTCAAGGATGCCTTCACGAAGGTGGTCGTCTCTCCCCCCTCGGCCTCCGTGCCCCGCGTCAGCAGCCAGGGACGGCGCGTCACCGTGGACTTCCGCGACACCCTCCTCCCCAACACCACCTACTCCATAGATTTCGCCAACTCCATCGAAGACAACAACGAGGGCAACAAGCTCTCCTCCTTCACATACACCTTCTCCACAGGTCCCGACCTCGACACGCTGCGCGTTTCGGGCATGGTGCTTGATGCCCTGACCCTCGAGCCTCGGCAGGGTATCCTCGTCGGCCTCCACTCCGACACCACCGCCTCGGCCTTCACCACCTCCCGCTTCGAGCGCATGGCCAAGACCGATGACCGGGGACGCTTCACCATCTACGGCCTGAAGGCCGTGCCATACCGCATATACGCCCTCGAGGACAAGGACGGCGACATGAAATATGCCAACCCCGAGGAGGACCTGGCCTTCACCATGACCACCGTCACGCCCTGGGCCGAGCGCATACAGACCACGGACACCATCTTCAACCTCCTTACCGGAGCCGTGGACACCGTCAAGACCCGTATGCGCACGCTCTACCTCCCCAACGACATCCTGCTGCGCTCCTTCAACAGCGGCCGCCGCCAGCAGTTTGTGGAAAACTACGAGCGTCTCGACTCCACGCGCATCCACATACGCCTCAACACCCCCGAGGACCGCCTTCCTGCCATCACCTTCCCCGACCTGCCGGACATCACCGGAGCGCTGGTCAGGGAAAACAGCGCGACACGCGACACCCTCACATGGTGGCTTCCCCCGGCACTTGTCTCCACAGACACCATCCGCGCGGCCATCCACTACGAGCGTCTCGACTCCCTCTCGATGCCCTACGCCGTGTCGGACACCCTCCGCTTCATCACCTCAAGGCCCAGGCCCGCAGCCAAAAATTCCGACAAGACAAAGAAAGATGCCGAAGGGAAAGATGCCCCCAAAGCGGAGACTCCACAATCGCCGCTGCTTGTCTCACGCGTGGGTTCGTCCGAAAGGGATGTCTACGCCCCCGTGCTGCTTGACTTCTCGCGCCCCGTGGTGCACCTTGACACCACCGCTATCCGCGTGGAGGTGAAAGCCGATACCCTCTGGCAGCCTCTCCCCTCCCCGCCGGCAATCAGCATGGCCGACACCTTGCAG
Organism: uncultured Porphyromonadaceae bacterium; assembly: GCA_947174995.1. GTDB lineage: Bacteria > Bacteroidota > Bacteroidia > Bacteroidales > Muribaculaceae > Lepagella. The sequence continues at coordinate 58,984 of CAMWLC010000009.1, forward strand.
CCCCGCCGTCTGAAGATAGAATATCCCTGGGCCTACGGGTCGCAATACCGCGTGAGTGTCGACACCCTCGCCGCCATGGATATGTATGGCGATATGAGCCGCCCCGCCTCCATAGAGTTCTCCACACGCCCCGAGGAATACTATTCCTCACTTACCCTCACCCTCAAGGGACTCCCCGACGGAGTCCCGGCCCTGGTGCAGCTCCTCGATGCCTCGGAGAAGCTCATCCGCGCCGTCCCGGTCAGCGGCGGACGGGCCTACCTGCCCTATCTCCCGGCGGGCAAATATTATCCCCGCGTGCTCATCGACCATGACGGCGACGGCAAGTGGACCCCCGGCGACTACGCCGCCGGACGCCTCCCCGAGACAGCCTACTACTCCCCAAAAGCCATCAATCTGCGCTCCAACTGGGACACCGAGCAGGAATGGGACGTCTTCTCCATCAACATCGACCAAATGAAGCCTTACGCCATCCTCAAAAACAAACCCGAACGCGTCAAGGGTTCCGAGGACCCCATGAAGCGTCAGCAGGATGAGGAGGATGCCGCCGCTGAGGAGGAGGCACGCCGCACGGGCAACTACAACCCCTTCGAGCAGTCCGGCAAAAGGCGCCGCTGAAAACCCGCCGGCCCCACTTTTGTGTTTTTTTATGACTTCCGCCACTGCGATTTTTGGAGGTTTTTTCGCTTTTACTCAATTTTTTGCATTATCTTTGCAAGTTGAAAGTCACGTCTTTCCCGCCCCAACGGGCCGAGAAAGACGCGCTTATCAATATAACTGACTGACTGTCAAAACCATAAATACAATAATCAAACAACAATACTAATCAAACTTAAACAATGCAGAACAAAGGGTTCATCAGCACCATTGCCGTCCTCCTGATCCTAATCTGCGGCTTCTACATCTCCTTCTCATTCGTGACCTCCCACTATGAGAAGAAGGCCGAGGAGTTCGCAGCCGCCCAGGCGGGGACCACGGACGTGACCAATGATGTCTACAAGCAGAGTCTGAAGCAGTACAACGACTCTATCGACAAAGAGAAAGTGTATCTGGGATATACCTACAACCAGGTACGCAAGATGGAGATAGGCCTCGGCCTTGACCTCAAGGGAGGCATGAACGTCGTGCTCGAAATCTCCGTGCCCGACATCCTCCGCCAGTACGCCTCGGGCGATGCCCAGCTCAAGGAAATCAATGCCGCCATAGCCAAGGCCCAGGCCTCCGGTGTGAAGGCCTCAGACAAGGACTTCATCCACGCCTTCGCCGCCAACATACAGCCCGGCGCGATGGCCGGTCTTTTCGTCCGCGAGGGTGAGCACCTCGGCAAACTCAAGAACAACGCCACCAACCCCGAGGTAGAGGCCGCGCTGCGCGACCAGGTCAACTCCCAGGTGGACGCCGCTTTCAACATCTTCCGCACGCGTATCGACCAGTTCGGCGTGGTGGCTCCCAACATCCAGAAGCTTCAGGACAAGACGGGCCAGATTCTGCTCGAGCTCCCCGGCGTCAAGGAGCCGGAACGTGTCACAGACCTGCTGAAGTCATCGGCCAACCTGGAGTTCTACGAAGTCTACAACTATAACGAGATCGCCAACGACCTCAACAGCTTCGCCGCAGCATACGCCGCCCAGGACACCATCGGCCACACCGACCTCATAGCTCTGCTCGGCGGCCCCCAGCGCGCCGGTAGCCCCGTCATCGGCTTCGTGACGCCCGCCAACCGCGCCATGGTGGACAGCATCCTCAACTCCCCCCTGGCCAAGCAGAAACTTCCCGCCGACTTCCACGCCGCCTGGGAGGTGAAGCCCTTCGACGCCCCCGTGCTCGACGCCCAGGGCAACGTCCTCAAGAAGGCCAACGGCGAAGACCGCACCACCCCCTACTGGCAGCTCATCGCCCTCAAGGGTGAGGCCGCGCTCCAGGGCGACGCCGTCACCTCCGCAAGCTCCGAATACGACAACATGCAGGGCAACATGGTCAACATGCGCATGAACGACCGCGGCGCACGCGAGTGGGCCACCATCACGCGCAACAACATCGGCCGCCCCATCGCCATCGTGCTCGACGAGAACGTATACTCCTTCCCCAACGTCAACAACGAGATCACCGGAGGCTCCTCGCAGATCACCGGCAACTTCACCCCCGAAGAGGCCAATGACCTCGCCAACGTCCTCAAGTCCGGCAAGATGTCGGCCAAGGTGGACGTCGTCTCCAACAACGTCATCGGCCCCTCCCTCGGCGCCGAAGCCATCCAGCAGGGATTCCTCTCCTTCGTGGTGGCCATCTGTCTGCTGATGGTCTTCATGATTCTTGTCTACGGACTCATCCCGGGTCTCGTGGCCAACGTGGGCCTTATCCTCAACCTCTACTTCACGCTCGGCATCCTCGCCTCCCTCCAGGCAGTCCTCACCCTCTCGGGCATCGCGGGTATCGTGCTTGCCTTGGGTATGGCCGTTGACGCCAACGTGCTCATCTTCGAGCGCACCAAGGAGGAACTCAAGAACGGCAAGGGTCTGCGCCAGGCAATCTCCGACGGCTACAGCAACGCCTTCTCCGCCATCTTCGACTCCAATCTCACCTCCGTCATCACCGGCGTGATCCTCCTCATCTTCGGCTCCGGTCCCATCAAGGGCTTCGCCACCACTCTGATCATCGGTCTGGTCTGCTCCTTCTTCACAGCCGTCTTCCTCACCCGCATAGCCTTCGAGTGGATCACGGCCGGAGGACGCAACGCCGGCATGACCTTCGACACCCCCGTGAGCCGCAACTTCCTCACCGGCACGCACTACAACTTCATCGGCAAGTCACGTTACGCCGCCGTGGTCTGGATCGCCCTCATCGTCGTTTCCATCGCATCGCTCGCCATCCGCGGCATGAACCAGGGCATCGACTTCTCCGGAGGCCGCAACTACGTGGTACAGTTCAATAAGGAAGTCAACCCCGCCGACATCCAGGCCAAGCTCCTCTCCGACCTCCAGCAGGCCGCCGACGACAAGACCGTCAGCGTGGGTGTAATCTCCATCGACAACCCCACCAAGGTGCGTATCTCCACCAACTATAAGATCGACTCCGAGGCTGAAGGCATCGAAAACGAAATCACCGACCTCCTCTACCAGGGCCTCCGGAAGGAGCTCACCGGAGCCGACGGCAAGGTGATGGACAAGACCGCCTTCACAATCGCCGACGAGAGCCACGGCATCATCTCGATTCAGAAAGTGGGTCCCTCCGTGGCCGACGACATGAAGCGCGACGCATACTGGGCAGTGGGCATAGCAGTAGTCTGCATGTTCCTCTACATCCTGCTGCGATTCCGCAACATCGCCTTCTCCGTAGGCGCCGTCGCAGCCGTGGCCCTCACCGCCTTCCTCATCATCGGCTTCTACTCCGTATGCTGGGGCTTCCTCCCCTTCTCCATGGAGATCGACCAGTCGTTTATCGCCGCCGTGCTCACCATAATCGGTTATCAGATCAACGACACCGTGGTGGTATTCGACCGCGTGCGCGAAATGATGAAGCTCGCCCCCAACGAAGACCGGTTCGTGACCTTCAACCGCTCGCTCAACACCACGCTGACGCGAACCGTCATGACATCCTTCTCCACTCTTCTGGTACTTCTGTGCATCTTCTTCCTGGGTGGAGACACGATCCGTTCCTTCACGTTTGCCATGATCTTCGGTGTAATCGTAGGCACTTTCTGCTCGCTCTTCTGCGCTGCCCCCATCGCCTACTATATCCTGAAGAACAGCCTCAAGAAGCAGGCCGCCGCAGCCGCCGCCCAGGGCAAGAAGCTCCAGGGCAACCGCCGCTTCAACTAAAAAAGCAGAGGAGGCTTCCGGCCTCTTCTCAACCCCTCAAAAAGCAGAGGAGGCTTCCGGCCTCCTCTGCTTTGTTTTTGGATCAAAACAAATTCACGTTGCATACATTTTCGGCTGTCTATCCTCTGCTTGCAATTTGATTTTTTCGATATGGGAGCTAATTTTTAGCCGATTTCGGTGCGAAGAGAGGGAGCATAGCGAGTTATGCAACTGAGCAACAAGCCGAAAGCATCAGAAAAGAAGCCGTAGATTGTATAAAAGGGATCCCCTCTGCGCACCTATCCCCCCACCATATACACCCTCTACAAGGGAAAGACCCCTGCCGGCTTGTGGCCGGCAGGGGTCTTTCGATGTATTTTGGAATCTTGTGGATTCGGATTACTTGGCGGGCTGAGCCTGAGTGGCCTGGAGCTTGGCGATCTCTTCCTGGATCTTCTCGATCTCATCAGCAAGACGTGCTACCTCCGCGGAGATACGGGTGTTGAAGTCGCCGATTTCGTCTGCGTCAAGACCTACGAGCTTCTGGAGTGCGTCGGATACGCTCTGGTTGAAGTTGGTCTGCTCCTCGTTGGCTTCGTTTATGCGAGCGAGCTCGTCAGATACGCGCTGGTGGAAGTCGTCGATCTCAGTGGCGTCGAGGCCCTGGAGCTTGGAGAGTTCGTCGTTAGCGGTCTCAACCCATGCTGCGAGGTCGTCCTGAGTGGAGGTGAGACGCTCGATGTCGGCGTTCATGTTGAGGAACTTCTCGTCGTAGTCAGCCTTGAGAATCTCTTCAACTGCCTCGTTGAGCTCTGCGGTCTGGCCCTGGAGCACGCTGATAGCCTGCTCGTTGCGAGTAATGTAGCCCTTCAGCTCGTCGTAGTTGTCATCTACCTTTGCTGCCTCTTCACCCAGACGGGAGAGTTCGTCAGATACGCGCTG
>CAMWLC010000010.1 GCA_947174995.1 uncultured Porphyromonadaceae bacterium
TAAACTTAAATCAGTAAACATACAAAACCGAGTCAACCTTTTTCAGGAACAGACAAGTTATGACTGGTAGGATTATTTTTAACAGTCTAAGTATTTGGAGATTGGAGGGAAATTCGTAACTTTGTAGTAGCCGATTGTATCAAATCGGTGCAGAACATTGAAATTGTGTGGTGACAGATTAGTGGAGAATAGTCCGCAACAGCTCTCTAATTAGTTCATCATCAGTGCTATAATATAATGATTCCGGAGCTCTCCGGGGTCACAACAAGAAAAGGCAAGATGCCGCAAAGCACTGAAATCACTTGATTCTCAGTGCTTTTTCTTTTTGCCAAGTTGCAGAATATTGGGCACAAAATTGGAAGACATCGCACGCGATGTGCCTACATTTCTGACGGTATATCAGCCGATTGCAGGAACGTGGCGTGCCACGTCAGCATATCACACCGATAATTGTGCCATGATAAATTAGAGTTGGTGATATTAAAAATTATTGGTATCTTTGCACTCGGATTATATGCGATTGGGTCGGTGGTTCCCGACATCATCCCACGACCATTCTCACATATATGAAGCCGGACAGGAATCCGAATCTCCGACAACTAACATCAATCAACATCATAAAATCAAAATATTCAAACGAATAATGGGAAAGAAAAATTTCTTTTTGTTCTCTTCCGTTTTGGTTTTGTTTCTTACCGTCCCGCTCTGCACCGATATGGCGATGGGCAGACGAAAAGGAAAGCACAAAATCTCGGCCGCGCTTCAGCGAGAGCTTACACTACGGGCCATGGAAGACTCTCTGCTCAGTCAAGTGCCTGTCGAGGACCTGCTTGACGATGAGGTGTACCAGAAATTAGCCTATGAAGGATGGTCCGTGCCCGAGATCATCCGCATCATGAAGACGGCGACAGCCGACAAGGCCAAGGCACACCAGAAAGGGGGCTACGGCACATATGCCAAGCGCTGGCTGCCGGATTATGCCCTGATGCCAGGCAACGATTCACTCTATCAGGTGATCGACACTACCTATACCGCGGCCATGCGCCGCAGCATAGAGCGCACCGTGCCAGAAGATCTGCTCAATAAATACTGGCCACCGCTTGAATATATCCCTCCCAGGATGCGCGATGCCTCAGACCGTCGCAACCCCGGATACTTCCGCCAGCCCAAGTTCAAGCCCAGTTGCGGACGCATACGTTCGGTGGCCGTACACCCCACCGATCCTGACCGCCTATATGTCTACCCGGATGGTGCCGGCCTGTTCAAGACCGACGACCTGGGGCGGCACTGGGTGAACATCACCGACCGTATCCCCAACCGTTCCGACCGGGCGCAGGTCACTTCCTACGGTATCCCCGTGGACCCCGACAACTGGGATCATGTGTTCGCTTTCGCCAACAATTCCACCGTCTACGAGACATGTGACGGCGGCGAGTCATGGCGCAAGATTCAGGGCGCCACACACAAGAGTTTCAAGCGCGCACACTGCTTCCGCGACAAGGCCGGCAACCTCAAGTTTCTCGGTTGCACACGCGGCACCAATATATGGACGACCAGCACCGTATGGATCAGCGAGGACACTTGCAAGACATGGACAGCCCTCGTTATCCCGGATTCGCTTAAAGAAGTACACCCCACCACCGGTGTAAGGGGGGTATGGTTTCAGGAGATGTTCACCGACCCCTCCGACCGCGACAGAATCTACCTGCCCACCTCGCGCTCCATATTCTACTTCGACGACGGAGCCAAGAGCGAGATCGTCAACGGACAGCGTGTCTACAATATCAAGCGTCTCCACTTCACCGTGCACGATGAGGCGGGCAACCGTCTGCTCCCCACCTTCCCGAACGATTTGGGGGGCGATGTGAACAACACCGGCATCTTCCCCTGCCCCGCCACGGCACCGGGCAATATGCAGATCAACCCCAACAATCCGGATCAGTGGTGGTTCGCTACGGGCACGAGCCTGGTCGGCAATGCATCGGCCATCTACCGCAGCGAGGACCATGGCAAGACATGGGTGCGTCTGCACGACATAGCATTCGGTGTAGGCAACTACTGCACCTACGGCAACGAGCTGGCCGGCACATGGCTGGGCGGCTTCGGCGTGAATTTCGCCGACACCACCAAGGTCTACGGGTGCGCCATGAGCTCGGCAAAATCGGCAGACGGCGGCCGGACCTTCAAGGGTTTCGGCTGGACGGCCCGCCTGAAAGCCCAGCATCCTGACGACGGGAAATGGTATTACGTCTCCGCCGCAAGTCATAATGCCGACAATCACTTCATAGCTTCTCACCGCTCGGGTCGCATATTCCGCTGTTCCGATGGCGGTATGCTCTGTCTTGACAAGGACTACAACGACGGCGAATGGTTCAATATCGGCGGTGATCTGGGAGGTATGCTCTTCTACCATATAGGTGTCAACGAGTTTGGCGACCACACGATAATGGGCAATACCCAGGACCTCAACGGTCAGACCTACCGCTACGGCCGCTGGGGCACCTCCTACGGATACGAGGGGAGCGAGGCCTGGATAAATCCCTACACCAGCACCTGCTACGTATCCGGTCAGGGTCTCTTGGGATGGGACGCCAACTCCGTGCAGCTGGACTCCTGGCGCACCGCCACCACCAAGGCCGATGTCGTGACCGGCTCATGGTTCTTCACCCGCAGCGGCGGAGGCACCGAGGGCAAAAGTTTCAACCGCTGCGACGACTACGGCCAGTCGGCGGTCAATCTGGAGACGATCCTGGGTGAGAAAGTCGGCGTAGTGGGCAAATTCGGTCTCTGCCGCGACAAGGGCCGATGCACCGTATACGTCATCACCGCCTCCAACACCCTGAAGCGCTCCATCGACGCGGGCGACACCTTCGAGCCGGTGATGCCCGGGGGGACGCCGCTCAAGTACACCAATGCATCCATAGCCACCGACCCCGACAACAGCGATATAGTCTACATCGCACAGCCCGGCAAGGTATTCCGTCTCGATGTAACAGACGGCAGGACCACGGATCTCAGCACCGGGCTGCCAAGCGGCCTGGCATGTACGCAGCTGATGTTTCACGAAGGTAGCGGCGACCTCTACTTCTATAATGCCGGCAGCGGCACCATCTACATCCTCGAGTATGACAAGACCACCGGACAATATGCCGATGCATGGCGTTTCTGGGTGAAGGGATTCAACGGCGGTAAGAGCCGCAATGCGGTGATCAACTACACTTCGCAGGAGATGGCGATATCAGAATATGGCATATCGGTGTGGTGTGCTGATCTCGAGCACCCCTCGGACCGCTTTTTCGAGAACGGTTTCCCCCTCCGCGAACTATCCTTCAAGGATGGCCGCCACACCATAGGCATCGACACGGAGTGGACCATACCACTGTATTACTACTACAAGTGGACTGTCAACGGCGAGGATGTCAACAACCCCTATCAGTATCTGCGCCGAAAGCTTGAACCCGGCGACAGGGTACGCCTGGAACTCACACTGCGCGAGTCGCCGGACGTTGTCACCACTTCCGCAGAGTTCATCGTTCCCGCCACCGGCAACAAGGAGGAGGTCAACCCCGGGGATACCCGCCGGGAGATGGCTTCCGCACCCCGCCGCGTAGGAGAGTCGGGAGGCGTGTCTTACGACAATCCTGTTATCAAAGTCCCCGGCCACTATATCTACTCCAATGGCAAAGGGCGTGTGGACCTGGGATACATGGACTACTTCTTCGGCGATTTCACCATTGACTTCTGGGTGAAACCCCTCTCCGATGGCTCGCTGCTTGGCAACACCAGCGCTACCGGCAACCCCAAAGGCTTTGAAATCAAGATAGACGCCGGAAACCTCAAACTCACATACTATCCCCGCAACGTAACGGGGCAGCCCTACTATGAGGAGCCGATACAGCAGTCAGCCACACTGACGGCTCCCATCGAGTACTCCAAGTGGAGCCATGTGGCCATCACACATCAGCGTTACGGCGAAGTCGCAATATATATCAACGGCGAGAAACTCGCTTCCGGGTCCCGTATACTGTCGGAGGAGGGCACGCTCAACAATGCCGTGGCGCTCTCGCTCTTCGCCGACGCCATCGAACGTCTGCCCATCGAGGCATCCTTCGATGAGCTCAAGATATGGACCAAAGCACTGGACGAGGATCAGATACGGCGTGAGATGTATTCCACCAACGCCGGAAACAAAGACGGTCTGGCTGCTTATTACCCCTTCAACGGAGGTTCGCTTGAGAACGATGTGGAGGCTTTCTCACGACACGGCATACGCTCGCGCATCCGCGCCGAGGTGCAGCATCAGCCCATGAATATACCTATATGCGCCAAGGAAGTGATATATGAAAGCATCAACGGCGTGCCCGCCCACACCTTCAGCAAGGGAGACAAGGCCGTACTCGGCATGACAGCCACGGGGCACCCCGCCGCACAGGCAGATGCCGGATCCGAAGCCGCAACCGGAGCCGACCTGACAGGCTCTTTCGGAGTATATGTATACGATGCCTCGCAGTGGCAGAACGAAGAGGATAACCTCGACACCGACTACTTCGACTACTATCCTCTGGGTTATCTTGTGCACCCCTTCGGCGGCACGGATCTCAGCGAGAACATAGATCTGGAATTCCACCCCTACGAGGGTGAGTTCGACCCTGACAAGCTTTACCGCCTGTATGTCGCCGATGCGAATGTCGAGAAACAGGTGTGGGAAAAGAAGGGGAGCGTGAAATATAACGCGCAGACCGGCGGTGTGACCGTATCGGGCATATCTCTGGCCGATATCGCGGACAAGAAAATACTTGTCACCACCACGCGTCCCTCTATCGAAATAAAAATCGACGGAATCGGCGAAGACGGCATTCTCTCGGTATACGATGATTCCAACTCGACATTCAAGATGACGGCCAACGTCCTTGCAAACCTCGCTACACCCGCCGATGTGTACAATATCGAGTCAGACGGTATCCTACGTCCCAGCGGCCTTTACTTCGTGGGCGAGTCCGCCACCGGTGAACTGCGCCTGGACCTCAGCAAACTCGGACCGCTGAACACCACCGTACGCTCCACCCTCCGGAGCAACGACAATGCCGTGCCTCTCGACAGCACCGGTCGCATGCGTCCGTCGCTTATTCCGCTGACCGTGGATGTGCGCAACCGCATATCCCCCCGTCCCCTCGGCACGGGACTGCGTCTGAACAGGGCTGTGGCCGAAATCGGAAATCTCACCGACTACAAGGCTCTGATGAACTCGAACAACTTTACCGTGATGGGCTGGGTACGTGTCGATGATCCCGTCATCATAAATACCGGTGGATACAGCCTTATGACATGGCGCGACAGCGGCAACCGAGGAAACGGACTCATGCTCAACAAGGGCAAGCTATGTGGCGTGGTGAACTGGGTCAAACTTTCCCAATCCTCAATGGGCATCACACCCGAGGACCTGGGCAACTGGGTGCATCTGGCCTTTGTGGTGACTCCCACTCAGATCAAGTACTACAAGAACGGCATAGAGGAGGTCATCAACTACAAGGTCAACCCCATCAATACCGGCGTGGGTCCCTTCTGTCTCGGAAAGACCACCGCGGCCGGCACCAAGGGCAACGACAACTTCGACGGAGCCTTCGAACAGGTGGCCGCATGGAGCCGCTCCCTTACCAAGGATGAGATCGTCAAATACATGTATTCCACCGTGCCCCTCGATGACCCGGGCCTGATGGTATTCTCCAACATGGACTTCTTCGACGAGCACGACATTCCCCGCGACTGCTACAATACGGGCGAGATCAAGATCACGCCCACGGCAGCCCTCGCCGGAGAGGGTCACTTCAACGAAGTGTCCACAGTCCCCTACGATGCGCGTGCCATAGTGGACGCCACAGCACAGGAATCGCCCGTATCACTCGATTTCCCGGCCGGCAAGGGACGCCAGGCCTCTGTGGCCACATTCCGCGGGGCACCTTACTGCTATCTCAACCATGATTTCCAGGAGTATGTGCCCCTGAATCAGGAGTTCTACGGAATAACGTACACCGATCCCCTCACCGCCGCCAAGATGCCGCAGACCGATGAGACTGTCAATGTCACCTACCGTCACCATGCCATCTCCGGGGACGACCTGCTGGCTGTGGCCCTGCGCCGCACAGGCACCTTCGAGCATCTGTCGGGATTCATCCACGCGACAAATGTGACCGATGGCGAGGCCACCTTCAGCGTGCCCGCAAGCTACCTGACCGAGGCCTCGGAGATGATGTTCTTCACGTATCCCGCACCCGACGGTTCCGGCACTCACCGCCCGGCCAACATACAGCTGGCTCTGGGACGCTCGATCTTGTCAAACGTGACATATGAAAACGATAAACCTGTCATTGTGTTGCAACAGGATATGAACACCATCCCCGTGATAGCCGATATCATCGGTCTGGGCTCCTCGGCCGGCTCCTCCGTGAGCATCAAACTGGACAATGACAGGATCGCTTCCCTGTCGCAGGACAAGATAGACTTCTCGGCGGTGGAGAACCTCTTCAATATCACCATCGACCGTGAGAAAATCGATCCCTTCAAGATCAATACCGTAACCCTTGACCTCGAAGGCCCTGTAAAGTCCAATGTCCTGGAAATCGGGTTCTGTCTCTCCCCCTACGTCCATCTGACTCTGGAAAACGGCGAGGCACGCGAAGTGGTGACACCAATCGAGCCGGAGCCCGAGGAGTCCGGCGAAATAGAGCAGCCAGGCGACGAGGATCCGATCAGGGCACGGCTCCGCGCCCTGGCAAAAGAGACAGCCTCGCAGCCTGCCAATTCCTACCGCTCCTCCACTCCTGTGGCAAATCTCGAAATCAGTGCCGAACTCAAGGAGGGCTACCTTCCCCCCGATACCCGCGTGGAGCTCGAGGTGATAAGCGATATGCCAACTTCATTCAGTTTAGGCAACGGAAACCTGCTCAACGACCAGGCCGTGAGGATCGGGGATCTCCGTCACTACGATTCACCCCACGGCAGCTACCACGAAGGATGGAACCTGGTGGGCAACCCCTATCTGACCAACATCAACCTCACCAAGGAGCAGAACGTGAAGTTCGATCCGTCGCATGTCACAAGATTCCTTTATCACTGCGATGCCGAGACAGGCAACTATGAAGTGTTCGACATGACCAGCTACAATGCCGGTCAGCTTATTGTGCCCTTCCAGTCCTATTTCGTGCAGACTATGGTCGACGGCGCCGAGTTCACCGTCACGCCCGTGGCCAAGGAGGTGACACCCACGAAGCATACACGTGCCTATACCGTAAACGAGAAGAAAGAAATCTCCCTGGCCCTGATGGCCGACGGCAAGACGTATGACCGGGTGTCGATACTCCTCGACAACGATGCCTCCGATGAGTTTGTGACCGGAGAAGACGCAGCGAAGATGTGGAACATCACGGGCTCCTCACCCGAAATATGCGCCATGACCATCGACGGCAAGGAGGCGGCCATCAACAGCGTCGACGCCTCCGCAGTCAACGACATACCGCTACTGGTCAAAGGAGCGCCCGGGCGTGCCATGATACTCGAATGTACCGCCCTGACTGGTTTCGGCGACATACCCGTCAGAATACGTGACAACGTCACCAAGGAGGAATGGGTGCTCGAGCCCGGCACGGACATATCCTTCACCCTCCCGTCCGCAGTGACCTACCGGGATGACGCCGATGACGCCGATGATGAGCCGGAAGGAAAGGACCCGCGCTTCACCGTGATACTCAACGACTATACAACCGGTATGGACACCGGCCTCGCCGATAACGGATACAACGTTTACGTCACCGACCGCACATGTACCGTCACCGGCCTCCATGGCGACTCCACCGTAAGTATTTTCACCGCCAACGGTGTGAAAATGACACAGCAGCACACACACGCCCCATCCTTCAGTCTGGACCTCGAAAGCGGAGTGTTCATCGTCACGATTCACGAGAACGGCAAAGATTATGTCTCAAAAATAATGGTACAGTAACCCCCATGAGGACAATAACTGAATATACCCTTGTGCTGGCCCTGTCGGCGATATTGATGTCGCCGGCGGCGGTCGCCGCACAGGAAGTGAAAGTGCTGACTGTCTCCGCAGCCAACACTTCGGCAAACATAAAGGCCGAAATCAAAGACGCCACTGCAGGCGATATCACCGAGGTGGTCGGGCGAACATTCCGTATGTCCACCGGAGAATCGACTACGCGTACCGGCTTCGAGACCATAGGCGACAACTATATCTCGGTAGACCTCGACACCTCTCCGGGCAACGACTACTTCTACCGCCTCGAAGTGACATTCAAGGACGGGACCACCTGCGTCACCGACTGCTTCAACGCCGGCATGACGGAAGGCGCCGTATGGCTCTCCGACTTGGAGCCGAGCGCCACGATCAATGCCAAGGTCGGATACGACAAGGTGCCTGACGGCGACAGGATGATACAGATACACCCCGCATCAGTTTTCGAGAAAGGCGTGTCCCTGCGCTCCACCACCGGCAACACGAACCAACAAGGCTACGTGACCTTCAATACAGCACGTCAGAACCAGTATGGCGTCAATTTCGAATACATGAAGTTCACCATGGGCCTGCAGGCCTATGCCTCCGGCACGAACGATGACGGCACCCCTGCGGCATCCAACGGTTACTCACGTATCGAGTTATGGATCAATGGTGTGAGAAGCGGTTCTTGTGCAACCTATTTCGCCTACTCCAATCCCTCCCGCGGCAGCAAGGTGTATTATCACGACCGCACGGAGCCCAACGCTGCAGGCATAAATACCGTGCAGATAAGGGTACAGAACTCCAGCACCAACTTTGACAACAACATCGTCAACACCGGTGCGGCCAGACTATACTATACCGTTCCGCAGTCAGAGCATGAGGCACAGACCATAACATTCGACACCCCCGGGGGTATCATACACAAGGCCTCCCCCGAGGTTGCACTCAGCGCATACGCCTCCGGGCGGACTCCGGTATTCTACTCGATCATACAGGGCAAGGAGATAGCCACCCTGGAGGGAAATATCCTGCGTCCGATAGACGGCAAGGGGGGTGAGGTGGTCGTAGAGGCTTTCACCTTCGGCAACGACACCTACGGTATGGCTACCGCCACACAGACCTACAAATTCAACTTCGGGCCTACGGTGGAGTATCTTAGCACATACAGTCCTTCAAACGACCCCGGTGACAACACACTCTACCTCTACGTCGAGCCTCAGGGAAAGATGATAGAAAAACTGCAGCTTGACCTCTACGATGACGTGCGCAGTTTCAACTCTTTGGGCACTGTAGATCTGATCGCCGGCGGACTTGAGAACTATGCCACAGCCATCCCCTGCGTTTATGCCATACCCGCCAGCAACAACGGGGATGGGAATATAGTGCACCGACTCACATACAAATTCTCCGGTGAGGACGAGGTGACGGGCCGGCTGTTCGACGGGGCCGAACCATTCGTGTACATGTCCGACCTCAGCAATATCAACGTGCGCGTGGGATACAACAAACCATACTACGACGAGGGGTATGGCAGCACCGAGACAAACAAACTCGCACTCAGAAACTCCAAATACACCTACGGCAAAGGCTACGGCGTGCACGCCGCCGGATATATCGAGACACCCGCCTCGCTGGATCTCTCGCAGTTCAGCCGCTTCCGTGTCGATGTGGGCGGACAGGCCATCGCCAACACTTCCCGCGGCCGTATAGGATTCAATCTCTACAACGGCGTCTCGCAGGCTTACCTCAGCACCGGAAACGTGACCTGGGATAATGTATACGAATGGGACTTCCCGCTCCAATCCACCGGTACGGGAAAGACTCTGAAAATTGAGTATACCGATGGCGGCGACCGCAACGCCAACGATGTGGTGTGCATCGGCGCTCCGCGTTTCTACTACCCCTGCGAGCCTCATGCACCCCAGACCATCGAGTGGCAAGAGGAGGAAATCGTCCACAACTACACCACCACCACCCTTCCCCTCACGGCAAAGACTTCCAGCGGACTGCCGGTGATATACCGCGTGATAAGAGGTAATGCCTACGGCAGCATTGTCGAAAACGACAAGCTCAAGCTCGTGCTTCCCAAGGAAGACTTCGATGAAATAGAAGTCCTCGTGGAGGCTTACCAGCCGGGAGACAATGAATATGCCCCCTCTCCCGTCGCACAGTGCCGCTACCGTCTGCGCAGATCTGTAGTGATAAAGAAAGACGAGCGTGTCGAGCTCCTTGGCGGACACGATATTGACGAACTAATCATCTTCGCCGACGGCAAGTCCTCGGGACAGGCCGTCGTGAGCAGCGGGGTGGTCAACATCGACAAGCTGGTGCTGAAATACACCTTCACCCCGGGCGTATGGCACCATATAGCTTTCCCCTCCGACCTGAATCTGGAGAGTGTCAGCGACCTCAAGGAGAAGGGTCTGGTCTTCTCTGACGACGAGGAAGCTCCCGGCACATACATCATCCGGGAATACAGCACGCAGTCGCGTGCCGATGACCCAGATGGTAATCCCTGGCACGATCTGGCCGCTCCCGTGGTGGAGGCTCAGAAGGGATACATCATGAAGGTCAACACCGCCGAGCCGATGGAGATCACCTTCGACATGCATAATGTCGCCCTGGACTTCGAGTCGTCCATCCGCGGTATGCGCCTGTCCGTGGATATGAGCGCATGCATGCCCGAAACCCATCATACGATCTATATCAGGCCGAAGAACGTCCGCGGCAACACCCTCCGTGTGGACATGCGTTACGTGCCCACCGATTACTCCGGGATGCCGCTCAACCACGCATACGCCCTCAAGGAGATGCGTGTGACGCGCACTCCCGTGCGCGGAGGCATACGTCTCACGCTCTCCGAGCAGAGTCCCTGCCGCGTGGGTATCTACGACAAAAAGGGCAAAAAACTCCTGAAGGCCGTCAATTACGTGGCCCCCATGCAGATCGACATCTCCGACCTCAAGCCAGGAAAGTATCTCCTCACCGTCGCTTACGGTCCGGCATACCGTGAGATGCTCGTAGATCTCTGATTCACCGAATATCAATGTAATATAAGAATCGGCAGCTTTAAAAGCTGCCGATTTTTATATTACAGGATTATTTTGCAGGCTCGAAAGATTTCGCAATCATGCTGACGTGGCGCGCCACGCCCTTACTTTACGGATTGATTTACGGATGGGGAATTATACAGGTTCGCCCAGGAGGGTGGCGGAGGTGGCGGAAGTGATACGCACTTTCACGAAGTCGCCGGGACGATGGTCGCCGCGAGGAAAGACCACGGCCTTGTTCTGCGAGGTGCGCCCCACGAGCTGCTCGCTGCTGCGCTTCGAGGGAGCCTCGGCAAGGACCTCGAAGGTCTTGCCCACATCGCGGAGGTTGCTCTCCAGCGAAAGCTCGTTCTGCAGGGCTATCATACGGTTGAGACGCTCTATCTTCACCTCCTCCGGCACATTGTCGGGAAGATGCTTGGAGGCAAACGTGCCCGGACGCTCGGAATACTTGAACATGAAGGCCGAGTCAAAGCCCACCTCGCGCATCAGCGAGAGGGTCTGCTGAAAATCCTCCTCGCTCTCGTTATGGAAGCCCGTGAACATATCGGTCGAAATTCCCGCGTCGGGAAGGATGCGGCGTATGGCCGCCACACGGTCGAGATACCACTCGCGGGTGTACTTGCGGTTCATGTCCTTGAGCACGCTGTCGCTTCCGCTCTGCACGGGCAGATGGATGTGACGCGCGATGTTGGCGTGGCGTGCCATAGCCTCCAGCGTGGAGTCGTCCATATCCTTGGGGTGGGAGGTGGTGAAACGCACGCGCATGTCGGGGGCAGCCTCGGCCACCATCTCCAGCAGGTCGGCGAAACGCGTTATCCTACCCTCTTCATCCTTGAAGCTGTATGAATCCACGTTCTGGCCCAGCAGAGTCACCTCTTTGAACCCTCGTGCCCGCAGGTCCGAAAGCTCGCGCAAGATGCTCTGCGGCTCCCGCGAGCGCTCGCGTCCGCGCGTGTAAGGCACGATGCAGTAGGAGCAGAAATTGTTGCATCCGCGCATGATGGAGATGAATCCCCCCACCCCGCCGCCGATGCGGCGCGGAAGCACATCGCGGTAGGTCTCCGTGGTGCTCAGTTCGATATTGATGGCCTTCTCCCCCGTTTCCGCGGCTCCGATGAGATTGGGGAGATCGAGATATGCGTCGGGACCGGCCACGACATCCACGCCGTAGTCATCGATGAGCTTCCGCTTGAGGCGCTCGGCCATACATCCGATGACGCAGATGATGATCTGCCGCCCCAGACGCCGGCGCAGTGCCTGCCAATAGGAGATGCGGCCGTAGATCTTCTGCTCCGCGTTGTCGCGTATGGAGCAGGTGTTGATCACCACGGCGGCGGCCTGTGTATCCGTTTCCGTCAGGGAATACCCGGCCATCTCCATCATCGAGGCCACCACTTCGGAATCCGCCACATTCATCTGGCATCCGTAGGTCTCGATGCGCACTTTGCGGGAGGCAGTGCATTTTTTATCGTTATTCGGTAAAAAAAATGGCTTCATTTTCTTGTAATTCGGTTTTTATCATTAATTTTGTGCAAATTTACCATTAAAATCTAAGCGTTACAAATGAGTATCCCTTTTATTACAGCTGAAGAAGCTGCCTCTCACATTAAAAACGGAGACAATGTGGGGTTCTCCGGCTTCACCGCCTCCGGTACTCCGAAAGTTGTAACTGTAGCCCTCGCCAAGCGTGCGAAGGAACTCCATGAAAAAGGCGAACCTTTCAAGATCAATCTCTTCACCGGCGCCTCGACCAACGATCATGTAGACGGCGAACTTGCACGTGCGGACGCCATCGCCATCCGCACCCCCTATCAGAGCCACCCGGACGCGCGTAAACTCGCCAACTCGGGCCACATGAACTACTTCGACACCCATCTCTCCCACGTCTCGCAGGATCTGCGCTACGGATTCTACGGTGACATCGACGTGGCCGTGATCGAGGTGACCGAGATGAGCCCCAACGGCGAGCTGATTCTCGGAGCCGGTCTGGGCATGACCCCGACCCTGGCGATGATGGCAAAAAAGGTCATCATCGAGTACAGTTCATACTATCAGACCTCATTCCGCGGCTTCCACGACAACTACGTGCCCCTGGATCCCCCCCACCGCCGCGAGATCCCCATCTACAAGCCCTCCGATCGCATCGGCAGCACCGTGGTCAAGGTTGATCCGTCCAAGATCATCGGCGTGGTTCCCTCCAACGCCTCGGAGAGCATCAAGCCCTTCACTGCCACCGACGAGGTGACGCAGCGCATCGGCGACAACGTTTGTCACTTCCTGGCCGAGCAGCTCCGCATGGGCAAGATGCCCAAGGAATTCCTCCCCATCCAGTCAGGCGTAGGCAACGTGGCCAATGCCGTGCTCTACGGTCTGGGCGAGAACCCCGACATCCCGCAGTTCGAGATGTACACCGAGGTGATCCAGGATGCCGTGATGAAGCTCATGGAGGAGGGAAAATGCAAGTTCGCATCCACCTGCGCACTTACATTCTCCGACGACGCCATGCTTGAGTTCATGGGCAACATCGACTTCTTCCGCGACAAGATCCTGATGCGTCCCGGCGAGATCTCCAACTCTCCCGAGGTGGTGCGCCGACTGGGCCTCATAGCCATGAACACCGCCCTGGAGGCTGACATCTTCGGCAACGTCAACTCCACCCACGTGCTCGGCACGAAGATGATGAACGGAATCGGCGGCTCGGGCGACTTCTGCCGCAACGCCTACCTCTCCATCTTCTCCTGCCCCTCGATTCAGAAGGGTGGCAAGATTTCGGCCATCGTCCCGATGGTGTCTCACGTCGATCACAGCGAACACTCCGTCAAGGTGCTCGTCACCGAGCAGGGTGTGGCTGACCTCCGCGGCAAGGATCCGCGCCAGCGTGCAGAGACCATCATCGAGAACTGCGCCCACCCGATGTTCAAGGAGCTGCTCTGGGATTACGTCAAGCTCGCCACTAAGAGCGGTATCCCCCACACTCCCCACTACCTCAAGGCCGCTTTCGCCTTGCACCAGACCTTCATGGAGTGTGGCGACATGAGCCAGACCGACCTCGCCCGTTTCGAGTGATCTCACCCGGACTCACCACATACCGCATCCCGCAGACCTGCACAGCGTCTGCGGGATGCAGTGTAAAATCAGCGGCAAAAACAAGCCCAAAACCTTGGAAAACCGGTATAATATATTTTCCTTGGCAAATCAACCATTGGGATTTTGAACATACCTCGCTATCTGTCGGAGTATTAAACAGAGTACTATCAGCACAATAGAGGAGGCCTCCCATAAACTGACCCCTGAAAGTCATTTGTTTAACTTTCAGGGGTCAGTTTATGGGAGGCCTCCTCAGCTTTATTTGGCGGTCAGCTCGGTGACACCGTATTCCCAAGGGAGCCGCAGCCACAGCGTGCGCGTGGCGGCGTCGTAGCTCCAGCCGCTCTGGCGGATGGCTTTCACCGATACACATTCAGGCATAGGCACTCCGTTGGAGGCGGTCACGGTCTTCGGTTTCTTCACGCCGATTACCTCGAAGGTCAGCTGCCGGAAGGGGGGCATGCCTTCATAGCCGTTACCCGAACTGCTCAGGCGGATATGCACTTCCCCTCCCTGGTCGCATCCGGAGAAGGTGGTCAGCTGATAGGCCCCGTCCTCGAGCGATGTAGGAGACTTGCGGTCGTCATCAAAAAGGGTGTATTCCGTCCACTCCTTGGCCGGGAAGAATTTCACGGTCAGGGTCGAGGGGTCATATTGCGTGACATTATCGATGGGACGGTCATACTGCGGTATGAACGCGCCCCGGCGCACGAAGAGGGGCAGACGGTCAAGAGGAGCCTTGACCGTGGCCGTGGTGCCTCCGCGGTAGCTCAGCGAGGGATTCCACCAGTCGATCCAGTGCCCTTCAGGGAAGAGCACCTTGCGCTGGCGCGCCCCCTTGGTGAGCACGGGAGCCACGAGCACATCGTCACCCCAGAGATATTCGTCCTGCACGTCGGAATACTTCTCCTGCGTGTCGCCCCGGAAATTCAGAGGGCGCGCCAGGGGGAGTCCCTGCGAGGCGTTCTCGTATGCGAGCGTATAGTTGTAGGGAAGCCATTCGTAGCGCATCTTGATATACTTCTTGAGTATATCCTCGGATGCGGGATAATGGTATGGCTCCGCCTTCACGGTGGAGTGCGTGCGAAGCATGGGGGTGAAGGCTCCCATCTGGAGCCATCGCACATACAACTCCTCGTCCGTAGGGTGGGCGGGATCCACGGCGAAGCCCCCGACATCGCTGCTCATGTATCCCAAGCCTGAGAGTCCGGCGGAGAGCATGAGGTTGATCTGAGGCACGAAGCCTCCCCAGGAACGGGAGACGTCCGTGGTCCAGGGAAACACGCCGTAACGCTGCAGACCCGCCGTGCCGCCACGCATCATCAGCATGGGGCGCATGTCGGGATAATCCTTGCGCAGACCCTCGTGGATGATACGCGACCACTCGTTGCCGTAGACGTTGTGATACTGCTCGGCCGTCATGCCGTTGGCATGGCGTATGGTGGAGGGATGTACCTCCGGCTCGCCCAGGTCGCCCCACCATCCGGCCACACCCTCGGAAGTGAGGTCACGGTATCGGTCCCAATACCAGGCGCGGGTGGCGGGATTGCTGACATCAAACATTCCGGCCTCGCCGACCCAGGTGGTCACGTCATGCGGACGCCCTTCGTCATCACGCGTCAGCATATCTCCGGCGGCGAGGATGTTGTAGTTGTCGATGGCTCCCTGCTTGTTGATATAAGGCTGGGAGATGAGCACCATATTGACCCCCTTGGTCTTGAGGTCGGAAAGCATCTTGCGGTGGTCGGGCCACTGCTCCTTGTTCCACTCCAGACGTCCCATGTCCTCCTCCTTGCCATACCAGTAGAGGTCGAGCACCATGCCGTCCACGGGATAGCCCCGTGTCTTGAGCGTATCGATGACACCTTCGGCCTCGGCCTGCGTGCGGTAGCCGTACTTGGAGGTGATGTATCCCAGGGTCCAGAGCGGGGGGAGGTGCTGGCGTCCCGTGAGACGCGTCAGGCCCTCTGTGGCTCCGGCCATGTCACCCTCGCCGTCGATGAAGTAGTAGGAGAGGCCGAAAGGGGACTCGGCGCGGTAGAGGAGCGTGTCTGAGCCGAGCTGCAGGGAGGCGCGGGTGTGGTCGTCGAAGAGGATGCCGTAGCCGCGGTCGCTGACTATGTATGGCACGGAGATGCCCATCTGCGAGATGCGCGGGTCTCCGGCGGTGTAGCCGTAGTTCTGGCGGTTGTACATGCTCAGCGAGTCGCCGTTGAGGCGCATGCGGTGGCCGCGCTCACCGGCTCCGTAGTAGTTGTCACCCTCGGTGGCGAGCAGCGAGACGGTCTTGATGTCCGGGTCGGAGTTATCCACTCCCCCGGCCTCGGCGAGAAGCAGAGATCCATTGGAGTTGAGAAACGACACCTTGCCCGTCCGGCGGTCAACCGATGCCGTGGTGACGGGTGAGGAGATGAAGATGGTGGCGGGTGTGGCCGTGATCTTCACTCCGGGGGCTTCCGGCTCCAGCACGGCGCTCTGTGAACGCAGGAACTGCGGCGCGGGGGTGCCCTGCGGCAGACGCGTGACGCAGAATATGTCATCGGCCACGGGGAGCACGCACACTGTGCCCTTAGGGG
This sequence comes from uncultured Porphyromonadaceae bacterium, assembly GCA_947174995.1. Classification (GTDB taxonomy): domain Bacteria; phylum Bacteroidota; class Bacteroidia; order Bacteroidales; family Muribaculaceae; genus Lepagella. The sequence goes on from CAMWLC010000010.1 coordinate 16,731, forward strand.
TCGATACGTATATACTGCCGTCCGCTCCCGTGGTGAAGGCACCCGGAGCGGGGCTCTGCGCCGCTCCGGCCGCGATGGCGAGTCCGGTGGCGGCGGTCAGGGAAAGCAACAGCGTCCTCATGCCTCAAGCTCGATGTCTTCGTCAACGATTACATGCCAGGGCAGTCCGTTGGCGGCCAGGGTCTCCAGGAAGGGATCCGGATCGAACTCCTCTACGTTGTGCACGCCCGGCTTCACCCACTTTCCGGTCAGGAACATCATGGCTCCCACCATGGCAGGCACACCCGTGGTGTAGCTGACGGCCTGCGCCCCGGTCTCCTTGTAGGACGCCTCGTGAGAGCAGTTGTTGTAGATATAGTAGGTCGATTCGTTGCCCTCCTTATCAAGACCGCGGATACGGCATCCGATCGAGGTCTCGCCCGTGTAGTTCTCTCCGAGCGAACCGGGATCGGGAAGCACGGCCTTGAGGAACTGAATGGGCACTATCTCCCGGCCGTTGTACATCACCGGGTCTATACGTGCCATGCCTATATCCTGGATTACACGCAGATGGGTGAGGTATTCCTGGCCGAAAGTCATCCAGAAGCGGGCGCGGCGGATAGTGGGGAAGTTCTGCACGAGCGACTCCAGCTCCTCATGATAGAGCAGGTATGACTCACGCTCGCCGATATTGGGATAATTGAGGGGACGGTGGATTTCCAGATTCTCCGTTTCCACCCACTTGCCATCCTCCCAGTATTTACCTTTCTGGGTGATTTCGCGGATGTTGATTTCGGGATTGAAATTGGTGGCGAAGGCCTTGCCGTGGTTGCCGGCATTGCAGTCCACGATGTCGAGATAGCGCATCTCCGAGAAGTGATGTTTGGCGGCGTAGGCCACGAAGACAGCCGAGACACCGGGGTCGAAACCGCATCCGAGGATAGCGGTGAGTCCGGCCTTCTCGAAGCGCTCGCGGTAGGCCCACTGCCAGGAATACTCGAAGTGGGCCTCATCCTTTGGCTCGTAATTGGCCGTGTCGAGATAGTTCACCCCCGTCTGCAGGCAGGCCTCCATGATGGTGAGGTCCTGATAAGGGAGGGCCACATTGATGCAGATGTCGGGACGGTGGCGGCGGAAGAGTTCCACGAGTTCCTCCACGGAGTCGGCGTCCACGCGGTCAGTGACAATGTTGGGGGAGCCTATGCTTGCCGCCAAGCGGTCACATTTCTCCTTGGTGCGCGAGGCGATGACGATCTCGTCAAACACCTCGGGATGCCGGGCGCACTTGTGGGCCACTACCGTGCCCACGCCTCCGGCGCCGATAATCAGTACTTTTCCCATTGATGTATTATATTTTGATTGAATTTATTCTATTGCTTAACGTACTCTTTGGTTTGGAGTGGAAGTAGTTCTTAAAAATAAAACGATAAGTAAGTGTTCAAATTTAAACGATATAATCAAAAGTAAGTGCTCACTTGATCTTTTATACAATCTGCGGCTTCTTTTTTGCCGCTTTCAGCTTGTCGCTCAGTCGCATAGCTCGCTATGCTCCCTCTCTCCGCACAGAAATCGTCTAAAAAACAGGCTCGCATATTGTATAAATTAAATTTGAACACTTACTTATTTGTTTTAATGCAGCTCTATGAAATCTTGAACCATAAAATTTGCTGTTTTTGGCCGCTTTGAGCTTGTCATTCAGTCGAATACATACGTATTCTCCCTCATTCCGCACTCAAATCGCCTCAAAAACATCTAAATTTTATGTGTTCATTTATTTTTAAGAACTACTTGCTTAATGCAATGAATTTACAAAATTAACAAATCCCCGTTATTTAAACAATACCGCATCCCCATTATCGTTGAAATTTATAGCGGGCCAGGGGTAATGGAGGGACGGGGTCTTATCAATCTGTGTATGAGAATCGACATACTGACCGTATTGCCGGAGATGCTTGAGTCTCCGCTCAACTGCTCGATACTGAAGCGGGCCCGCGACAAGGGGCTGGCCGAGATCGTGGTGCACAATCTGCGCGACTACACCACCAACAAGCACCGCAAGGTGGACGACTACCCCTTCGGCGGAGAGGCCGGGATGGTGATGCAGATCCAGCCCGTGGACGCCTGCATCTCACGGTTACGCTCGGAGCGCGGCTACGATGAGGTGATCTTCATGACCCCCGACGGCGAGACATTCTCGCAGCCCATAGCCAATCAGCTCTCGCTTCTTGAAAACATCATCATACTCTGCGGGCACTACAAGGGTATCGACTACCGCATACGCGAGCACTTCGTGACCCGCGAGATTTCCATCGGTGACTACGTGCTCACGGGCGGCGAGCTGCCGGCGGCCGTGGTGGCGGATGCGGTGGTAAGGCTCATCCCCGGCGTGCTGGGCGACGAGCAGTCGGCCCTTTCCGACAGCTTCCAGGACAATCTGCTGGCTCCCCCCGTCTACACGCGTCCGGCAGTATACAACGGGTGGGAAGTGCCCGAGGTGCTCCTTTCGGGCCACGAGGCCCGCATAGCCCAATGGCGATATGACCAGGCCCTGGAACGCACCCGCCGTCTGCGTCCCGACCTGCTTGAATAGTCATCATGACTTATAAACTCCGCGCCCCCGGCAGGATATATCCTGCCGGGGGCGCGGAGTTTATTCCACTACGGCTGAGGGAAACGCTGATCAGCGATAATCCTGCAGCATGCCCTGCAGACGCTTGCGGGCAAAGAATATGCGGCTCTTCACGGTGCCGAGCGGAAGACCCATGCTCTCGGCTATCTCGCTATACTTGTAGCCGGCCACATACATCGTGAAGGGCACCTTGTACTCATCCGAAAAGGACTGGATCGCCTCGGAAATCTCCTTTGCGGCGAAAGAACCCTCCGGAGTGGTCAGACCCGACTCCTGCGAAAGATTGAGATGATAGAGATCCTCGGTGCTGTCGATCACCGTGGCGCTGCGCACCTGACGACGGTAATTGTTGATGAAGATATTGCGCATGATGGTGAACACCCATCCCTTGAAGTTGACATTGTCCACATACTTGGACTCATTGTCAAGCACCTTGAGCGTGGTGTCCTGCACCAGATCCTGCGCAGCTTCACGACTTGAAGTCAGCTGACATGCAAAACTCATAAGGTTGGCCTGAAGGCCGATAAGTCTCTGCTTGAAGGTAATCGAATTTGCCATAGTGGAAAGGTTTTTTTAATGTTTTTTCGTTGTTGTTATGACCCTATAACGCAGCGAAAACAATTTTTATCCTGTTTGTAATATTTTTTTAATCAATTGACCCTAAATGTAATAATTCCTTAACAATCGCAACATTTCTGCAACAAAAAGTCATCCCTGACTACACCTTCCCGCACTCCCGGCCCGGCGGGAGCGCACATAATCTATACCTGACGACGCCTGACAACACATAAATTTGTATAAATTTTTCGGGCCGGAATTTGCGCAAGTTTAAAAAATTTAGTGTACTTTTGCATCCGAAACGCGGCTTACGCCCTTTTTCAGGGATTCCTTACCCCGAACCTGCTTCATCGAATTTAATCCAATTAGACCGAAGACGCGTGCGGTGAAACAAGGGACCCGTTGGCTTGTAAGATACAACTAATCAACCATAATATCAACCAATCAAAATGAAGCGTTCATTACTTTTATGTATGTTGGCAGCAGTCGGCACGATGGCCGGCTATGCCAAGACGGTTTATTTCGAAAGACCTTCGGGAGTAACCCAGTCTACGACAATAAACAAATACGCCTGGACCGGAGAAAACAAATTCTATGGCGACTGGCCCGGTCAGGCGATCTCCGGCAGCACCTCCACAATCGACGGCAAGATCTACCTCGTGGAGGAGATTGCTGATGAGGCAGAAAACCTGATCTTCAACTGGGAGGGCAGCGGTCAGACCTCTGACCTTAAAGTTGTAGATAACGGAGTCTATAACATAACCGGCCTTATCGGAACAGTCGTAAACGGTCATTTCCAGACCTATGAAAGCCCGAAGATCCGTTACTACTTCGAGAATACCGACAACTGGGATAAGGTATACATCCATACATGGAATCCCAGTGCCTGGGGTTTAGGGTGGCCCGGCAAGGAACTCACGGACACCGAGGAGTTGCTCAACGGTAAGACCTACTACTATGCAGAGGTACCTGAAGACACCCCCCTCAAGAACATGATCTTCAACAACAACAACGGTTCTCAGACCGGGGATATCGTGGGAAGCAATGTGGTGCCTTTCGGCATTTATAATCCGTCCGGATACACCGGCATGACCAAGGATGACATCACGGCCCCCTTCGAAGGCACACAGCTCTACTTCCTCAACGACCTCAACTGGAAAACCGTATACGCATACGCATGGAGCGGTGACGGCGATAATGTTACGCACTACAACGGCGCATGGCCCGGAAATCCCATAGCCACAACCGAGACCGTTGACGGCAATGAGGTGCTCGTGGCTAATTTCCCCGGCGCCGAGAATATCATCTTCTCCTGCTTCGACGAAACCCACAACCATTCCGAGGCATACGACTGGGAGAAGACCCGCGACCTCGTGTATGAACCCGGCATGATATATCGTGCCTCCATCACTGTCATCGACAACAAACCCGAGAAACTCTACGTGATAGGCGGAGGAACCGGATGGAACATCAACTCCGAGGATGTGGTCCTGACACCCGATGCCGACGACAGCTACATCTACACCGGCGATGTCAAGGTTTCCGGCGAGGAGTTCCGCATCTACACGAATCATGACGGCGACTGGGATACCGGTTCCTACGGCAGCGGCGCTCCTGAAAATCAATACAGAGACATAACGTTCACCAAAGGCCTTTATTCCGGTAAGGCTGAGAAGGGAAACAAGGGTAACTGGAAACTGCCTATGGGCTACAAAGACAAGATCGTGAAGTTTACCTTCAACTATATTGACGGCACCTTCACAATCTTCGATCCCTCCGTCATCTCGGTCAAGGAGCTTCTCCACGGCGAGGCCCCCGTGGCTCCCGCCGAGGGCGATTATGAGGACAAACAGGCCTTCGTAGAAGCCGGTGACAATGACGGACTCGCCACAATCTCCATCGTGCTTGAGGCCGGCGTGCACATCAACCGTGCCTGCGCGGAGCCCGCCATCCTCTATAACGACGGCAAAAAGGTATTCGAGGTTTCCGCTATGGCAGATCCCAAGGAAATCATGGCTGACAAGCACATCGGCGTGCGCTGCATCAGCGGCAACAGCTTCGACGGCGGCACCGACGAACCCAGCACCTTCCAGGTGGTGTTCTCCCTTGAGGATGAGGATGTCCTCGTGTTCAAGGGTGAGAATGAGCTCCGTTTCCCCGACGGCTTCTTCATGCTCGGAGGTGAGCGCGAAATCAAGAGCGTGACCGTAGACGACGAGGTGGTGGAATATGAAAGCTGGACCGGCGGCACATCCGTCAAGGGTGGTTCCTTCGTATGGAACGTAAAGAATGCCGATCGTCCTGCCGTAACCCCCATCACCCACAACGAGGGTGTGGAGGACGCCGTAAAGGTCGAGACCTCCGGTGGCCTCTCTGTGGAAATCAAGAAATATGGTGAGCACCAGCACTTCGCCCACTTCACCGTAAGCGAAGTGTATGGCGACAACGAACTCAACCGCACACTCGCACGTGGAGCCTCCTCGCTGAGCCTCCTCAACACGAATCCCGGCACTCTCCACAAGGTGACCTACCACTTCCATGCCGACAACTCCGAGGAGACCGTTGACAAGTCCAATTGGGTGCGCGACCACAACGGACAGGTGTGCGAGAACACTCTGTACGCACTCACCCAGCCCACCGGCATCGTCTGCGACCTTGGCAAGAACACCCTCAGCATGATGGCCGGCAAGGGCACCGTGATCCTCTACACTCTCGACGGCAGCGAGCCTGACGTGAATCTCCTGCAGGGCATCGCCACGCAGTCCGAGAACAGCACTTACGTCTACAAAGTGGAGGACAACAATCCCGTCATTGACCTCTCGGAAAACGATATGCCCGAGAATCCCGAAGTGAAGGTGGTGGCTGCCGCCGCCAATCCCGAGACCGGCGAATACGTGGTCAATCCCGTTTATCAGGACATCCAGACATCAGTATCCTCCATCGAGGCTGCTGAGGGCGAGGCCGTTTACTTCAACCTCCAGGGCGTCCGCGTGGATAACCCCGCCGATGGCGTCTACATCCGCGTAGCCGGCGGCAAGGCCATGAAGGTGACTGTAAAGTAATCCCCTGACAATACTGCAAAAAACGGGATGCAGATGGGTTTCCATCCGCATCCCGTTTTTTTTTGCGGCATTTCTACACCGCAATTATTGATAATTGCGGCGAATTTGTTAATTTTGTGGTCTTAAGTAGTGCCGGAATGTCGAAAACAGCCAAGAAAGCCAGTTTCTGGGTGCGCCGCCGCTCCCATATCCCTCTCCTGCTGGTGGGGGGCCTCGTCGTGGCCCTGCTCTTCTTCAACGAGGATGCCTCGGTGTCGCTCAATATGGAGTATGAGCACCGCATCAACTCCCTCAAGCGCGAGATCAAGGAGTGCCGCGATTCGGCCGCATATTACCGCCTGCACCGCGAGGCTATAGAATCCGGCGGCAGCGACCTGGAATACATAGCCCGCGAACAATACCGGATGCAACGCCCCACGGAAGATGTATTCCTGCTGTCCGACAACTGACACCCCCCTCTCCCAAACATCCAAGTCATGAAAAAAAGACGTTCAGCCCAACCCGCCACACTCACCCCCGAAGAGTCAGCCCGGCGTGAGAGCAGACTAAAGAAAATAGAAAATACTGCCACATTCGGCCTGCTGCTCGTGTGTGTCGGCATGGCCGCTCCTCTATTCAACCTCATGAATGTTCCCTCTCCCATCTTCATGTGGATATTCGCCGCAGGAGCCCTCATATTCACCGTGGCCCGCCTCTGCAATGTGGCGGACCCTGCCGACACGCTGCGTATCCGCCGTCTGCGCCGGCTCGAGTTCTGGGCCGGTATGGCCTTCTGCATAGCCTCCGGCCTCTGGTTTTACAACTATCAGCGTCTCGGCTCCTTCGGCGGTTCCCTCGCCGTGATACGCCCCACGGTGGTGTTTGTCATCGCCGGAGCGGCAATCCAGGTCATCGCGGCGTGGCTCATACATTCCGCCCGAAACAAACAGTCCTCCCAGTCATGAACGCCATCCGCCCGAATCACGGCTCCCGGATTTCCCCGGAACGCGACACGTCGACGGTGCTCACCGTGGACCAGGGCAACACGGCCATTAAGCTCGACCTGTGGCAGGGCGCCCCGGAAGAGGAATGGACCCATGTCGACCATCTCGCCATCTCTCCGGACGAGACGGACGCCATACTCGCATGGATCGAGGCCCACGCCCCGCAGGGGGGTATATACTGCTCGGTGGGCCGCATGGACGTGCGACTCATAGAGACTCTCAGGTGTCTGCTCGGCGACCGTCTGTTAGTGCTCACCCACTCGGTGCCCCTCCCCATCGGAGTGCGCTACGACACCCCCTCCACCCTGGGAGCCGACCGCGTGGCGGCGGCTTGCGGTGCGCACGCCCTGCTCCCCGGGCGCGACTGCGTCATAGCCGACGCCGGCACCGCCCTCACCGTCGACCGCCTCACTGCCGACGGTTTCTTCGCCGGCGGAACCATCTCCCCCGGACTCTCCCTGCGCCTGCGCTCCCTCCACGACCACACCTCCCGCCTCCCCCTCCTCTCCACGGCCGACATCGATCCGGCCGACATTCCCGCCCTGGGCTACGACACGCGCACCTCCATACTCTCCGGTGCGATCAGGGGCGCGGCAGCCGAGATAGCCCTCGCCCTTCCCCGCGGAGAGGCCCCGCTGCTTATCCTCACCGGAGGAGACGCCCCGCTGCTCGCCCCCATCGTGCGCTCACTCCTCCCCGACTCCGCGACAATGCTTGCACTCCCGCGGCTCATGAGCCGCGGGCTCCTCTCCATATACTTCCACAATGAAGCTAACCCCAACGATGACAACCCATAACAGAATCATCCTCCTCCTCGCCATCCTGCTGGGCGCGACCTTCGGCTCGCACGCCCAGAACGTCACCACACCCTACTCCATGTATGGCTACGGCATCCTCGGAGACCGTGCTACCTCCATGCAGACCCAGATGGGGGGCGTGGGATACGCCATGCGCTCCGGCCGGCAGATAAACGTGATGAACCCCGCCTCATACGCCGCCATAGACTCCCTCACGTTTCTCTTCGACATGGGGGCCGACCTCTCCCTGCTCTGGAGCCGCGAGGGGGACGCACGGCAGCACTCCACAGGAGGAGGCCTGCAATACGTCACCATGCAGTTTCCCCTCTCGAAGCATTTCGGAGGCTCGATAGGTATGGTGCCCTACTCCTCCGTGGGATACGCCTTCGGCAGCGATGTAACCCACGGCGCCCTTGAAAACCAGGGTTCGGGAGGCATCAACGAGGCATACCTCGGCGTGGCGGCGCAATATTTCGGCGCCTCCCTGGGAGTCAACGTCTCATACCGCTTCGGCAACATCATCAACGACTTCTACGCCACCCCCTCCACCCAGGGCCAGACCCTCACGGAACACGTGATGCAGATACGCGACTGGGACATCGTGATAGGAGCGCAATACTCATTTCCCGTCTCCCGTTTCGACCGTATGACCCTCGGCCTGACCTATTCACCCAAGAAGTCCATGCACGGCGACACATGGGTCACCATCCAGGAGCTCCAGGCCACATCCGTGCCCGACACCGTGGGTAGCATGGGGATCGGAGGCCATTACTACTCCCCCAACACCGTCGGAGCCGGTGTGAGCTACACACACGAGCGTGCCTCGCGCCTCACCGTCGAGGCCGACCTGACCTGGCAGCAGTGGTCAAAGGCCAAATACTCCGCCATCCCCGACAGCCGCGACCCGCGTCTCGAGGCCTTCCGCGGCATGGAGTTCGCCGACCGTCTGCGCTATGCCCTCGGAGCGGAGTATGTGCCGCGCGTGCGCGGCTCCTATTTCCAGCGCATGGCTTTCCGCATGGGAGCCTCCTATACCGACGACTATCTACGCATCCAAGGCAACCGCATGAGGGAGTTCGGCATCTCCTGCGGCCTGGGATTCCACACCATCCAGGACAAAACGATGATCAACCTCGGATTTGAATGGAAAAACCGGCGCTGCCATCCCGAGGCCATGCTGACCGAAAACTACTTCAACATAACGCTCGGCATCAACTTTAACGAGGTGTGGTTCTGGAAACGCAAAATCAAATAATGTCTCCACTTGGCATGAGGCTGCGCCACACCCTGCATTTGGTACCCCTCCTGTCGGTGCTGCTCCTCGCGGCGGTCTCCTGCCGCGAGGATGACCGTATCGCCACGGCACGCTCCATCCATCCGCGCGGCATGCCCACCATGACCACCCGCAACGTCTCCACCCTCATCTCCGACTCCGGCATAACGCAATACCGCGTGGTCTCCCCACTCTGGAAGGTGTATGACGAGGCCGACACCCCGAAATGGGTGTTTCCCAAGGGAATCTTCCTCCAGAAATACGACCCCGCCTTCCGCGTCATAGCCACCGTGGCCGCCGACTCTGCCACATATCTCTCCAAGGCGAAGATATGGCGGCTGGACGGTCATGTGGAAATCCGCAGGATACCCAAGGATATCTTCATGTCCGAGCGCTTCTTCTGGGACACACGACAGCACCGCATGTACAGCGACACCTTCATCCACATCGAGACGGCCACGCACGTGCTCGAGGGGGTGGGCTTTGAATCAAACGAACACCTCACCGACTACCGCATCCTCCGGCCGCAGGGCATCTTCCCCGTAGACCGCGACGCACTCAAGAATCCGGAACCATGACCCTCATCACAGCCATCATCATCACAGCCATCGCCATACTCCTCTCGGCCCTCTTCTCAGGCTCGGAGATAGCCTTCGTGCAGTCAAGCAAGGTGCGCATGGAGATCGACGCCGCCCGCGGCGGCCTCACCGACCGCATCCTGCGCCGCTTCTCGCGCAAGGAGGATATGTTCATATCCACACTCCTGGTGGGCAACAACGTGGTGCTCGTCATCTACGGCATCACATTCTCCATCATCATCAATCCCCTCCTCGAGCGCTGGCTCCCAGGCGAGGCACTCGTGCTCATCTGCAACACCGTCCTCTCCACAGCCATAATCCTGCTGGCCGGAGAGTTTCTCCCCAAGACTGCCTTCCGCATAAACCCCAACTTCATGATGCGCCTCATGGCCCTCCCTCTCTTCCTGATATACATAGTGCTCTACCCTGTGTCGAAATTCATCTCTTGGATCTCCAAGGGACTGATGCGCCTCTTCGGACTCTCAGGGGGCGAGGACGTCCACACCCTCATCACCATGGAGCAGCTCGACGACTATCTGGAGGAGACCATCTCCACCTCACATGACCGCAAGGAGGTGGAAAACGAAGTCAAGATATTCCACAACGCCATAGACTTCCGCGACACCCAGATAGGCGACTGCATGAAGCCGCGCAACGAGATCGTGGCCGTGGAAATCGACTCCACCACACGCCAGGAACTCATCAGCAAGTTCATCGCCACGGGACTGTCGAAGATAGTGGTCTTCCGGGGCGACATCGACGATGTGGCCGGATACATACACGTAGCCGAGCTATTCAATCCCGAGGGTGACTGGCGCGACCGCATCAAGCCCGTGATATTCACGCCCGAGACAATGCTGGCAGACAAGATGATGTCGCGTATGCTCGGCGAGAAGCGTTCCCTGGCCATCGTCATAGACGAATTCGGAGGCACGGCCGGACTCGTCACGCTGGAAGACCTGGTGGAAGAGATATTCGGCGAAATAGAGGACGAGCACGACCGCTCCCGCTCCCTTGTGAAGCAGGTGGCCGACAACGTGTATGAGATAGCCGGACGCGCCGAGATAGAGAGCCTCAACGAAGAATATGGCCTTGACATCCGCGAATCCGACGATTACCACACCCTGGCGGGCTTCATAATCGACCATCTGGGGGCCCTCCCCTCCGACGGAGAGACATTCGAATACGGCCCCCTGCGCTTCACTGTCCTCAGGATGTCAGCCACACGCATAGAGTTGGTGCGCGTCGAGAAAGTCTGACACACATACTCCGACGCCGGCAAAAAGCCGGAGTAACAATTTTCCGGGTCAAAAGTTGCGGAGAAATCAAAAAAAATGTTTATCTTTGTGTCGCAAAACTCAATTCAAACTCTCTCATGACCCTCATCTCTCCGCAAACCATAGACTTAATGAACGCAAAACAGACTTTCCGGGCAGCAGTGCTCAACATGCAGAACAATCTTCTTTCTTTCGCCCTAAAGCTGACCCTGGATCGTGAGGAGGCCCGCGACCTCGTGCAGGAGACCAACCTCAAGGCCCTTAACAACGAAGACAAGTTTGTCGACAACGCCAACTTCAAGGGGTGGATGCTGACAATCATGCGCAACATCTTCATCAACAATTACCGCAAGGACACGCGCGAGAACACCATCGTGGACACCACCGAGGATTCCTACCACATCAACATGTCGCAGGAGGCCACGGGAGACACCCCCGAGAGTTGCTACGCCATGTCTGAAATCTCGCAGCTCATCGAGCAGTTTCCCAAAGACTACCGCGACCCCTTCACGATGCACCTTGCCGGATACAAATACGAGGAGATAGCCGATGACCTCACCATGCCCCTCGGCACGGTCAAGAGCCGCATATTCATCACCCGCAAACGCCTGCGCGAAATCCTGAAGGACTACCGCTGAACATATATCACATACTCCCTCCCACAGCAAAATCCGGTGGGAGGGAGAATTTTTTGTCATTTATCCACACCGGTGCATTGCCTCCGTTGTCACACTTCATCGGAATGATGACATTTTGCCAATATTGTTAAAAAACATTTAATTTTCCGTCAAAATATTATGAGATTCCGAATAAATTTGCTTACCTTTGCCGTTAGATAACCAATTTTATTCGCAAATGACTAAAACCTACGCATCATTGCTCGCCTCCGGCGTGCTCATGCTTTCCGGCCTGGCCTACGCCGGAACAGTGCATAATCTCCCGCTCCCGGCAGTGACTGCCGATGAGGGAGAGCAGACTGAGCCCCAGACTCCCTACGCTCCCGAAATAGATCTCTATTTCGACATCGTGGATGGCGAAGGAGTCGTGGTCGGCACCCTCTACGCCCCCACCATGCTCCAGTATGACTGGATGACCGGCGCTCCGGAACGTCCCATCGAGGGCACTATGACGATCCGCCTCGTAAGAACCTGCTATGAGCTTGATGTCCAGAACGAACTCGTGAAGGAATGGACGGACGTGAAACCCGACCAGAAAATCGAGTGGACCGACAAGACCATGGCCATAGGCGAGGCCTGGACCTACCGCGCAATCGCTATCGTGGACGGCAAGGAATCCGATTCCTGGAACGGCACGCTGGGCACATACACCGGTATCCGTCCCCTCCCCGTGGAGAACTTCGAGGTGACCGCCGAAATGGGATCCGCTCCCGTGACCGTGACCTTCACAGTACCCGACGGAGTGCTTGATGCCGACCTCTTCCCCGACATCAAATACGTACCGCAGCGCGTATACGTCACCCGCCAGTTCCAGGCAGTGGGCGAATGGGACAATTCCGATCCCGAACTCGTATGGCAGCAGGACAATCCCGCTTTCAACGAGCCTTACACCTTCCTTGACGACAACAATGGCGAGGCCATGCCCGAAGGCACCTACAGCTACAATGTCTTCGTCACCTGGCAGTGGGGCACGAGCCTGGAGCAGTCAAAGCGTGTCGGTCTCTTCCTGGACGCTCCCGACACTCCCAAGAACATCAAGGCTGTCGCCGTCGAGGATGGCGTAGAGGTGACATGGGATGCCGTCACCGAGCCCAAGGGTGTCGGATTCCTCGACCCCGAATCGGTAATGTATGACGTATACCGCTACTACGGCTACAACGACACCGAGCTCGTCGGCGAGGACATCAAGGGAACCTCCTTCCTCGACAATCTCGAAGGCATCGAGAAGCAGATGGAGATACGCTATGAGGTGATGGCCAAGAACGGTACGGGCTCATCTCCCTGGGCCGGCACGAGCAACGACATCGTGGTTGGTCCCCCGGCTTCCCTCCCCTTCACGGACACCTTCTCCTCTCAGGACAACTGGGGCAACTACGGATATTCCGATATGCTCTGGAGCCAAACCACCCTTGAGGGCACTGCCTCCTGGATGATCGGCGAGAAAGCCTCCTACTACGATGAGAACTGGAATGCCAACTATGTACGCCCCACCGAAAGCAAGGGTCTTGCATACACCACTTTCGCCTCCTATCAGCCCACAGGCGTGATTGCCCTCACATCGGGCGCCATCGACTTCACGGGCCACGATGCAGGTGAGGTGACATTCAGCTACTACACCAACCCCGCAGGTCTCGTAAGCCTCGAAGTGGAGATACTCTCCGATTTCGATCCCTCGGAGGGAAGCGAGGTATCACCCTATTACGCACCCGCTGAAGGAGTTATCCCCGCCACTACCGACGACTCGAAGACCGCCGTGATATGGACCGGTTCCAACAAGGGCGATGCCGAGGGCTGGCAGACCGCTACCGCCAAGTTTGACGGCTTCGGCCCCTACGATAAGATCTACCTGCGCTTCAAGGCCACCGAGACCGAGGCACCCGCCGACGGCCTCTTCATCCCCGCAGCAGTGCAGTCCGTAACACTTGACGCCACTGACGAGTACAACGCCGTGCAGGGTCTTGACGCCGAGGCTGTCTCCAGCGAATACTATTCGCTTCAGGGCATCCGTCTGGCCGCACCCGTCAAGGGTCAGCCCGTCATCCGCCGCAGCGTGATGCCTGACGGTAGCGTGCGCACCGGCAAGGTGATCGTGAAGTAAAGGAAAACACACAAATGAGAAGGGCTACGCAAGAGTCCTCTCCTACATCCTGCTTCTGACTCTCTCCCCCGTTTCGGGACAGCCTCACCGGCTGTCCCGATTCTGTTTTGCAGGGACGTGGCACGCCACGTCTACATGACTGTAAGGGAGGCTTCCCCCCCCCTCAAAAAAACAGTAGAGGAGGCCTGAGGCCTCCTCTGCTTGTTTCATGCAGACGTGGCACGCCACGTCCCTACAAATGTCCGTTGTGAGGAGGCAGCATGCCTCCTCTACGGTGTTGTTCAGTCCTTGTACTTCCTGAAGATGATCGAGGCGTTGTGGCCTCCGAAACCGAAGGTGTTGGAGAGCACGGCGTTGATGTCGCGCTTCTGCGCCTCGTTGAAGGTGAAGTTCAGATCGTAGTCTATCTCGGGGTCATTGTCTCCCTCCTCATGGTTGATGGTGGGAGGCACGATACCGTCCTGGATCGCCTTCACGCTGAAGAGTCCCTCAAGCGCACCTGCGGCTCCGAGCAGATGACCCGTCATCGACTTCGTGGAGCTGAGGTTCATCTTGTAAGCATGGTCGCCGAAGACCTCTTTGATGGCCTTCACCTCGCCACGGTCTCCCACGGGAGTGGAAGTGCCGTGCATGTTGACGTAATCGATGTCCTCGGGCTTCATGCCGGCGTCACGCAGTGCGTTTTCCATCACCAGACGGGCACCCAGGCCTTCGGGATGGGTGGCCGTGATGTGGTATGCGTCGGCGCTGAGGCCGCCGCCTACGACTTCCGCATAGATCTTGGCGCCGCGGGCCTTGGCGTGCTCGAGTTCCTCAAGCACGAGGGCAGCAGCACCCTCGCCGATCACGAAACCGTCGCGCGAGCCGCTGAAGGGACGCGAAGCCCCCTGAGGATCCTCGTTGCGGGTGGAGAGGGCCTTCATGCTGTTGAAGCCTCCCACGCCGGCGGGGAAAACGGCTGCCTCGGCGCCTCCCGCCACAATCGCGTCGGCCTGGCCGAGACGGATGTAGTTGAAGGCATCGACCAGGGCGTTGTTTGACGACGCGCAGGCCGATACGGTGGCGAAATTGGGTCCACGGAAACCGTGGTCGATGGAGATGTGGCCGGCAGCGATGTCGGCTATCATCTTCGGGATGAAGAAGGGATTGTATTTGGGTCCCTGGTCGGCATGCTGCGCATAGTAGCCCGCCTCCTCCTCAAAGGTGTGCAGACCACCGATACCCGCAGCGAAAATCACGCCGACACGGTTCTTGTCGATACCCTCGTTCTCAAGACCGGCGTCCTCGATGGCCTGGTCGGCCGCCTCGAGGGCATACATGGCGTAGAGGTCGAGGGTGCGTAGCTTCTTGCGGTCGAATTTTGCCGCAGGATCCCAGTCCTTCACCTCACACGCGAACCGGGTCTTGAACTTCTCGGCATCGAAGTGTGTGATGGGGCCGGCTCCGCTTACGCCTTTCACGGCGTTTTCCCACGTCGTCTCGACATCATTGCCAATGGGCGTGAGGGCTCCGAGGCCCGTGACTACAACTCTTTTTAACTCCATGGCGGTAGGATTTCTTTTGCCGTCGGAAACTTGCTTACGCCTGGTGCGACTCGATGTATGCGATGGCGTCGCCCACGGTGGCGATCTTCTCGGCGTCCTCGTCGGGGATGGTGATGCCGAACTCCTTCTCGAACTCCATGATGAGCTCTACGGTGTCGAGCGAATCGGCGCCGAGATCGGTGCTGAAGCTTGCTTCGGGGGTTACTTCCTTCTCGTCTACAGTGAGCTTGTCTACAATGATGCCCTTTACTCTGGATGCGATGTCAGACATGTCTGTTGTGGTTTTTATGTTATACTTAATTTAGTTTCAGACTGCAAAGTAAATCAATTATTTCCAATTACGGAAATTTTTCAGTAAAAAGTGCACAACTTTTTTCATTTTGTGCATCTCTTTTCTTGAAAAACGGCATCTTTGAGTGTGTTTAAATACATCCGGCCTCCTATCGGCGGATATACTTCCGGCCCTTGAGAATGTAAGGTTGCCCGCTTGCAGGAGCGCCAAGCACGCGACCGGAAAAATCATACATCCCGCCGTCTGGCGCTTCCGATGGCACACGATCTATCCCCGAGCGGTCCTCCCAAGGCTTGCACACGGCATTTTCCGAGCAGAAAAGACCCGGACCCTCTTTGGTACGCACAGCCATGAGAGAGAGGTTGATAAGATTGTATGATTTCGTCTCCCGAAGGGCCGGAGTGTCGTGGTCGGGATACAGAAAAACTCCAAGCTCATTAAACCGACAGCCGATTCCCTCTATGAAAGATGGGTAATTCTCCGGGAAAGTTTCACTTAAATAGGTGAACACCTTAAGAATCATGGTATCCGTTTCCACAAAAGTCCAGCAGTTGATCTCAAACATCTCATTATCCGGACCCTTATATTTGACAGGTATATTGAAATCATATAGAGCATCGGGGAGAGTAGCTGATACATTCCCGGTGTTGTAACGTTCTACGGGGGGAATGCCTTCGGCCTGATAACCGAAATTGCAGTATACAGCCACAAACCTCACCTGCGGAGCATCATTCATGTCCACTTTACCGTAGTCTTCAAACACCTCCTTTATCATCGGGTCTACATTCACCCTACGGGCGGCCACGTCTTCATAAAGCACTGCGATCGGCCGTCCGAATACATTCTCGTATCGCTCGTTCACTACATTGCAGTACATGGCGGTAACTCCCTCCTCGGCACTCGGAATCTTCTCAAGGACGAATCCGCAAACAAAAGGCTTGACATCACCCTCGGAATCGGCATATTCCCCCTGGTACCACCACTCCTTGCCATCCTCAAGAAACCGCGTATACTCATATATGAACTCTGCACGGGCTGAACATGAAAGCGCCAAGGCCCCTATAATCGCAAGCAAATATCTCATATCCTTATTCTATTAATTTCCTCTCATTTTTTATTCCATACTCTCTATTTTCATTAAAGCCTTGCCGACATCGACAAGCCTATGACCGGATTCATCCTTCCATGTGCATGAAGGTTTTCCGACAGGCTCCTGAACGGCGGCAGCAGGATAAATCCCCGTACGGTCCTCCCAGGGCTTGCACACGGCATCTTCCGAACAATAGATCTCCGGACCCTCTTTTGCATGCACGGCCATGAGTGTGGGTTGAAGAAGGTTGTAAGCGCTTGGTTGCAGAGTCTGATCGTTGTTAGGATCCAGGAAAACACCCAGTTCCTCGAACATACAGCCGATGCCCTCTATATATACCGGTTCATAACTGAATCGTATATCAAATCCGAAGGCCTTTAGAAGCATGGTGTCCGTGTCCGCCATACTCCAGTCCTGGATGCATACGTCCTCATTATCAACACGTATATAATTTGCGGGTACATTAAATTCGTAAATTATACCGGGATAGTTATCAGGATCATATACGCCATGCGATGACCCTATGGGGGGGATACCTTCGGCCTGATAACCGAAATTGCAGTATACAGCTACAAACCTCACCTGCGGAGCATCATTCATGTCCACTTTACCGTAGTCTTCAAACACCTCCTTTATCAT
Organism: uncultured Porphyromonadaceae bacterium; assembly: GCA_947174995.1. Taxonomy (GTDB): domain Bacteria; phylum Bacteroidota; class Bacteroidia; order Bacteroidales; family Muribaculaceae; genus Lepagella. The sequence continues at coordinate 34,207 of CAMWLC010000010.1, forward strand.
CGGGTCTACATTCACCCTACGGGCGGCCACGTCTTCATAAAGCACTGCGATCGGCCGTCCGAATACATTCTCGTATCGCTCGTTCACTACATTGCAGTACATGGCGGTAACTCCCTCCTCGGCACTCGGAATCTTCTCAAGGACGAATCCGCAAACAAAAGGCTTGACATCACCCTCGGAATCGGCATATTCCCCCTGGTACCACCACTCCTTGCCATCCTCAAGAAACCGCGTATACTCATATATGAACTCTGCACGGGCTGAACATGAAAGCGCCAAGGCTCCTATAATCGCAAGCAAATATCTCATATCCTTCTATTTTAATATTTCTCTTCTAATATTCTTCACTTTCTACTTGCATTAATGCATTGTAGGCATCAACAAGCCCGTAGCCGTAGATATTACTCCACGCACCTGAAGGCATGTTCTCACTATATGAAACTTTGCCAATTTTTTTTGCAGTCATACACAGGATGTCCCGAACTTCTTCCTCACTCAAAAACGGATTCCTGCTCAACAGCAACGCGGCAGTTCCCGCAACATGAGGACATGCCATGGATGTACCATTCTTTCTTCCATATCCATCAGGTATAGAAGAATAAATATCTGTTCCCGGCGCTACTACATCCAATCCATTGCCATAACAGGAACCTTCATTAATAATACCACGAGAAGTAACATTTCCTACAGCCAGCACGTCTTCTCTCAAGGCTGGATACACGACTGCACTATCCTTCCACCCTCCTATCACTACGCCATCAATATTATTCAAAGAGTTATTTACCACTTGTGATTGGGGTTTATGATTACCCGCGCTAAACACCAACACACAACCCAAACCGCCTCTGCCGAGTGTGGTGGCATTTATTATGGCATCATCGAGTATTTCACTTTTAGCACATTCCCATGAGCAAGACAGCACATCGGCACCGTTCATCCAAGCCCAGTTTATAGCATCCGCAAACACAACTCCGGAATTGGGAACATAGTCGGGATGCACGCTAATCGAGATCAATTGAGCATCGGGTGCAACCCCGGATATTCCTATTCCGTTATTTCGCGCTGCGGCAGCAATCCCGGCACAGTGTGTGCCATGAGGTCTGTATGAATTGTTATCTCCGATGTCATACAGGCTACTGGGTGAGACTCCAAAGGTCGCATCATAACTGACTGGATAAAGATTCTGCTCTAAATCAGGATGACTCAAATCAATACCAGAATCAATTATGGCTATTTTAATTCCCCAGCCCGTAGAATAATTCCACGCCCTGCTAATGTTGATATCACACCCTGAAGCATCTTCATTCAGTAAACTCTTCTGTTCGGAACTATGAGCATCATAACTCAACCCATAATCATTATAAGGATTATCAACAATGAAACCGGGACTTACAGCTTCGAATATACCGGTCTCATGGATGGCATTTGCGACCTCGACCGGATCTGAAGTGTTTGAATCATTCAAACGCACGATATGCCACGCCGGCATGAATTTATTTTGTCCCGTATCAGTGCAGTCAAAATCCTCAAGAACTTTAAGAAGTGCAGATGAGTCAATTTTATTCGATAATTTAATATTTACATATCCATCGGGATACAGCTCCTGACCTTCAGCAGAGATATAACATGGGTAGGTGCGCACACAAGATTGCAATAAAATATCCGTATCACTCGAGCAAAGATTCTTCTCCCCTTTTTTGCTTCCGTAACTGATCATCTCCTGGGCAATTTCCATTTTATCCTTCCTTTCTTTGGATAGGACCTGTATTCCTCCGGTTTTTTCCGGGAATGCCCTTACCATTTTATATGGATGCTGTTGAAGAGGAATTCGCTCATTGTTGTAATAATAGTACGACTGAGGAAACACTTTTATGTATCCTGCCAACACGCACATGATTAATAATAATACTCGCATAATTAATATTCTTATTTTAGGTTTACACATGACTCCCTCAAAACTGTACTATTTTTAATACAGCCAAACTTTTTTATTTTCAATTATCATCCCATCATGCAATAAACAGATAGTATAATAGCCTGAGATAACTGATGTCACATCATATGATTTCTGAGAGTTCATATTTCTGAACACTTCATTTCCGTACACATCTGTTAACACTATACCATCCCAAGCATTCTCTCCCACAATCACAATAGTTTTATTATCTAATACACTTATTCTTGATACATTATCTGACAAATTATTGGAATTGGATACTACTTCATAGCTGTTCAGGAAAGAGGGTATCTGCTCACTAAATTTCCTTATGAGCACCTCACCATATCCCACAGAAGTAGGAGTGTAAGCACTTACACATATTTGCTGAGGAGAGAAACAATAAGTCTGTCTCAAGTAGGCATCCGTGGACTTCATCCCCATACCTGTCACAATCTCTGAAGGACATTGTATGCTACTTCCAACCACACGAGACGCACCATTTCCTTCAATACGTAACAAAGGGCGCTTATCTGGATCGTACATTTTCATAAAGATCTCATAGTCCTCCTGTTGTTCTATCATTGCAGCCGATATCATTGCACAGCTGGTAATTGGGCAGTCATCGTATACCAGTTCAGAATTAATCTTCATATTTACTCGACCGGAAACAAAAGATGATTTGGGTTTCAAGGAAACCATATAAAATCCCGATTTAGGTATACGCACCCTTAATCTGGCCGTCTGATTAACAGATCCTCGTTCTGATTCAGCTCTCCAATTCAGACCCTGCATTTGGGATGAAGTAGGAGGAGCAATCGTATGTGTCACATCAGAATGGCAACGAAATAGAAACAAATCTACGAGATGACTTGTATTACTATCGGTAAAAATATCTATAATTTCCCCCTCTTCCCATCTGAACAGTTTACAAAAAGTGTAGGGCACATTGATTTTGTATACTGTTTCATTAGAATCCGTAAGCAATAACGGTTGTATCAGATCACCATTATACGAATTCACTTCTACCGGAAAACTATGTGGTGTACTGACAGGATTCGAACTCTCCAATCTATTTTCCACTGTACCTGAAATCGTGCGTACGCAACCAATATCAGGTAATTCCTGACCAATAACTCCTATGCCCAGAATATTTTCTCCTTGATTCAAACTAATTGGCATAGGAACCTTTATATTTTGCCATCCGGAAAGGGTAGGACTAATTGATGTAACTCTGGAATTATTTAGATATATATTGTACTCAGTGAATGAACCGTCTGAATGTCTGGCCGGACATAAAAGAATCTCCAACATCACTGTTTCAGGAGATCCCACACCAATATGGAAATTTTCAATAATCTCTTCTTCCAATACAGTACAGGAATTGGAGTAAGACACAATAGGAGCTATTTCAGCGCCATAGATTTCTACTGAAATACAAACATTTACAATTACTAAAACCAAATATAGTATATTATATATTTTATTTGGAATAAGTCTGTTATATTTTACCAACATTTTTCTCATGTTAAACTAATGTAATTCTTACTTAAGTAATGATTCACAAAAATTAATAAATATATGTTATTGAGCCAAGTCGGACACAGAAAAATTAGAGCGAAAGCACAAAGTGATTGAGTAATGATCCAAAGAAGATCAAAACATAAGTTTTATACGCTATGATATTCATGAACCACATATTTATAAACCACTTATTAAATCAGCATCAAGAATCAATACGAATCAATACAAGATACAAGATCTTAAAATTTTTACAAAGATATATAAATTAATTATTGAAATTATAATATTTATTGTTAATATTTGTTAACTACAAATCTATAATTCGGAGTAAAACCTATGGCAATATGGTGTCGGTTTGATTTAATTTCCGGACTTCCGGGTTGAAAGTAGAGGAGGCATCCCTGCCTACTCAGTGCTTAGTGCTGTCGTGAGTAGGCAGGGATACCTCCTCTACTTTCACATCGCGTATGTTGAGGGGGAACGAATCACTTTACTTCCCAGGTTTCGGATGTCTTCATTATCATGTCACGCAGGTCGGCGAAGCCTTTGCGGGCCTTGACTTCGTTCACCTGGTTTTCAACCTCCGTCTCGTAGGTGGGTGCCTCCACGTCACGGATCACTCCGATGGCGAGGGGAAGGTCATGGCCGTCCATCATGGCCAGCTGCTGCTGGAGGAAGTTGACGGGGTTGTGGGCGTCATGCACGAGCACATCGTCAATGGTGTAGCCATCCTCGCCGATAGTGACGGCCTTGAGACCGAAGCCATCCTGCACGAGACCCTTGGTGTTGTCCTTGCCGAAGAGCATCTTCTCGCCGTGGCGCAGATGGATGGTGTGGTCCTCGCGGAGCTCCTTGTCGGTCATGTAGGCATGGACACGGTTGTTGAAGATGACGCAGTTCTGCATTATCTCCACCACACTGGCACCCTTGTGGCGGGCCGCAGCCTCAAGCACTTCGAGATTGGTGTCGAGCGAGACATCGAAACTGCGGGCGAAGAAGTTGCCCCGCGCGCCGAAGCAGAGCTCGGCGGGGATGAAGGGGTCTTCGGTCGTGCCGTAGGGGCTTGACTTGGTGACGGCACCGCGGTCGGATGTCGGGCTGTACTGTCCTTTGGTGAGACCGTAGATCTTGTTGTTGAAAAGAAGGATATTGAGGTCGATGTTGCGGCGTATGGCATGGATGAAGTGGTTGCCGCCGATGGCCAGGCCGTCGCCGTCGCCCGAGATCTGCCAGACGGTGAGGTCGGGGCGTGCGGTCTTCACACCGGTCGCGATGGCCGCGGCGCGGCCGTGGATGGTGTGCATACCGTAGGTGTTCATGTAGTAAGGCAGACGCGAGGAGCAGCCGATACCGCTGACCACTACGGTGTTGCGCGGAGCCACACCGAGGCGTGCCATTGCCTTGTGGAGCACATTGAGGATGGCGTGGTCGCCGCAGCCGGGACACCAGCGCACACTCTGCTCATTCTTGAAGTCGCCGGGGGCGAAGATGCATTTTTCGTTTTCCATGGTGTCTCTTATTTTGCTTTTGCGTCGATGTGCTTGATTACTCCCTCTACGATCTCCTTGACCATGAAGGGCTGTCCCTCCACCTTGTTGATGCGCATGATCTCCTTCATGGGGAGGTGCATCTGAAGGTAGTCGGCAAACATGCCGGTGTTGAGCTCGGCCACGATCACGTTGTCATACTTGCGGATGAGGTCGAGCGCACCCTTGGGCATGGGGTTGATGTAGCGGAACTGCACGAAAGCCACATTGCGGCCCTGCGCGTTGAGTTCCTCGCAAGCGGTGTAGAGATGTCCGTAGGTGCCTCCCCAGCCCACGAGCAGGGTCTTGGCGTCGGGATTGCCGTGAACGGTCAGCTCGGGTATGGAGTCGGCTATGCGGGCGATCTTCTCGCGGCGTATGCGCACCATCTCTTCATGGTTGCGGCCGTCGGTGGAGATGACGGAGGTCTTAACATCCTTCTCCAGACCGCCTACGCGGTGCATCGCGCCCTCCATGCCGGGCACGGCCCAGTAGCGCACCAGGCTCTCTTCGTCGCGCAGGAAGGGCTTCCATCCCTTCTCAAGCATCTCGGGGGTGACGAAGTTGGGCTTGATCTCGGGATATTCGTCAGCCTCGGGTATGCGCCATGCGGAGGAGCCGTTGGCGATGAAGGCGTCGGTGAGGAGTATCACAGGGGTCATGTGTTCGATGGCTATGCGGGCAGCCTCGAAGGCCATGGTGAAGCAGTCGGTGGGGCTCACGGCGGCCACAACGCAGAGGGGCGATTCGCCGTTGCGTCCGTAAAGGGCTTGCATAAGGTCGGTCTGCTCCGTCTTGGTGGGAAGGCCGGTGGAGGGGCCGCCGCGCTGCACGTCGATCACCACGAGGGGAAGCTCGGCCATCACTGCCAGGCCGATACCCTCGCCCTTGAGGGCCAGGCCGGGACCGGAGGTGGAGGTCACGGCGAGGTGTCCGGCGTAGGAGGCGCCGATGGCGCTGCAGACACCTGCGATCTCATCCTCCATCTGACATGCCTTCACGCCGAGATCCTTACGCTTCGCAAGCTCGTGAAGGATGTCTGTGGCGGGGGTGATGGGATACGAGCCGAGGAAGAGTGGGCGTCCGCTCTTCTGCGAGGCCATGATGAGGCCCCAGGCGGTGGCGGTGTTTCCGTTGACATCGGTATATGTGCCGGGACGGGTCGATTCCGTCTCGATGCGGTAAGTAGGCATCGAGGAGTGGGTGTTATGGCCGTAGTCCCAGCCGGCCTGTATCACCTTGGCGTTGGCCTCGTAGATGGCGGGCTTCTTGGCGAACTTGGCCTGGAGCTTGCGCAGCACGCTCTCCACCGGGCGGTCGAAGAGCCAGCAGATGATGCCCAGGGCAAGCATATTCTTGCATTTCATTATCGCCTTGGGGTCCATGCCCGAGTCGGCGAGAGTATTCTTGAGGAGGGTTGTCATCGGGACACCCATCACACGCTTGGGATCTATGCCGAGCTCCTTGATGGGGTCATCGGTGGTGTAGAGGGCCTTTTTCAGGTCTGCGGGACGGAAGGTGTCGGTGTCGCAGATGATTATGCCACTCGGCTTGAGATACTGGAGATTGGTCTTGAGGGCGGCGGGGTTCATGGCCACGAGCACGTCGGCCTCATCACCGGGCGTGTGGACACCCTTGCCGATATGGACCTGGAATCCCGACACACCGCTCAGGGAGCCTTGCGGGGCGCGGATCTCGGCGGGATAGTCGGGAAACGTGGAAATCTGGTTGCCCTCGCCCGCCGACACGTTGGAGAAGATATTGCCGGCCAGCTGCATTCCATCGCCGCTGTCTCCGGAGAATCTCACCACTACCCTGTCAAGGGTCTGTACATTGGTGCTTTGTAACATGTGATTTAAGGTTAGTCGTATTTTGACGCAAAGTAAACACTATTTTTTCAGACAGCCAAGAAACGGGGCCGCAAAATTCAACAATTTTGCGGCCCCGCAGGAATTTGGCTGATTATCAGAATGAATTTGCCTGACTGTCAGAAGAGAATTTTGGAGGCCCCCTTGGGAGTGACCACGATATAGAGTCCGCGCAGGGGACGCGAGGCGTCCACGCGAACCCCGCGCAGGTCGTAGACGACCGTGCCTTCGGGAGCAGTGAGCTGTCCGTTTTCCACACGCGGCGTGCCATCCGCGCCCGGGGCCGTTACGGCGGAGTTGCCTCCGTCAGCCAGGGCATAGAGGGAGACACGCTCCAGGGTGGTGGAGGTGTAGGTGGAGAAGCGGGGCTGCGAGGCGTTGTAGAAGATATTGCCGACGCCGGAGCCGAAGGAGATGGTGGCCGTGCCGTCGGGGTCGACCGTAATGGTGGTTTCCGAGCCGTCGGGGGCTATCTGCATCTTCTTTGCGGTGGTGGACGAGAGGTAACCCAGGGAGTTGCCAGCTATGTCGGAGACGCCGATATACCAGGTGTCGCCGGAGGTGGAGACGGAGGCCGGCTCAAGGGTGAGGACGGCGGTGTTTTCCATCACACCGGTAATGGTATCGTCCTGAGGCTCGGCTTTCCAGTCGGAGCCGAGGCTCCAGGAGCTGGAGGATTTCGAGACAGAGGTATTCATGACTCCGTGGTTCTTCACGCTGACAAGGATGTACTGTCCGCTCTCGCTCAGGTCTGCCGAGGATGTGACGAGTCGCCAGGAGGCATCCTTGAGGTCTTCGTTGGCGGGGTTGCGGGCCAGGAGGGTGAGCGTGGCTTCCGGGGAGGAGAGGGTTAGACCGTCGGCCGCCGCGCGGGTGCGGGCGGTGATGGTGCGCGTGATTCCCTCCTGCGAGGCGGCGGCGATCTCGATGCCCCCCTCATACTTCATTTCCGGTCCCCCGTCGAGGGTGTACCAGATATCGCCCGTGCCCTCGATGGAGAGGGTCATGGTGTCCCACCACCGACCGGAGTAGGTGTTGAGCGCGGGCATCTCCATACCTGTGAAAACGGGTGATTCCGGACGGTTGATTATGGTCTGCACGGCATCGGAGGCCTCGAAGGGGGCACCGTTGCCCGCTCCCCAGATAAAGTCCATGAGCCTGGGCATGTCGATAAAGGGGTTGCGGTTGCCCTGTATGCCATATATTGCCTCATTGCGGGCGACCTCGCGGGCATCCACGGGGTCATCGGCGGCCCACTGCAGGAGCATGTCGTAGGCCCAGGGACGCAGGGTGAGCGCCGAGTTGGAATCATACATATAGGCCGGACTATCCTGCCAGGGGATGTCGTCGTATATGGTGAACACATAGAAATACGCCCGGGCGAAGTCCCCCTTGTATTCGTCGGCCGGCTCGAAGACGGTGGCGGAGCCTCCTCCGAATCCGATGACGGGGACACCGAGCAGGCTCAGGCCGTTGGTCCATGTCAACTGGTCCACGGGGCCCATAGGCCAGTTGGACTTGCGGTTGTTGGCGTCGGAGTTGGAGGGGTTGAGCAGGTGCAGGTCGCTGTATGCCTCGACACTTCCGCTCTTGCCGCCCCACCAGGAGTTGGGCACGGAGTGCTCGATGTTGAGACCGTTGTGACCGTTGGCTACCGGCTCCATGACGTTGGAATACATGTCATACCAGATTTCCTTCCCGGCGACGGTGCGGGTGTCGGTAGTGAGGAAAGCCTCCCAGGTATGGTCGCCGTAGCTGATGACCTTATGGTCGGCTATGGCGCTCTTGACGGCCTGCTTGAGGCGCGTGCCGGTCTTTCCGTAGAGGGAATCGTAGTATCCTGCCGGGATGGCTGCGGCGGCCGCGAGGGCCACCGTGGCCGCAGGGATGATCATTGAGATGCGTTTCATGGCTGCGCGGGATTATCTGATGATGATCTTGCGTCCGGCGCGGACATATATGCCGGGAGCGGGATTTGCGGTGTCCACACGGCGTCCGCAGAGGTCATACATAGCGTCGTCCTCTCCCAGGGCCGGAACAGCCGGGATACACTCCACTGCGGTGGAGCCGTTGAGGCGGAAGAGCTGCACGGGCTGCTGGTTGGAGGTGTAGGTGGTGAAGCGCGGTGCGGAAGCGTTGTAGAGGAGTTTGCCTACGGTGTTGGAGTAGGTGATGGTCGTCTCGGCGGCGGAAACCTCCATCTCCACCGATGTGGAGGGCGATGATGAGAGGGTGACGGTCTTGGCCTTGGTGCTGTCGAGGTATCCCAGGGAGTTGCCGTCGGTGTCATGGACATGGATATACCATCTGCCCGCTCCGGCGGATTCGAGAGTCAGGATGGCCGTGCCGTGAGGCAGTGCGCTGATGAGGTCACCCTCGATGCTGACATTGCCGGTGACGTCCATGTAGGTTTTGTTCAGGGTGTAGTCCATGGCCACTTCCGCTTCCGTGGCTACGAGGATGTAATGGGTGGCGGGAGCCAGTTCGGAGACATTCTTGACACGGCTCCAGATACCGTCAGGCACGGGTTCCGGGTCAGGTACGGGCTGGGGATCGGGGCCCGGCGTCGGGTCGGGACCGGGTGTCGGGTCAGGATCCGTATTGCCATCAAGATGGAAGGCCTGGTCGGTCTTGGAACCCCATACGTATTCGGCCAGTTCGGGAATGTCGATGTAGGGGTTGCGGTTGTGCTGCACCTTGTAGATGGCCTCGTTGCGGTCACGCTCCTTCTGGTCCACGGGGTCATTTGCAGCCCATTCGAGGAGCATCTCGTAAGCCCAGGGGCGAAGCGATGGCCATGCGGAGCCGTCAAACATATAGTTGCGGTCGGAAGAACCGCTCTGCCATGCTATGTCATCGTAGACGGTGAACATATAGAAATACGTGCGGGCGAAGTCTCCCTTGTATTCATCGGCCGGCTCATAACACCACTTGCTGCCGCCGCAGGCTCCCGAGGCGGGAGTGCCGACTTTCGTGACGCCGTTGTCGTAGGTGACGCCCTTGCTTGTGGTGTGGACCTTCACCACTATGCCGAGGGGATAGTTGGATTTCCAGCTGTTGGCATCCGTGTCGGAGGGATTGAGATGGAAAAGATCCTTGTAGGCATCGTTTTTGGTGCCCCCCCACCAGGAATTGGGCACGGAGTGCTCGATGTTCATGCCGGGGTGTCCCTGGGAGACGTACACCACATTGGGGCTGTACATGTCCCACCACGCGAGGCGCCCGTTGACGGTGCGCGTGTCGGTGGATTCAAAGGCATCCCATGTGCTGTTGCCGTAGCTGATGGCCGTGTGTTTTTTAACCGCGTTTTTTGCGGCTTTTTTGAGGTCACTCTTCTTGAGGCCCTCGAGAGAAGAATAGTATCCCTCGGGGATGGCTGCGGATGCTCCGGCCACTGTCAGGAGCATCCCCGTGGCCCAGAGTGCGGGGCGGAGAAAATTGCGTATCATTCGTTTGTTTGTCAGTTATATCTGTATTTGAATAGAGTTATCTTACGAGTATCCTCACGGGACGCGGCAGAGCCGGAGAGACTATGAAATAGACTCCGGGTGGGAGCAGGTGTCTTTCACCCTCGCGGGCAGTGAGGTTGAGTATGGTGAGACCGTCGGGGGTGAGCACCGTGAGGGGAGCCTCGTCGGGGGCGGCCACTACGGTGAAGCCATCCGTCTCGGGAGCTATGGCCAGCGGGAGGAGGTCGATGCCCTCCACTCCGGAGTCGCCGAGGACGGAGATGGTGTTGGAGCTTTCGGACATGTAGCCGAGGCGGACGCTGCATACGCTGTATGTCTCGGCGACCGCCGGGTCGCGTCCGTCGATAAGCAGGGAGGTGCCGTTGGCTTCGAGGAGCTCTCCCTCGGAGCCGCCGGGATAGTAGCGCACGCGGTTCACGACATAATAGTCCACGACCTCCGGGGCCATGGTCCAGTTGGCGCGGTATGAGCGGTCTGTAAGCTCCGTGGGGTCAAGGGCGGTGAGGCGCGAGAGCTGCGGCACGGGACACCCCTCGCCGATGAGCTTCACCGTCACGCTGGTGCCTCCGGGCAAGCCGCCGTCATAGAGGGCGAGCGTGGCCTCGTAGGAGCGTGTCTCCGTGGGTATGAACATGATGTTGAGCAGATATTCGGCTGCGCTGTTGATGGCCGAGGGGTTGATGCTTCTCGTGTCGGGCACGAAAGCGTCCCTGTCGGCTCCGCTGACTCGTACCGACAGGGGGGCGGTGAGGTTGGAGGCCTGGATGCGCAGGGGGGCGTTGATGGTGTTGCCGACGGCCGCCTGTCCGAAGTCAAGGGCCTCCCCGCTGACAGGCATTGTGATTTCGGGGTCGCCCGTTATGGGAGGAGTGACGTTGCCTCCCTGGTCGGCTATATGGAACACCTCGCCGGTGCGTGTGCCCCAGATGTATTCGGCGAGTTCGGGGAAGTCGATGAAGGGGTTGCGGTTCCCCTGCTGACTTTGGACTCCGTTGTTGCGGTCGATTTCCTTCTGGCTGACGGGATCGCGCCGCGCCCACTGCAGGAGCATGTCCACGGCCCACTGGCGCAGCGTGGGCCAGGGTTCGTCGGCATTGAACATATAGTTGATGCACCACGGCAGATCGTCGTAGACGGTGGCCATATAGAAGAAGGCGCGGGCAAAGTCACCCTTGTACTCGTCTCCCGGCTCGAAGACCATGCTGCAACCTCCCCCGATGCCGCTCATGGGAGCGCCAACTTTGGTGAGCCCGTTGTCGTAGGTCACGCCTCCGGTGCGCGTCTCTCCGAGGGGATAGTTGAGCTTGGCCTGGTTTGCCGCTCCATCGGAGGGGTATAGATTCCACATATCGGTATAGGCGGGGGTGTACTCCACGTCGCCGTTTCGCTTCCACCATGACTTGGGCACGGCGTGTTCGCGCTGCATCTTGTTGGCCGAGAAGGCGGATGTGCCGCTCTGGCCGTTGCGTATCAGATAGATGTTATCGCTATACATCTCCCACCACCGGCGTAGTCCGTCATAAAGTTCGGGGTAGACATCGGTATATATCCAGTTGTTGGGAAGTCCGTAATAGTCGAGGCGCGTGTGCGGGCTGACACACTCCTTGGCGGCCTGCTTGAGGCGGCCTGTCTGCTTTCCCTCCATGCGGTCGTAGTATCCGGCGGGATACCCGGCGTATGCGTTGGAGGCTCCGGCCAGCAGGGCGGCGAAGAGTATGCCGCGCCAGGACGGGAGAATCTTCAGATCTGATTGCAGGGTCATAGTCGTGCTATTTCTTTTGATAATGGCGGATGACGCTCCCGCGGGGGAGCGTCATCCTTGGCAGGGACGCGGTCGCCGGGGCGTCGCTTCCCTGGGAAGGTCATTCGGGGAGTTCGTACTCGTTCATGTTTATGCCGGGAGCGCCGAGATACTGCTGATAGCCACCCTTGACAAGGAGACGCATACCAAGCACTTGGGGAGCGTTCTTGAGACCGAGGGTCTTGCGGGCATCCGTGGTGAGGCGCACGGGCACGCAGAGCGACGGGTCGGTGCATCCGGGCGTCGGGGCGATGACGATGTTGGCGTTGGCATAGTCGGCGGAGGCATCGGGGAGTCCGAACTTCACTCCGGTCTCGTAAGAACCGCCCTCGACATATCCGACGATATATCCGGCCGTCCAGACACCGGTCTGGGCGAGCTCCCAGTTGGTGCGTACATACTCGATGGTATAGGGGTCGGTCTTGGTGCCCGTGCCTTGGCCCGTGAAGCCGGGGATTTCAAGACCCTCTATCTCGAAGTAGCTTGCGGAGCCGGGATTGCCGAGGATACCGGGCACCTCCTTGCCGCCGATGGCGTAGGGGGCGAAGCGTCCGTAGACCTTGATCTCCTTGCCGAAGTTGACGGGATTGTCGGCGAGGTTGCCGTATTCGCGCAACTGCGATCCGGCGGGGAGTTCGAGAGTCAGGCAGAGGTTGGGGTCGGTGATGCCGGGAGTCTCGGCCACGAGGAGGTTGTTGTCGGCGTTGTCGGCTCCGTCGTTGAAGATGTATGAGCCGTCATAACCGATGGAGCCCACGATATAGCCCGCCGTCCAGCCGGAGATACCGTTGGAGCCGAAGGCGAGGGTCTCGGGGATGGTGTAGGGCTTCTCGCGTGTGCCCTTGCCGTCGAAGATCACGTCGTCGGTGGAGCGCAGGAGAAGCTGCCATCCCTGGATGACGTCTGGCTGCGAGGAGTTGGCCGAGCCGTCGCCATACCACGAGAGGATGCCGCGCACCCGACCGGTGCCCGTGGGGAGAATATCGTTGTAGAATGTGGAATAACCGGAGTTGCGCACCACCACCTGCTTCGAGGATGACTCGCCGGTGATGTAGCGGTTGACGGTCTCCTGATAGGGTGCGTAGATTTCCACGCCTCCGTCCACGAAGCTGACGTTGCTGAACTCCACGAGCTGCCCCTGCAGCATTACGCACTCCTCGGAGAGGGCGGCGATGTCTGCCAGGTCGTCGATGGAGAGGGATATACAATACATGGAGTCGGAGGGTCTCTCGGAGTCAAGACCGATGAAGCGGGTGTCTATGGTGGGATTGCCATCAAGCTGGGTGTGGGCCTGGAATTCCGCGAACGACATGAAGGTGAGCTGGTCCTGGCCGTTGTAGGGCTCTCCGAGCCAGCCGAGCTGCATGAGGTTGTTGTAGCGGCCTATCCAGAGGCCCGTGACATCGATGACCACTTCCTGGCCGAGGTGATACTCGTTGTAGAGACTGGCGCGGCGCACGGTGATGGGCATGGCTGCCGTGGCGTCCTGCACCATGAGCGACTGATAGATGTTGCCCGTGGCGTCGGAGGAGATCACGCGTCCCTTGATGATGTAGTGTTCGCCGGTGGCCTCGTCCTTCACCGGGCAGAGGGTGGCGTTGGTGTCCATGAAGGTCTCCTTGAGCTGGGCGATGGTGGTGTTGGGGACCATCGTGGCGACAGGCGCGGTGAGCTCGGGGTCGTCGAAGGAGTTCTGACAGCCCGTGGCCACCGTGATGGCCAGCAGCGCGAGACCGGTCCGGAATATTGATTTGAGTTTCATTGTGATGATTGCTTGTTGATGTGTTGGACTGGAGGGTGTCACTGCGGCTTGCTGTATACGCCCGTTACGGTCACTTTGTCAATCTCCCAGGTGCCGGAAAGCTCCTTGGTGGAGGTGTAGCGGAAGCCAATCCGGATTTTCTTGCCGGCGAAGTCGTCGAGGTTGATGTATCCGGAGTCGCTGAAGGTCCAGCTCGTACCGTCGGGGAGGATGGGTATCTCCACTCTCTCCCAGTTGTCAGTGCCGGCCACGCACACCATCGTGGAGGTCATCTCGTCGAAGGCCTGCGGGGTGCCGAAATAGTTGGCGGCCTGATGCACCATCAGGCGGGGTGTGACATAATTGGTGAGGTCGATTTCGGGAGATATCGCCATGGCGTCGGTGACGGCCGCGCTTCCGGAGCGTCCGCCCGTAGCCACGAGGCCGTACTGCGTGCTGTGCTTCCAGGTGTCGTCGCTCCAAGGTGTGCCTTGGTCGAAGGTGAAGCCCTGCATGTCCGTGGTCAGGGTGACGGTCCAGACGGTGCGGGAGCCGGGAGGAGCTATCATGCTGGGATCCGGCTCGTGGCCCTCGTCGCCCCATTCGTAGTCCGTGACGCTGCGCACACCGTAGGCGCTGCAATACTTGGAGCCGGTGGTGCCGTAGAGACACACGAGCTGTCCCTTGGCTTCGGGATTGCCGGCCAGGTTGAGGGCGTTGCGCACATTGCCCGAGGGAAGCTGCACGGGGACACACTTCGTCCAGTCGGTCTCGTCGGGAGTGGCGGCTATGAGGATGTTGGTGTTGACTGTGGCGGGGACATCGAATTTCGCTGTCTCGGCTTTCAGGACATTGGTGATGTTGACATCTATCCAGCCTACTATATATCCCTTGACCCAGTTGTCGGTGCGGTCGCCGGGGGTGGCGCCCAAGGAGGCCTGATAGGCGGTCAGGGGGCGGTTCCAGTCGCCGTTGCCTATTCCCCCCTCGGGGAGCACCACCGGGGGCTGGGCGTAGTCGCCCGTACAGGCCCCTAAGCCGAAAGCCAGGGCGAGGAGCATCAGGACGTGGATTGCTGTATTTTTCATTTCAATGGGATGTGTGATTCGGTTTGACATGGGTTAGAAACGTACGCCTACGTTGAGGAATACGCGGATTCCCTGGGCGTATGACACCTTGTTGGGATACTTGTTGACGTTGTAGTCGGTGTAGTCAAACTTACCGTCCTGCCAGCCGCGCATCTGGATGTCGCGGTTGTTGAGGAGGTTGTTGACACTCAGGTTGAAGTTGAGCGAGCCCCAGCGGGTGTAGATCATCTTGCCCACGGAGAGGTTCATTACGAAGGCATCCTTGAGCTTGTCCTGGCGCGTGATCTCGTCGCGGCGGGCGATGTATTCCTCCTCGGAGGTGCAGAACTTCCACAGGCCGGGCATCTCCTCGTGGCGGGCGTATGCCAGATCATAATAGTTGTCGAGCATCCAGTTGGCGTTCAGCTCGAAAAACCACATGTTGACGTTGTAGTTCACGCCCACGCTGTATGCCTGCTGGGGAGTGCAGCCGATATGATAGTTCTTGAGGTAGACGGTGCGCTCCACGTCGGCTTCGGCTCCGTTCTCGTAGGAACGCACACCGTTGGGGTTGTTCTTGTACTGGTAGCGGCTAAATGTGCCCAGGGCCTCGATGCTCAGTCCGGTGAGGATCTTGTATTCCATGCCTATCTCGACACCCTTGTATTCGGTCTGGAGTCCGGAGATGGAGTAGTTCATGAAGCTCTTGAGGTCATAGTCGTAGAAGCCGGTGTGGCGGATGGCGTCCCATACGTGGGTGTAGAAGCCGGTGATACTTCCGCGGAAGCGGGGATACACCCAGGTGTAGGAGATGTCGCCGGTGAGGAATTTCTCGCTCTTCAGGTCGGGCACGGCTGTGTCCTTGATGCGCGGGCTGACGTATGAGTCGTAGGGACGCGGGGAGCGGCTGCCACCCTCGGCGTGGGCCACGATGTAGTTGCGGCCGTCGATTTTATATGTGGCTCCGGCTTTGAGGGCTCCGTTCCAGAAAGTGTATGTGTCGGAATTGCCGTAGGAGTTCTCGGGGGCGCGGCCGTTGCGCATGTTGCCGTGGCGCATGAAGGAGCTCACGGAGCCTTCGAGACCGTAGTAGACGTTCCAGTGGCGGGTGACGAGCTGGTTCTGCACCCAGAGGCGGGCGTCGTTCCAGCGGATGTTGTAGTCGTAGCCGAACACCTCGCCCTTCTTGGTGATCATGCGGTCGGGGTTGTTGAGGTCGTTCTGCAGCGAACCGGTGCTGTGGCCGAAGTCACGCTCGGAATAGGTGTCGATGTCGCGCCAGAAATAGCCTCCGAGCAGGTCTTCCATCGTCTTGAAGTAGTGGGCATCGGTGTAGTTATAGCTGATACCCCCCTGGAGGGTCAGGACGTCGTTGATGCGATGGTTGATGTAGGAGTTGAAGAGGAAGGAGGTCAGGTTGCTGTGGTTGTTCTCCAGAATCGTGCTCGACTGGCCGTTGTACTGCGGGTCGCGGTCGAAGTTGGTGTTGTTGAGCACGTTGCTTCGGTAGATGTCATCCCAGTTGATCTGACGGAAGGACTTGTCGGACTCCCATTTGTCCTTGATGAACTCATACTGGGCGAGCTGCGCCTCGTAAAGCGCCGTGCCCTCGTCGGCCGTGGGGGCCCAGAAGGAGGGCATGTTGCGGTAATAGTCCGGGGAGGGGCTGTAACCGTAATAGTTGAGGCGCGTCTGGGCGTATGCGTTGTGGCGGAAACCGAGGGCGGTGTTTATCACCGTGCCGCGGCGGGGCTTGAAGATCCAGTTGAGCGTGGCCGAGGGATCGAAGGAGTTGATGACGCGGGCGCTGCGTTTCTTGCCGTCAAACCATCCCCAGGAGGGGTTGTAGAGGTTGCTTCCCGCCAGGTCGTAGGCCTCCTGCGTGGTGGTGCCGGCTGTGGCGCGTTCGGTGGGGGCGCCCCAGGTGGTGAGGTTGAGGGAGTGCTTGTCGTTGAATATCTTCTGCAGCGAGAGGCTATAGCCGAAGGAATTGTAGAAGGTGCCCTCGATGACTCCCTCGGGAGCGTAGCGGCCGATGACACTGGCCGAGAAGGCCCAGCCGTTGCGCGTCACGCCGGTGGAATACTGGAGCATGGCGCGTAGCATGTAGCTGGAGTTGGTGTAGCTCAGGTTGCCGCGGAAGCCGGGGGCGTATTCGGAGGCGTAGGTAGTGATGTTGGAGGAACCTCCGATGGCTCCGAAGGCGTAGGCCGCGGCGTCGGAGGCGATGCTGACCGATTTGGCGCGGAAGGCGCTGGAGGTCATGCCGCCGAAGGTGCTGTAAGAGAAGGAGCCGCGCATCGGGTCGTTGAACTTCAGGCCGTTGACGTAGCCGTTGCTCCAGGTGTTGTCCAGGCCGCGGTGCTTGAAGTAGACGGCCGAGAAGTTGTAGTTCGCCCCCTGATAGTAGATATCATCGGTGGCTCCCTGGATGGTACCTACGTTCTGGGTCATGCCGTCGTCGTCGGCGATCTGCTCCTCGTCGAATATGAATGAGTCTGAATCGAGGAGTTCGCCGTCATATCCGGATTCGGTCAGGACGATGTCGCCCAGGTCGAGGTCACGGTCGAAACGTATGAGTATGTCCTTGTAGAGGTCCTCATATCCGAAGGCCACGATGTTGAGCACGTCGGCTCCGCCTCCGAGGCCGGTGATGACGAATGTGCCGTCATCGCCGGTGATTACGAACTTCTCCTGATCGCGCAGCAGGACGTTGGCGTCGGCTATGGGGCGATGGCCCGTGGCACTGACCACGCGTCCTCTGACTGCGGTCTCCGACACGGCTGTGAGCGATACGCAGAGCAGCGCGGTCAGCAGGGATATTTTCTTTAGCATGTGGGATGTATAGTTGAAATCGATGTGGTTGATGTGGTTGGTTATCACGCTTTGGCCGGGACCGGGGTCATTTCACCTCCTTGACGAGGAAGATTTCGGTGGGGAAGTGGTCGGAATAGCCGTTTGTCCAGGCTCCGCCGGAGAATGTGCGGTGGGGGTATCCCTTGTACTGTCCGTCAGGCTGCTTGAGGAACTCTTTGTTAAGCACTTCGGCACCATGGAATTTCAGGCCTCCGCACCCTTCGAGCAGGTTGTAGTTGATGATGATCTGGTCGAAGAGGTCCCACTGTCCGCGATAGATGTAGGAGCCGATGCCCTTGTCGAGTTTTTCCCAGAAGGGGTTGAAGTATCCCCCTTCGTGGCAGTCCTTGGCTTTCTTGACGGCTCCCATCACTTCGGCGCAGCTCTTGTCGGAGGGATCGTCATTGAGGTCACCCATGACAATGATGCCGATATTGGGGTCGATCTGCAGGAGAGAGTCGGCTATCTGGCGGCTGAGGCGTGCGGCCGCTTCGCGCAGGTAGCTGCTCTCCGCGCTACCGCCGCGGCGCGAGGGCCAGTGGTTGACGATGATGCCCACACGGCATCCTCCGAGCAGACCCACGACACACATCTGGTCACGCGTGCGGAAACGCGGTTTGTCAGGTATGGTCAGACGGTGGTTGGTGACGTTGATGAGCTTGAAGAAGCGGGGGTTGTAGAGCAGGCTTACGTCCACGCCACGTGCATCCGGGGAGTCGTGGTGCACTATCTGGAGATTCCAGTCCTTGATGGCGGGCTGGGCCACGAGGTCACGGAGCACGGTGATGTTCTCTATCTCGCTGCATCCTATGACGGCCGGACCCATGGGAGTGGTTTTGGTGGTCATCTGGGAGATGGCGTAGGAGAGGTTGGCGAGCTTGGCGCGGTATTTGGCGCCGTCCCAGCGGTTCTTGCCCTCGGGCGAGAACTCGTGGTCATACTTGCCGTTGTTGTTGATGGTGTCGAAGAGATTCTCCAGGTTGTAGAAGGCCACTCCGAATGTCTGGAAGCGCTTCTTCTCCTGGGCATGTCCCGGGAGAAGCGTGACTGCGGCCAGGAGTGCTGCGAGACACAGGGAGGCTATGCGGCGGAGTCTGATGTTCATGATGGTGGAAGGTTGAGCGTACGGGGTTCGGAGGAATGAGGGGTCAGAAATATTTCACTTCGTGGCCCACCATGTCGCTGAGCACTGCGTTGGCAAGAGAGGAGGCGCCGATGCGGAAGTAGTCCTGGTTGAGCCATTCGTCGCCGAGTATTTCCTTCACGATGGCATAATACTGCAGGGCCTCCTGCGTGGTGCGCACGCCGCCGGAACACTTGAAGCCCACCTTGCGTCCGGTCTTCTCGTAATATTCCTTGATGCACTGACACATCACCCATGCGGCCTCGAGCGAGGCTCCGGGATAGATCTTGCCCGTGGAGGTCTTGAGGAAGTCGGCGTCGCTGTAGAGCGAGAGGACACTGGCCTTCTTGATGGCTTCGGCGGTCTTGAGGGCGCCGGTCTCGAGGATCACCTTCATGCGGGCCTCCTTGCAGGTGTGCTTGAGTTCTATGAGCTCCTCGCAGAGACCTTCGTAGTCCTGGTCGCGGAACATTCCGACATTGAACACGACGTCCACCTCGTTGGCTCCGTCGGCCACGGCGAGGGCCACGTCAGCCACCTTGACGGCAGTGAAGGTCTGGCTGGAGGGGAAGCATCCGGCCACTACGGCGATGTCAACTCCGGGCACGTCGAGATGGGTCTTGACCACACCGGCGAAGTTGCTGTAAACACAGATGGCCGCTACATTCTTAAACTGGGGATAGTCGTTGTCGAAGGCGTTGACGCGCTCGGTGAAGGCCGCCACGCTGCGCACGGAGTCCTCGGTGCTGAGAGTGGTGAGGTCGATGGAGCTGAGCAGAAACTGATACACCTCGGGGGAGGCGTATTCTCCGGCCTTGGCCACTATTTTCTGCACTTCAGCTGCTACTGCGGCGTCATCGCTGAGCACACGGCTCGAAGCGAGTGCTTCCTGGTATCTGTCCATAATTCAAGGTATTGTTTTTGATATTCTATGTTTTGCGTTTGATTGGGCGCTTTTATTCACGATACGCAAAATTAATACCCCCCGCGCAATAATCAAAACTTCCGGCCCTTTTTTTTCATCCATCACCCATTTTTTAACTTGTCACGCCGCGGAGCGATGCGGTCGGGATTGCGGGCCAGGAAGGCTTTCCAGGAGGAGGGGCCTTTTGCTATGGCAGGCTTGCCCGTCTCGTAGAAGTGGGTCAGGGCCGCGGCGAGGGCATCCGTGGCGTCAAGGAGATCGGGCATCTTGTCGGCGGGGATATGCAGGATGTGTTTGAGCATGTTGGCCACCTGCTCCTTGGAGGCGGCTCCCTGGCCGGTGACGGCCTGCTTGATGCTCCTTGGGGGGTATTCGCAGATGGGCACGTCCCTCGCGAGGGCGGCGGCCATGGCTACCCCCTGGGCCCTCCCCAGCTTGAGCATGGACTGCACGTTTTTGCCGAAGAAGGGGGCTTCGATGGCGAGTTCGTCCGGCAGATATTGCGCCACAAGACCGCTGACACGCTCGTAAATCCGCGCCAATCTAAGGTAATGGCTCTCCATGCGCGACAGCTTTATGACGCCCATGACTATGAGCTCGGGGGTCTTGCCGTTGACACCGAGTATACCGTATCCCATGACGTTCGTGCCGGGATCAATACCCATTATGACGCGCTCGTAGCGCCTCACCTTCTCGTCAACCAAGCGGCAGCTCCTCCAGAACTGTGGCGAATGTCATCCCCTCGCCGCCGGCCCAGCGGGCATACTCCTCGGACAGGTTCTCTGCCGGGCCCTCCCGAAACGACGCCATGTCGGCCTCCGTAGGGCAACGCTTCTGGAGCGACACGCTGAGGGCGTGTGCGGCAAACTCCGGGTCGCCCGGCACGTCGGCCACCTTCAGCAGCGTGCACCCGATAAATTCCGGAGCCACAAGCCGCTCCTTGAGCCATTTGAGAAAAGCCTCCTCCCTCACGGGGTCTACGATAAAAGTCAGATTGTATATCTTCATTGCGGATTTCAAGAATAAAAAAACGGCATGCTTATCACTAAACACGCCGCCAAAACAAAATTATGAAAAACATTCAACGCTAATGCTGCCGTGCAGCATTTCTGAGCCTCTTGTCGGATTCGAACCAACGACCCCGAGATTACAAATCACGTGCTCTGGCCAACTGAGCTAAAGAGGCAGGCGGGCAAGCGGTCTACACCGCCCTCTCAACCTATAACCCTTGCTACAATCAAGTCCTGGGGGATTCAAGGGAGACTGGCCCGTAGGGCTCACCCGGGCACAAAATTACAACGAATTTCATTACCCACCAAATTTTTTCGGCAAAAATTTACATTTTCACCGAAATTTGTTATTCAGGCCCATTTTTTGGAGGGAAAATGGGGCTTATTGATGTTTTTTCTGCTTTTTGTCGCGGTTTTTGCGCGGGACGTTGCGGCCATGATGGTCTTTGCGCTCTTTGCGCGGACGGTTGGGATTGCCGTCGTCGGCGATCAGGGCGAAGTCGAGCTGCTTGCGCTCCAGGTCGGCACGGGCCACCTGCACGCGTACTTTGTCACCGAGTGTGTACTTGTTGCCGTGGTTGCGCCCTATGAGGCAGTAGTTCTTGTCGTCATAATCGTAGTAGTCATCATTCAGATCACGCACCGGCACGAGGCCCTCACACATGTTCTCGTCAAGCTCCACGTAGAAGCCCCATTCGGTCACACCCGAGATGACACCCTCGTAGATCTCGCCGAGACGGTCTTTCATAAACTCCACCTGCTTGTAGCGTATGGAGGAGCGCTCGGCATTGGAGGCGAGCACCTCCATGTCGGAGGAGTGCTGACACTGCTCTTCGAGCTTGAGTTTGTCGGCAGAGCGTCCGCCGTCGAAGTATCGCTGCAGAAGGCGGTGCACCATCATGTCGGGATAACGGCGTATGGGGGATGTGAAGTGGGTGTAGTATTCCACCGCCAGTCCGTAGTGGCCTATGTTGTCGGTGCTGTATTCGGCCTTGGCCATCGAGCGGATGGCAAGCATGGCGAGCATGTTCTCCTCCCCTTTGCCCTTCACGTCCTTGAGCAGACGGTTGAGGCTCTTGTTGACCTTGCGAGCGCTCCCGTCCGAATCCACTTTGTATCCGAACCGGGAGGCGATGGAGGCGAAGTTGGAGATCTTCTCGGGGTCAGGGTTGGCATGGACACGGTAGACGAAGTTCTTGGCCTTCTTTCCGCCGCTCACTTTGCCTACGAACTCGGCCACGGCGATGTTGGCCAGGAGCATGAACTCCTCGATGAGTTTGTTGGAGTCCTTGGCCTCCTTGAAGTAGACGCTGACAGGCTTTCCGTCCTTGTCTATCTCGAATCTGACCTCAGCCCTCTCAAACTCCAGCGCCCCGGCGTCGTAACGGCGGCGCCGCAGATGCTTGGCCAGGGAGTTGAGCACATTTATCTCGCGGGCATACTCCCCCTTTCCGGTCTCGATTATCTCCTGGGCCTCCTCGTATGTGAAGCGGCGGTCGGAGCGTATGACCGTGCGTCCGATGCGGGTGTGGAGCACATTGGCTTTGTCGTCAAGCTCGAAGATGGCGGAGAAGGTCAACTTCTCCTCGTTGGGCCTCAGGGAGCAGATGCCGTTGCTGAGATGCTCGGGGAGCATGGGGATGGTGCGGTCCACGAGATATACGCTCGTGGCGCGCTGCTGCGCCTCCTTGTCGATGATGCTGCCGGGGGTGACGTAATGCGTTACGTCGGCGATGTGCACACCGACCTCCCAGTTGCCGTTGGCAAGCTGACGGATGGAGAGGGCGTCGTCGAAGTCCTTGGCGTCGCGGGGGTCGATGGTGAAGGTGGTGACGTGGCGGAAATCCTCACGCTTGGCCACCTCCTCGGGCGTGATGCCCGCATCGATTTTGTCAGCGGCTTTCTCTACGTTCTCGGGATACTTGTAGGGGAGCCCGTACTCGGCGAGGATGGCATGCATCTCGGCGGTGTTCTCTCCCTTGACTCCGAGGATGTCCACCACTTCCCCGCGCGGATTCATCTCCTCGTCTTTCCAGAGGGTGATACGGGCTATGGCCTTGTCGCCGGTCTTGCCCCCCTTGAGCTTGCTGCGCGGGATGATGATGTCGGCGGCGAGATGTTTTGAGTCAGTGATGAGGGCGGCGTAATTTTTCTCGACTTTGAGCGTGCCGATAAATACCTGGTCCTTGGTTTCGAGAATCTCGACCACCTGTGCCTCGGGATCCTGGCCGCGGCGCGAGGCGGAGACTATGACGCGCACCTTGTCGCCGTTGAGGGCGTGCATGGAGTTGCGCTCGGCCACGAGTATCTGCTCGTCGTCGATGATGACGGCGTTCTTGCCGTTGCTCCGGCGCACGAAGATGCCCTCCCCTTCGGTGCCTCGGTTAGCCTTGGCCTTATAGCGTCCGAGGCCGACCTCGATGATTTCATCGGCGGCAGCAAGTTCCTCGAGGAGATTTATGATGTCGTTGCGCTGTGCGGGAGATGTGGCGTCGATCGCGAATGCGATCTGCTTGTAGTTGAACGCCTGCTTCTTCTCTTTTTGCAGGAATTCCATTATCTTGTTCTGGAGGTCGGATTTCTTCATCCGGCCTCCGGAGTAATTCTCTTTATTTCTCATCTTGAATTTCGGTCTTTCTTTAAAGTTTTAAACACGCCACGAGGGCTGATGGTTTGCTGAGCGGAGTTCCTGCATCTTGCGGTGGAGGTGCTCCTGGCCATCGTATTCGTTGGTGTAGGCCTTGAACCATTCGATGTCGGCCTTAGTGAGCATATACACTTTTCTGTCGAGCCTGTGACGCCTCTTGTCGTAGCGCGCGTCTATCTCGTCAAGTGCCCGGTGACGCGCGTTGACGGGAATCACCGCCACAACCTTGTCACCCTCCGGGGGTGACATACGCGAGGTTTTGATGCGGTATCCGTCGCCGGATTCCACTATGGCTACCCAACCCTTGGCATACTCACGATAATAATTCTCGCGTTCCGTGTCCCATACCTGCAAATAGTGTGCCAGCAACGGTGAGTCGCTCGGATATTTCTCTTCAAACTGCTTCAGTAGCACATTCAGGCACTCCATGGTCTTGAGGGTGTCGTAGCTCGCTCCGTGGGCATCCGTCTCATTGAAGTCTATGCCTAATTCTCCGGCTGTGACGCTGAGGCCGCGCCGCGAGTCGAGGGCCACTCCGGCATCGCGTCCGTGGCAGAGCCAGTGCAGGTCGCGGATGTCGATGACGGGTTTGTCGTCGAGGCCGTGCACGCCGGCGAAGCGCAGGGCCTCTATGTCGTTGTCTATGGCGAAGCCCACCAGGCAGTCGGCCTCGTCGATGAGACGCTGCACCGTGGGGCGAAACTTGATAAATCCTGGTCTGTGGCGCACCATCGCCGGAGAAATGTGGTGCACCCTCTGAGACCCGGGCCAGTGTGTCTCGTTGCGCGGCTTGAAATACTCGTGAAAGATTTCCTTGCTCTCCCTTGCCGATGCGGATTCATCAATGGAGTCGGAGACGGACTCATCGGATGAGTCGGCGGTGTGATAGCCGAGAGAGAATATGGAGAGTTCAAGAATCTCCTTGATGGCAAATTCGGCGTCAAAGCCTACGAAGCGTATGGGTGTGTTGTTCATGTTCATATTTTATCGGAAGCGTTCTTCTGCTGCGCGGGGTCCGGACGGGAGGCGAAGTGTTCGGCTATCAGGGCAGCTTTGGCCTTGCCCACCACCTGCTCTACCTCGGCTCTGTCGGCCTCCTTGAGACGCTTCAGGCTCTTGAAATGGCGCATGAGCGTGCCTGCCGTTTTCTCACCTATCCCCTTGATGCCGTCGAGTTCGCTGCTCACCTGTCCTTTGGAGCGGCGGAGACGGTGATGGGTAATACCGAAACGGTGGGCTTCATCGCGCAGTGCCTGTATAACGCGCAGACTGGGGCTTTTCTTATCTATATATAGCGGAAGGGTGTCGCCGGGAAAGTAAATTTCCTCAAGACGCTTGGCGATGCCGACAAGGGCCACCTCTCCCCTTATACCCATCTCCTCAAAGGCCTCGACGGCTGCGCTCAACTGTCCTTTGCCGCCATCGACCACCACTAACTGTGGCAACGGTTCCCCTTCGGCCATCATGCGGGTGTAACGCCGGTGAAGCACTTCCTTCATGCTTGCGAAGTCATTCGCCCCGACCACGGTTTTGATGATGAAATGGCGGTAATCGCGTTTGGAGGGTTTGCCGTCACGAAACACCACGCAGCTCGACACGGGATTAGTGCCCTGGATGTTGGAGTTGTCGAAACATTCTATATGGCGCGGCTCCACGCTGAGGCGGAAATCTTTTTTCATGGTCTCCATCAGACGCCGGGCACTCCGGTCGGGGTCGAGGACATCGGCCATTTTCTCCTTGTCGTGCATATACTGCCCCACGTTCTTCATGCCGACTTCAAGTATTTTTTTCTTCTCCCCTCTCTGCGGCACCGTGAATGTCACCCCCTCAAGCTCCACATCGGGCCTGAACGGAACGATTATCTCGGAAAACTCCCGGTCAAACCGGCGTGCTATTTCGCCGATGGCTATGGAGAGAATCTCCTCGCGGCTCTCGGCGAGACGGCGCCGGAACTCGAGATTGAGACTCTGCACCACGGCGCCGTTGTGCAGGTGCATGAAGTTGACGTAGGCCGCATCTCCGTTTTCCTCGTATGCAAACATATCGACATCTTCTGTTTCGGTACGCGCTATGACACTCTTGGCGTTATAGCGCTTGACAGCCTCGTATTTCTCCTTTACCACCTGTGCCTCCTCGAACTTCCAATCCTCACTCAGACGGGTCATCTCAGCCTGCAGGTGACGTTCGAGCTGGAGCGTCTCTCCGTTGAGAATCTGGCGCACGTGCTGTATGACGGCATTATACTGCTCGCGGTTCACGAGTCCGCGGCACGGTCCTCCGCACTTTCCGATATGGTAGTCGAGACAGAGCCGTCCCTTCCCTCTCGCCACGCTTTTATCATCGATGAAATGGCGACAAGAGCGCAGAGGATATATCTCGCGTATGAGTTCGAGCACCACTTTGGCCGACTGCTGATTGGCATACGGGCCGTAATATTTGGCGTCAAGTCCTTTCTCACGGGTCATGAACACTCGCGGAAAAGGCTCTTTTGTCACCACTATCCAGGGATATGACTTGTCATCTTTGAGCAGGACGTTATAGCGCGGCTGATATTCCTTGATCATGGCGCTTTCGAGATGCAGTGCGTCCTGTTCTGTCTCCACCACGATGAAGCGCAGGTCCACGATGTTGCGCACGAGGAGATTGGTGCGGATGGAGTCGTGGCGGCGATTGAAGTAAGAAGACACCCTCCGCTTGAGCCGTTTGGCCTTACCCACATATATCACCTTGCCATGACGGTCCACATACATGTATACTCCCGGTTTTTCGGGGAGTGATAGTATGCGTTCACGAAGATGTTTCCCGGGACGATTGTGGTTCAGATCATCCTGGGTGCGGTCGGGGATAAGCTCCAGGCCGAAGCCGCCAAACTCATCTATGTTACGGCCATATCCGGCCAGGAGTTCGGTCAGCCTCGACTCAGAATCGGGATTTACGGTATCTTCTTTCTTCATATCGGTTTTCTGTGCGTCAAGAGTGCGGTCGAAATTGACCGCACTCCGGTTTGCCGTACAGTTTATTTGTAGCGAGCATTACTCGTAACTGAGCATTACTCACAGCAAGCGTTATTCGTAGCGGAGCAGCGAGGTGATCTCCACGTCTGAAGGAAGGTTGTCGCGGCCGTGGAGGGCATCGAGTTCCACCACGAAGTTGATGTAGATTTTCTTCGGGTTCATGCTTTTCACGAGTTCGTAGCAGGCCTTCATCGTGCCTCCGGTCGCCAGAAGGTCATCATGAAGCACCACCACATCATTCTCGTTAATGGCATCGCTGTGAAGTTCGATGGTATCTACGCCATACTCTTTGGCGTATGATTTCTTGATGGTCACGGAGGGGAGTTTTCCGGGCTTGCGGGCGGGTACGAAACCGGCGCCAAGCTCGTAAGCAAGTATACTTCCGCCGATGAAACCGCGCGATTCGATTCCCACCACCTTTGTGACGCCACGGTCACGGTAAAGCTCGGCAAGTCCGCGGCTCATCACTTTGAGAGCCTCACCGTTCTTGATAAGCGTGGTCAGGTCTCTGAACATGATTCCCTTCGAGGGAAAGTCGGGCACATCTCTGATGATACCTTTGAGATCTTCAAGTTCCATTTTGTCGATTCAATTTTTTTTGGTAAGTATTAATTGTTTTTGGTAAGTATTTTAGAGAGTATATTGTGTCGATTATATTATTTTAGCGAGTATATTGTGTTGATTATATTATTTCAGCGAGCTTATTTTGAGGTGTAGACATATGTACTACCGGAATTATATTCGATGAAATGGGAGCCTCAGCAGTCACCGATACTTTCAAAACCCGAATTGTTCCACGTGGAACAAGGATTTCACCCATGCTGGATTCTGCGGGATGCACTCCTTATTATATATTATATGATATATAAGATTTATAAGACTTATAAGATTTATATGATATATAAGATTTATATGATATATAAGACTTATAAGACGTATAAGACGTATAAGAC
>CAMWLC010000011.1 GCA_947174995.1 uncultured Porphyromonadaceae bacterium
TGCAGAAATCCGGCTTCACCATTATCTAAAACGAGGATCAGGCCTTGTGGGCGGGACGCAGAAGGTCGTTGACGGTCTTGACGGGATTGAAAGTCTCGGCGGGCACCTCCACGAGGATGGTGTTCCAGTCGGACATAGCTCCGTTCCAGAGTCCGGGGAGCTCCAGGGCCTTGATTGCCACGCCCTCGCGGCTCTTGATGGAGATGAATCCGGTGGCGGCGTCCACATAGTCGGGGAGATGGAACTTGTCTCCCTTCCAGTCATGGGTGGCCACCACGAGGTCAACGGGATTGAAGTGTGTGGCCTCCTTGAGATACTTCATGGCCTCCTTGTCGTCGGGATTGATCTGGGAGGATTCGAGAATCTGGGGAGATACGGTACCGTCGGGGTTGTAGACCAGGAAGGGGCCGCCGCCGGGCTCACCCTCGTTCTTCACCATGCCGCAGACGCGTACTGGGCGGTTGAGCTTCCTCATAAGGTAAGCCGCCTTCTCGTCGAGAGTCATATCGTCGGCTCCGTCGTGGGTGATGTAGAGCGTGCGCCGGGTGAAGTCGAGCATTTCGGCGAGTGTGGCCTCGTCAGGAGTGCCCTTGGAAAGCTGACGGCAGTAGGAATCGATCTTCTGCTTCACGGCCACCAACACTCCTCCGATCACCTGCTTCCACACCAGGGTCACGGCTCTCTTGCTGTCGGGCACCACGTTGTCGATGTTCTTGATGAATATCACGTCGGCGTCGAGGTCGTTGAGGTTCTCAATGAGGGCGCCGTGGCCTCCGGGACGGAAGAACAGGTCTCCCTTCTCGCGGTAGGGGGTGCCGTCCATATTGGCCGCCACCGTGTCGGTGGAGGGTTTCTGCACGCTTAGCGTGATGTCAAACGTCACGCCGTAGAGATGCTCCAGGCGTCCGCGCGTCTCCTCTATCTTCATCATCATGAGGGGAACGTGCTCCTCGCTTACCGTGAAGTGCACGCGGGCCTTGCCATCCTTACCGGCGGCATACTGCGCCGCCTCGGCGAGATGCTCCTCGAGGGCGGTGCGGCTGCCTCCGAGTTCCTTGTGGAACTGGAGGAGGGCCTTGGGAAGTTTGCCGTAGTTAAGGCCGTGCGAAGCGAGCAGGGCATCCACCACATCTTTGTATCGCTTTTCGCGGATAAGGGAGTCCACGCTCAGATCATAGAGCGAGAGGCAGATGAAGTTGAGGCGCTCGAAGAAGGCGAAGTCCTCGATATGGGCGAAAAACTCCTTGACGAAATCCGTGTCGGGTTTGTCGTGCTTGCCGTTGAGGAAAGCGTAGAGGTCCTTGAACATTCTTGAGGCGGCTCCGCTCGCGGGAGTCATCTTCTGGACGCGTCCCCCCTTGAGACGGTATTCGTCCCATATCTCCACGCTGCGGCGGATCAGTTCGTCGCCGGCCACCGTGATGCCGTGGCCCGGAGTGGCGGGTCCTTCTATACGGAGCCAGGGAAATCCCTTGGCGAGCATGTCGAGCTGCTTTTCGAGAGTCTCGGGAGAGATGCCCTTGCGTTCGAGCTGGGCGAGGTCTTTCTGGTCTAATTCCATAGGTCGGTAAATGTGTGAGTGTACTTGATTTGCAATATATCTGTCATTCCGTCTCCTGGACAGAATCGTTGTCGAGACGGGTGCGGATGGATTCGAGCTTGCGGTTGTCGAGCGGTAAGGCTCTTTCAAGCGCGGTGATGCGGGCGCGGGTCCGTGCCAGGGTCCAGGTGCGGGCCACCATCCGCTTGGTCTTGTCGGAGAGCGTGACGTGGCCCGTGACGCGGGATCCGTCGAGGTATTCGAGTGTGACGGGATTGTTGTCGTTGAGCGTGATGAAGTGGCCCAGCGAGTCACAGCGCGAGCCGGAGAAGGCCACCGTGCACAATCCTGCGGCGCGGTAGTTCAGGGCTCCGTCATACGGCACTTCGTCCGATTCGAGCGACTTCCCTTCGGACGTCACCCTGATGCGCGTGAAGACACCTCCGCGCAGTGCCGCCACCATCTCGAGTTGCTCCGCCATGGTGAGACGGGCCGTCAGGCCTGTGCCGGAGAGGGGATACATGTCGGTGAAGTCCCTGAGTATGTAATATCCCTCCACGTGGCGGGGATTGTCCACGTGCGTGAAGGAGGGGAGCATGCCGTTGATGTCCTGGGTGAGTGTACGCAGGGTCTCGGCATTGGTCTCGATGCGCCGCTGTATATGCTCCAGCGAGTCGGTCAGCTCGGCGCGCCATTCCTGACGGTCGCGCTCCCTCTTGTCCTTGCGGCGCTGCTCGGCGGAGGAACATCCCGCCCCCGGCACCCCTGCGACTGTCAGGAGCACGGCAGCCGCCGTGAAACGGGTGATGAGTCTTCTATAAGTGGATTTCATGGTATTCTTCATTACAGTTATTCTCTTTCCACCTCCTTGACGCCCCTTACGGTGCGGAGCTTGCGTATGAGGGCCGGGAGGCGTGATTGATCCGAGACTCCCACCGTGAGGAAGCCCTGGAAAAGCCCGTGGGCTGAATCTACGGAGATATTGCGCAGATTGACCCCCGTCTCGCGGGAGATTATAGAGGTGATGTTTGCCACGATGCCGATGTCGTCTGTGCCCACCACGCGCAACGTGGCGGCAAGTTGCGTCCCCTGTTTGCCGCTCCAGTCCACGCGGATGAGCCTGTACGGATAGCGTTCCCGGATATTCGGGGCATTTGGGCAGTCGTGACGATGGATTTTCACCACGCCGTCGGAGCTGATGAACCCGAAGACCTTGTCTCCATACACCGGATTGCAGCATTTGGCAAACTTGTAGCTCAATCCGTTGATGGCCTTCTCTCCGATGACGAGCACGTCACGCGGAGACTCCTCGTCGGGAGTGCGGAGCCTGAACTCCTCGGCGGAGGCTCTGTCGGACTCCTCTCGTTCCGGAGCCACGGCTTCAAGGTATGTGTTGAGCCATTTCCCGGCATCGATTTTGCCCGTGCCCATATCGGCGTAAAACTCCGTGGCGTACTTGTATCCGCTCTTCTTTATGAGCTTCATCATCACCGCTTCGTCGATGTCTATCTTGCGGTTTTTCGCACGCCGCTCCAGAATCTCCTTGCCGGCGTCGGCCAGGTGCTGCCGCTCCTCGTGGAGCTTCTGCTTGATTTTGTTGCGCGACTTGGAGCTGACCACTATCGAGAGCCATTCCTGATGAGGTTTCTGGGTGGGGGAGGTGAGGATTTCCACGGTGTCGCCTGACTGCAGCCGGTAGTTGATGCGGCGGTGGGCGCCGTTGACTATGGCCCCGGTGCATTTCGAGCCGACTTCGGAGTGGATCAGGAATGCGAAATCAAGCACTGTGCCCCCCGCCGGAAGACGGAACAGATCCCCCTTGGGAGTGAATACGAAGACCTCGCGCGTGTAGATGTCCATCCTCATGTCCTTCATCAGCTGCATGGGGCCGGAATCGGCAGTCTCCAGGATGTCGCGTATATTGTTCATCCACTGGTCTGTGGAATCGGACTTCACACCCTTGTAGCGCCAGTGGGCGGCGAGGCCCTTTTCGGCCACAAGGTCCATGCGCCGTGTGCGGAACTGCACCTCCACCCATTTCGACTCGGGCCCCATCACCGTGGCGTGCAGGCTTTCGTAGCCGTTTCCCTTGGGGATGGAGATCCAGTCTCTCATTCGGGCCGGATTCGGGGTGTACATATCAGTGAGGATGGAATAGGCAAGCCAGCAGTCGCTTTTCTCCTTCTCGCGCGGAGTGTCGATGATGACGCGGATGGCGAAGAGGTCGTAGATGCGGTCCAGGTCCACTTTCTGCTTGCGCATCTTGTTCCAGATGGAGGATATGGACTTGGTGCGTCCCTTGATGTCGAACTTCAGCCCGGCAGCCTCGAGTTTCTCCTTCACCGGAGTGATGAAGCGCTGTATGTATGCGTCGCGCGAGCGTTTTGTCTCGTTGAGCTTTCTTGCTATCTGGGTGTATATCTCGCGGTTGGTGTATTTCAGGGAGAGGTCTTCGAGTTCCCCCTTGATCTTATACAGGCCAAGCCGGTGGGCGAGCTGCGCATACAGGCAATTGGCCTCGAAAGCCACGTTTCTCACCCACTCCTCGTCGGGATGGTTGTTGATGGCGCGCATCAGCACGAGATTCCGGACTATCATTATTATGATGACGCGTATGTCATCGGCCAGTGAGAGCATGAGGCCGCGGAAGTTATCCTGGTCCACGGAGGCGTTGATGGAGCTGAACCGCTCCACGGTGGTGAGTCCCGTGATGAGTCCCGCCACATCGGGTCCCCATTGCTCCCTGACCTCCTGTATGGAAATGCTCCCGCTATCCACGGCCGGCTGTAGGGCGATGGCCGTCAGGATGTTGCGGTCCGGATCCACCTTGTCAGCGAAAAGGTCGGCGGCACGCAGCGTGAGCAACGCCGTGGGGAGACCGTGCTCGTCTCGGGGAGCGGAGTCGGAATGCATCGCGCGGGAGACGAGGCGGCGCAGACGGCGCCGATCATCCTCGGAAAAGGTGTCTCCGCATCGTGACGCGAGAGAATCGTATGTCGTGAGAAACTCCCGGCGTTCCGGGAAACTCAGTGTGTCTACCTGTAGATTATCCATTCTGCGGGCAAATGTAAGCCAATTATTTGAGTTTGCCAAACAAATGTCAATAAAAATGCAAAATCTGCGAATCTTGTCTTGATTCCATTTCTTGCGGACCGAAGTCTTGTAAATGCTCCGCCTCACTGCGGATGGGAGCGGATGAAGGCGAAGATGCTGTCGTAGGCGGCATCGCGCACGTCGCGGCGGCTCAGGATGAGGTCATGCAGCCCGGAGTCGACGGTGCACACGCTGACTGGATGCCGGGATTCCTTTCTGATCAGGAGCCCCACCTGCTGTATCATGGCCGGGTCGAGCACGGCGTCGCCCGTCTGAAACTCCGGGGTCCAGTTGCAGCCGTCGATTTTGCGGCTTGAGTGCATCACCAGCAGGGGCACGGCTATGTTTGCCGCCTTGGACTTCACCTCTTTCTGCGCGTTCTGTATGGAGCGCACCCATGAGAACGTCACCGGAGGAGAGTATACCATCTTCCAGTCCGTATTGTATGTCCATTCCCCCTCGTATTCCTTGAGAAGACTGTATGCGTATCCGTCGCAGTGGCCCTGCTTGATCTTGGAGTTTTTGAAGATTCCCCCTATTGCGGTGACTGACGGGATAAGGAAATTGCGGTAGAATGAGTTGAAATTCCAGGCCAGGAAGGGGCTGTCGGTCACCACCCGGTCAACTCCCGCCTCCCGACCGCGTGCTGCAGCGAGCAGACACACCGTCAGACCTCCGGTGGAGTGGCCTCCGAGTGTGATGTCCGTGATACCGTCGCGCCGCATCTGCGCTAGAGCCGAATCGATGTCGGCGAAATACTCCTTCTGGTTGCGGATGTTGAAGGGGTATTGCCAGGGCTGGTAACTGCGGCCATATCGGCGCAGGTCCACGGCATAGAAATGGAAGCCCGAGTCCACGAAACGGCGTCCCATCTCGCTCTGGAAGAAATAGTCGTTGAATCCATGCACATACAGGAATCCCTTGCTCGAAGAGCGCGGGCCTCGCAGACGCACGATGGTGGAGCGGCAGGGACCGTCGAAAGCCTCGCCTTGGTCGACATAACGGGCTTCGTAGCCGGGGAGGATGTCGGAGTGCCAGGAAACGTCGGTGGTGGGCGTTTTCGGACCGATGTATTTCTTTGAAACATCCCATGCCCCGGCCGTCACGGCGGCCAGGCACAGTATGAAGGTAAGGAGGGGTAGTCTTTTCATATCATTGTAACAACTTCTCACCCATTTTGGTCGCTATTGAGAGAAAAAATGAAAAAAAACGAAAAAAACGGCGCGAAAATTTGGAGGGTTCGGAAAAAGTGCGTAACTTTGCATCGCTTTTCGGCAGAGACCTTGCGAAGCCTTTAGTGGAATCTGTATGGAAAGCAATATGGTGAATGTAGCTCAGTTGGTTAGAGCGACGGATTGTGGTTCCGTAGGTCGTGGGTTCGAGACCCATCTTTCACCCTTGAGATTGATGACCGCCGCATGACGGCATCATCAAGATGAACAAAAGGAGGTAGCGTCTGCAATGACGGGCCTCCTTTTTCCTTTAAGAACTATTTATAAAATCTTATGGAAAAGAAAATCCGCGCTGCCATCGTAGGGTATGGCAACATCGGGCGCTTCACTCTCGACGCTGTAGAAGCCGCCGAAGATTTTGAAATCGCAGGTATCATACGCCGCAATCCCGCCGACCGCGGCGACATTCCGGCCCATATCCCGGTAGTGGGCTCCATAGGCGACCTCAAGGATGTCGATGTGGCCATCCTCGCTACCCCCACGCGTGAAGTGGAAAAGCATGCCCGCGAGATCCTCTCGCGGGGTATCAACACTGTGGACAGCTTCGACATCCACACCCTTGTGCCTCAGCTGCGCCGCGATCTTGGAGAAGTGGCCAAGGCCCACGGGGCGGTGTCGGTCATCTCGGCCGGATGGGATCCGGGGAGCGACTCGGTGGTGCGCACTCTGATGGAGGCTATCGTGCCGCGCGGTATCTCCTACACCAACTTCGGCCCCGGCATGTCGATGGGCCACTCCGTATGCGTGAAGTCAAAGCCAGGCGTGAAGGATGCCCTCTCCGTCACTATCCCTACGGGCACAGGCATACACCGCCGCATGGTATATGTGGAACTGGAGCCGGGTCACACCGCGGAAGAGGTGTATGCCCTGCTCAAGGCCGACCCCTATTTCGCCACTGACGAGACCCATGTCACGGCAGTGGAGAGTGTGAAGGCTCTCAAGGATATGGGCCACGGCGTCAATCTCGTGCGCAAGGGAGTCTCGGGCAATACCCACAATCAGCTCCTTGAGTTTGATATGAAAATCAACAACCCGGCCCTCACGGGCCAGGTACTCGTGTGCTGCGCCCGCGCCTCGATGCGTCTGCAGCCGGGATGCTACACCATGATCGAGATTCCCGTGGTGGACCTCCTGCCCGGCGACCGCGACGGGTGGGTGGCCCGACTGGTGTGAAGCGCGTTCTTAACCTCGCCTCTATTGAGATGGGGCTGAATCATAAAAGAAAAGCCCGGCAACGAGTTGCCGGGCTTTTTTGCGGGTCTTTCCTCCCGTATCCCTATTTCTCCGGGGGAGTGCCTCCGGGGTGGGACAGCTTACTTCTTGTTGCGGTTGCCGTAGCGGTTGCGGAACTTGTCAACGCGGCCTGCGGTGTCGACGAGCTTCTGCTTGCCGGTGAAGAAGGGGTGGGAAGCGGAGGTGATTTCAAGCTTCACGAGGGGATATTCCTTGCCGTCGATTTCGATGGTCTCACGGGAGGCCACGGTGGAACGGGTGATGAACACCTCGTCGTTTGACATGTCTTTGAAAACCACCTCACGGTAGTTGGAAGGATGGATGTCTTTTTTCATTTTTTCTGTACAGTTTTGATTGTTTTGGCTCAGCAGGTCGCGATCCCGCTGAATTGGCCTGCAAAATTAGTGATTTTTTTTCGGGTGTGCAAATTTTTCGTCAGAGAATGGGTGAGAATAGGCGTACCACGGACTCCATGAGCCGCTGCGGGAGCGGGCGGCGGCGCCAGTCGTTGAGCGTGAGCTTGCGGCAGGCCTTCATGTCGTCGAAGAAGATGTCTCGCATCCGGCGGTTCACTCCGGCGTCATATATAAGGAGGTTGGCCTCGAAGTTGTTCTCGAAGCTGCGGAAGTCGAAATTCGTGGAGCCGGCCGTCACCAGATTGTCGTCAACTATCATGGCCTTGGCATGGAGCATCCCCGCCTCGTAGAGATACACCTTTATCCCCATGCGCAGACACTGCGTCACGTATGAGAACGAGGCGTAGCGGAGCATCCGGGAGTCGGGACGGCGCGGCATCATCACGCGCACGTCCACCTGCGCCATGGCCGCCACCTCCAGCGCCCTCATCAGTGTGTCGGTAGGCAAAAAATAGGGAGTCTGTATATAAATGCGCTTGCGGGCCGATGCTATTGCCTTGAGAAAGCACATGGAGATATTTCCGGTCTGATCCACGGGCCCGGAAGAGATGAACTGCATCCCAAGATGATTGTGTATCGGGTTTTCGGGGAGATTGCGCGGGGGAAAGCCCGGGTGGGGGTTCAGGAAATTCCAGTCGATGGCGAAGCTGTAGAGCAGCGATTCCACGATTTCTCCCCAGACGCGGAAATGGGTGTCGCGCCATGCCGAGCCGTCGGGCAGCCCCTCTACATATCGCGAGGCTATGTTCATCCCCCCTATGTATCCCGTGGCATTGTCTATTATGACTATCTTGCGGTGATTGCGCCAGTTGATGCGGTTGGCAAGCTGTGGAAAGGTCACCTTGAAGAAGGGGTGGGCCTCTACGCCGGCCTCACGCATCCGGCGGAAGAAATGGCGCGAGGCGGAGAAACTCCCCACGTGGTCGTAGATCACCTTCACCCTCACTCCCTGACGAGCCTTCTCCATGAGCAGGTCCGCTATCTCCCTTCCAAGAGCATCGTCAGAGAAAATGTAATATTGCAGGTATATGGAGGAGCGGGCCTCCCGCAGGTCGCGGCGCAGGGCCTCGAATTTGGAGCGGCCGTCGGTGAAGATGTCTATGTGGTTGTTGAGCGACAGGGGACAACGGCAGAGGTTCTCGGCCAGTTTCACGAGCTGGCGGTCGGTGTCGTTGAGACATGGGTCGTCAAGCGGAGCGGCGTGGGGCCGCTTGTTGTTCATCAGCCGCCGCTTGTTGTGGCGTGAAATCAGATGGAGCCCTTTCAGACTGCGTCCGAAGAACAGGTAGAATACCAATCCCACGCCCGGCAGGGCAATCAGGGCGATGGTCCAGGCGAGAGCACGTATGGGATTTCGGTTTTCAGACAGCACCACGGCGATACACCCGGCTATGACAGCCAGGTAGAGTAGCGAAAGCGCAGGATAAAGCCACGGATACAAGATTCCCATATAATGATAACAATTCACACAAGGATGTGGCTATAAAAAGAAAGAGATGATTTCACAATCATCTCGGACTCGTTGGCTTAACTAAATAAATTCTTACATGTTAGGGCTTCATAGTATTATGCCGCGAAATTACAGGTTTTTTAGGAATTTAACAATTAAATTTAGTTAAATTATGTTAACATCAGCCCTTTCATGAGATCCTTGGTCTCTGACGCAGGTATTCGCGGGCCGTGAGGTCAAGCTCGTCATACCATTCTTGTCCGAACCGCCGGATAAGGGGCTCGCGCAGGAATTCGTATGCCCTGACACCCTTTTTGCGTCCGAGCGCTTCGGCGGTCTTACAGATTTTCCAGCGGTGGAAATTCACGGCGGTGAAGCCGCCGTATTCCTTTAGCCTTACGGGATATAGGGAGCATGAAATGGGCTTGAAAAACTGTGTCCTTCCCTCGCGGCGTGCCTTTTCAAGAGCGCAGAGACACATCCCTCCGGGTGCGTAGCAAGTGAATATGCAGTCGCGTCCGCCGACGATGGAGGTCACGGTGTCGCCCTCCTCATCAACGTATGATGCGCCCTGCTCGCGTGCCACCTCCCTTGCCGCCGGAGCAAGCTCGTCGATGATTTCCGGCAGCAGACTGTCGAGTTCTGCCGCCTCCTCCTTTGTAAGCGGCGCCCCGGCGTCACCTTCGATGCAGCACTCTCCCAGGCAAGCATCCAGGTCGCAGACGAAAAACTTCTCGATAAGGTCAAGGGAGACCAGCGTGTCTTGGATCTGTATCATGTATTCTTATAAATCTTATACGTCTTATAAATCGTATGCGTCTTCGTCTTCACCGGGCCGTGGTGAGCAGCGCTGTGCCGATTAGTCGGTCGTAGCGTGCCCCCGGCGGACGGTAATAGGCCCGGACGTCATATTCGTTCACCGTCTCGAAGAAGTTGCCCTCCACTACGCCGGGATCAGCCGTCTGCACGCTCCCGCCGCTCACGCGCGGTACGGCCACGTAGCGGTAATTGTACGAACCCTGCTTGAGGGGGAGATCGAGAGTGTACAGATGCCGTGAATGGTCATATATCATGCGGTAAGGCTCCTCGCGCAAGTGATTTGTAAGGTCTCCGTCTATATAGATGTCGCCGTTGGTGATTTGCGGGAAATCAAGCGTGAAATGCACCGTCACATAGTCCGCGCCCAGGTCGGCGTCCGTAGCCACATAGTCTCTCACCAGGTAGCGTCCGCGCTGAGTGCTGTCATACACATACTCGCGTTCCGAGCGGTCGGCGTCGGTCATGAGATATGCGTGGTAGTTCGTGCCGCCGAAGCGCATGGAGTCCACGTGCATCCCGGGTCCTGCCAGGCGCACCGTCTCGAAGCGCCTGAACTCGTTTCCTCCGCCGAACACCAGAGCCGGGAGATGCTGCCATATCATCCTCTGGCCCTCCAAGCGCGAGGGAGGGGGGAGGGTGCGCGTTGACTCCGGGAGGGAGTTCTGGGTGACGGTCACATTGAGGTCGGTGTATGGATTTGAAATCATGAAATCACCCGGCGATAGAGCCAGTTCAAGTTGCTGCCACTCCGTGTTTAGTCCGCGGTCGGTGCGTCCCGACACCTCTCCGGATAAGCTCACCACATTCTCCGACACGCTGAACCGTGCCTGGAGAAGCACCCTCTCCGGATCATATCGGTCAAACACCTGGAGCAGGTAATTGCCCGACACGAGCGGGCGCATATCCTCCGAAGGAACCGTGATGCGGTAATTGACGAAATGCACGAAAGTATTCGATGAAAAGGCATAATCGTCCACATCCGCCTCATTGAATCCCTCCACATATTCCGACTCCACGAGTTGCGAGGGTTGCCAGTCGGCATTGCAGTGCACAAGACGGTAGCGGAGTTCGGAGAAATCGTCGCCTATCTCATCAAAAGACACCGTGATGCGTCGGTCGCCGTCAAGGTCGATCACCGGAGTTGCCATGAAATCCCCCTCCACTTCCACCCTCAATGTTCTGAAAGCGGAATCAAACGTGCGTGTGAGCGTGTCCATGGCCGATACGCCGGGGCATATCGCCAGGAGAAGCAACCATGCGGCGGAGATCGCCATTCCGAACCTGTTCATCCCGGCTTGTTGAGCGAATTGTGCATTATCTCCACGGCATGGAGTATGAGGTCATTGCACGGGGCTTTGCCGGGGACGCCCTTGAGATCCTCGCAACGCAGACAGCCGTTGCGGGTCTTGAACTCATCCGTGAGACGCCCCACGGCTTTCATTGCCCCCGCCTTGTCGGCCGGAGCGCTGCCGTGGCGCGAGCTCTCCACGAGAGCCATACCCGTCACGGCCCCGCAGAGTTCGCGGCTCCCCCCCACGCCGGCGCCGAGTCCGGAACTGAGGCGGGCCGCCATATCCTCCGAAAGACCTGTCACGTCATTAAAAGCCAGAAGCACCGCCTGGGCGCAATTGTATCCTTGTCGGCGCAGCTCCATGGCGCGCTCTTTTCTTTCTGAAAGGGTCATAATGGGAATTGTGGGAATTATGGGAGATTTGGGAACTATGGGAGATTATAAACTCTTCACTAAACACTAAACACTCTCACCAGACGACCGGGGTTTTGCCGTGGGCGGCGAGGTAGGCGTTCGCCCGGGAGAAATGGTGGTTGCCGAAGAAACCCCGGTGAGCGGAGAGTGGAGAGGGGTGTGGCGAGGTGAGTACCAGATGGCGCGAGCGGTCGATATGCTCTCCGCGCCGTATCGCATCGCTTCCCCAAAGGAGAAACACGAGATTCTCGCGCTGCGAAGCGAGGCGGTTGACAGCAGCATCCGTAAACCGTTCCCACCCCAGGCCGGCGTGAGACTTGGGGGCGTGTTCGCGCACTGTGAGCGAACTGTTCAGCAGCAGCACTCCCTGCCGGGCCCAGCGAGTCAGATCTCCGTCCGGCGGCAGGGGTGCTCCCGTGTCTTCGTGCACCTCGCGCAATATGTTTCGCAGCGATGGGGGCAGATCCACGCCGGGGGCCACAGAAAAACAGAGACCGTTGGCCTGTCCCGGACCATGATAGGGATCCTGGCCGATAATCACCACCTTGGTGGACTCGAAAGGGGAGGCATCGAAAGCCGCGAAAATCTCGCGTGCCGGAGGGTATACGCGGACGTTGGGATCCGCATATTCGGCACGCACGCGGTCGGTGAGCGCCTTGAAATATGGCTGCTCAAACTCCTCCTGAAGCTCCCGCTTCCACCCCGGTTCGATACGCACGTCCATACAGCAGTTCAGAAAATTTCGTAAAGTTAGCAAGAAAATTCCGTAAAAACCACCTTTATATCGAAAAAATTACTAACTTTGCACTCGTAATCTCCCCGAACCCGCACCCATAGTTCAATGGATAGAATAATGGATTCCGGTTCCATCGATTGGGGTTCGACTCCCCATGGGTGTACACAAGCACAAGGGCTGTTGAGACATCTCAACAGCCCTTGTGCTTGTGTACCAAGTTTGAAGTTATTATGTCGATAATACGTCTGTCTTGTGCCGAGTCGAATTTCCGGGCAAAGAACCTGTCTGAAGCGATAAGTATATCTTCGTCTTTTTCAGTATAGGTGTATGGGTTGCCACGCTTCCAATCAATCTGTCTCAAGCAGCCCATGTACTCATCGTTCAAGTCATATATTGTATCCTTGAACTTGGAATTCCAAGCCAATGTCTGTTTATACAACTCGTCGCAACATGGTACTCCGCGGAATGTTTTTTTTAGATTTTCCTTTTGAGACAATATATATCGCACAAACTCGTCTGTCATGCTCGCCCATTCACATCCTTTCTTGAAAACAATGCCTGATTTGTGTCTGCGAATCCCGAGTTTTTTTTGTATACGTGTGATATTCTCACGCAATCTATTATATACTCGAGTCTTTAGACAATCTTCTGTCTTTAAATATTTTGTGAATGGTATGTAATATGTAGTTCTGGATGCTATTTGACGATCGCACTCTGAGCCATGGTCATATCCCAAAAAGTTGGTTCCTGTTTTTACATTATCACAAAACTCATGAATATAACTTTGTGAGTTAACAGGTAAATCCTGTCCGCTGATAAGGTGGTAATACATATATTCATTTGATTCCGAGGCCTTATGAAATAGCATCAGTTCGGCATCCAGCAACGAGATGTCACCCCAATAAATCGCCGGTCCGGATATGATTGTCATATTACTTTCTTCAGGTTGATGGATATTGGCAGAGTGCAAAGTGGATTTTTTATCTATAAGAATAAAAATATCGTTTCTGGGATGGTCAATACATTTTATTAAAGAATTCAGAGTGTAGAGGTCTTTATGCGCTATTATGCAGTACGCATGTTTGGACCGTGAGGGAACGGTCTTACCGAGATCTGGTATATAATTCGGGGGGGGGTAATCATCTTATTATCAAATAGTTGCAGAAATAGTTAATCCTTGTGAAACGAACTTTTATGCAAAGTTAAACAATGCAAAGCAATTTTACAAGTATGTGATGAGGGATTTTCATGTATTAATGATAATTAAGCATTTTAAATTAAAAAAATTTTTTTAGGCAGTACATTTTTTGTAATTTTGCGCTGTCGGGACGCTTTACGTCCCGACACACTCACCATCTTACCCTTTTTCGGATGTGTGCCTCAAAGGATAGAAATGACCGCGTTGCGACGGCGTCTCATGACGTTGGCGACGCCGCAGGCGTGGCCGGAGGGTCTGAAAAAAGGGGCGTAAACGCCGAAAAAGGTACACAAAGAAGATGGTATGTCGCCGTGGTGACTCACAACTCCGAAAAGCGTGTCGCCGAGCGTCTCGCCACTTTGGGCTATGAATCTTTCGTCGCCTCACAGCAGGTGAGGCGCGTATGGAAGAACGGGCGCAAGTCCACGATCGACAAGGTGGTGATACCCTCCAAAGTGTTTGTCAGATGCACCGAGGCGGAGCGTCGGGAAATAGTCAGGTTTCCCTTCATCAACCGTTTCTTGACCGATCGGGCCTTGTCAGGCGACACATCTACATCACGACTCGCAATCATTCCCCCCGTGCAGATTGACCGGTTGCGTTTCATGCTTGGCCAGAGCGACGTGCCGGTGGAGATCACAGCCATCCCGTATCGCCTCGGCGACAGAGTGACGGTGGTGCGCGGCAGTCTGAAAGGCCTTGAGGGGGAGATCATCCGTATCAATGATGGGCATACCGAACTCGCCGTCAGAGTCGACGTGCTCGGATGCGCCCGCATCACAATTGACTCGGCGGACGTCACCCCGATTAACTGAATAATCAACTCTCACATACCAGCATCATGCGAATAAAGTTTCTTGTGGCCTGCGCCATAGCCGCAGTGCTTGCGTTGAGCTCCTGCTCTACGCCCAAAGACATCACCTATTTCCCTGAACTCCAGCCCGGCACCATAGTGCAGGCCGACCGCATACTTGACATGACAGTCAAGCCCGAGGACAAGCTCTCGATCGTCATAAGCACGCAGGACGCCTCGCTGACGAGCCTCTTCAACCTCAGTTCCGGAGGTGCCACTTCAGTTGGAGGAGAAGGCACATCCAGCGGGCAGTCACTCTATACGGTTGACTCCAAGGGTGACATCAACTTTCCCGTCATCGGCCGGATTCACGTCAGCGGTCTCACCCGCGAGCAGATAGCCGAGACAATCGGCAAGAAACTCATCAGCGAGGATCTGGTCAAGGATCCGATTGTCACCGTGGAGTATGCCAATGCCGGAGTCTCGGTGCTTGGTGAAGTCGCTTCGCCCGGACGCTATACCTTCAACCGCGACCATCTCACAATCATAGACGCAATTGCAATGGCCGGCGATCTCACCATCACCGGCAAGCGCGATGATATCCTCGTCATGCGTACAGTGGCTCCCGGCAAGCAGGAAGCCTACCGCGTCAATCTGCTCGATGCGCAGCAACTCGCCGCCTCTCCGGTCTACTATCTCCAGCAGGACGATGTGATATATGTGGAGCCCAACGACAAGAAAAAGCGCGATAGCACAGCTACCGGAAACTCTCCTTTCACCCCGACATTCTGGACTGCGATGGTTTCATCGGTGCTTTCAATAGCAACCCTGATAGTGACACTCACGAGATAACACTGACCTCAGAACATTATATAAAATGGCAGATTCACGAAAAAGCAGTTCAAGAAGCCGTCAGACTTCGACATCGAACACCTCGGTGTCGATATTGGATGTCTTCTTCACCACTATCCGTCACTGGCCATGGATAGTGCTGTCGGTGGCGGTATTCGTAGGCGCGGCCTACTTCTATCTGCTCCGCATACCCGACACATATACCCGCGCGGCCGACATAATGATTAAGGATGACACAAAAGGACGTTCGATAGCCAGCGAGTATTTCGCTGACATCGGTCTCCTTCAGACCCGTACCAACATCAACAACGAGGTCATCAACCTCAAGGCCAAGGACCTAATGGAGGAGGTGGTGCGCAGACTTGGTTTGGACCAGTACTATTATCGTCCGGGTGCTTTCCATAGGATAGCCATTTACGGATCTTCGCTCCCCGTGAAGGTTTCTGTGCCCAATTTCCCCGAAGAACAGGGCTATCTCATGGATATTGATGTGGACAAGGCAGGAAAAGTCACCATCAGTAATCTGTCTGTGAATGGTGTGAATGTGGGTGGTAAAAAATTTGTTGGGCGACTTAACGACTCCATCAGTACCCCTGCCGGAAAACTTGTGGTCAAGCCCACCTCTGCCTATCAGAAGGGTGAAAAGGTGGACATCAGTTTGCTCAAAGTGCCTATCGCAGCCGCACGCGATTCATATAACGCCCGTCTCGGTGTCATAAAAAGTGATGAGAAATCGGGCACCAACATGGTGCGTCTCACTATGTCTGACCAGGTGCCTGAGCGCGCCGATGACGTGCTAAACACTGTTATTGGCGTTTATAACGAGAACTGGGTGCGCGACCGCAACCAGATAGCGGTGTCTA
The DNA here is from genome assembly GCA_947174995.1 of uncultured Porphyromonadaceae bacterium. GTDB lineage: Bacteria > Bacteroidota > Bacteroidia > Bacteroidales > Muribaculaceae > Lepagella. Next base: position 15,931 of record CAMWLC010000011.1, read on the forward strand.
CCTCCAACTTCATCAACGACCGTTTGGGAGTCATCGAAAACGAACTCGGCAACGTGGATTCCGATATTTCCTCATACAAAAGTGCCACGATGGTGCCTGACCTTGAGGCTGCCGGTTCCATGTATATGCAGCAAAGCCAGCAGACGCAAAATGCCATCATGGGTGTCAACAACCAGTTGGCGATGGCCCGCTATATCCGCTCTTACCTCACAGCTGACGGCAATCATGACCAGCTTCTCCCGACAAATACCGGTCTTGAGAGCGGTAACGTGCAGACACTCATCACGCAGTACAACAATACTCTGCTGCAACGCAACTCCCTCATAGCCAAATCTTCGGAAAAGAACCCCCTCGTGGCGCAGATGGATGCCGACCTCAGTGCCCAGCGCCAGGCTATCATCCGCACCGTTGATAACGAGATCGTTGGCCTCAACACCCAGCTCCGCTCCCTGCGCGGCAGCGAGGCGCAGACTCAGTCGCGTATAGCTTCCAACCCAACTCAGGCAAAGAACCTTCTCTCCGTAGAACGTCAGCAGAAGGTAAAGGAATCCCTTTATCTCTACCTGCTCACCAAGCGAGAGGAGAACGAGATCTCACAAGCTTTCACCGCTTACAACACCAAGGTGGTCAACCGCCCCGGTGCATCCGGCATACCCTCGGTGCCCAACCGCCGCAGCATACTGACAATGGCATTCCTCATCGGTTTCTTCCTTCCCTTCGGAGTCACCTTCGTTAAGGAAATCACCAACACCAAGGTGCGCGGACGCAAGGATGTCGAGAACCTCACGCTCCCCTTCCTGGGAGAGATCCCCCTCGCCGGAGGCGGAAAGAAGAAGAGTTTTCGTAAGGAGGCTCAGGAAGACAAGCATGAGATTGTCATCAAGGAGGGATCGCGTGATATGGTCAATGAGGCCTTCCGTGTGCTTCGCACCAACGTTGAGTTCATGAAGGGTAGTGCCGGTGACGCCTCCCAAGTGATAGCCATCACCTCCTTCAATCCTCACTCCGGAAAATCATTCATCGCGGTCAATCTTGGAAAGACCCTGGCGTTGAAGCACAGAAAAGTGATAGTGGTTGACGGTGACCTTCGTCGCCGCACAACTTCGGCATACGTGGATTCACCCGAAGCAGGTATGGTGGATTATCTCTCCGGAGCTGTGGGTGACCTTAATTCCGTGATTGTGAAGGATGCCGACAATCCGGATTTCTCCGTGCTGCCGGTGGGCAATATGCCCCCCAACCCCACGGAACTTCTCGAGACTCCCCGTTTCGCCGACATGATGGCCAAATTGCGTGAGGAATATGATTTCGTGATTGTGGACTGTCCTCCCGTGGAAGTGCTTGCCGATGCACAGATCATCGACCGCTATGCCGACCGCACGGTCTTTGTCATCCGTGCCGGACTTCTTGACCGCTCCATGCTTGGAGAGCTTGAGAAACTATACGAACAGAAGAAATATCACAATATGGCCATCATTCTCAACGGCACCGAAGGTGGCCGCGGCCGCTACGGTTATGGCTACCGTTATGGTTACGGTTACGGATATGCCTACGGTTACGGGTATGGTTATACCTACGGAGAAGACGGCACGAAGAAACGGCGTAAATCCCGTAAGAAAAAGTCGGAGGAGAGCTGATGGCTGAGGCCCGACTGAAGCAAAAGGCGGTAAGCAGTGTTCTCTGGAGAATACTTGAGCAGGGGGGTAAGCAACTGATATATTTCGGTGTATCGGTGGTGCTTGCCCGTCTCATCATGCCTGACCAGTTCGGCATGGTGGCGATGCTGACCGTATTCATCAACCTTGCAAATGTCTTTGTGGACTCCGGCTTCTCATCCGCCCTGATCCGCAAGACAGCGCGAACCCAGGCAGACTGTAGCACGGTATACTGGTTTAATATCCTTGTATCGGTGTTCTGCTACTTCCTGCTTTTTCTTTGCGCCCCCCTGATCGCACGGTTTTATGATATGCCTCAACTGTCGGCTATACTGCGTGTGTCGGCATTTAGCGTTGTGATAGGGTCTGTCGCAGGAGTTCACCGTACGCTTCTGCAAGCAGAGATGAACTTCAAGGCCATGACGAAGTTCAATCTTCTGAGCCTTGTCATATCCGGAGCCGCCGGTATTACTTTTGCTCTTCTAGACTTTGAAGTTTGGGCGCTTGTCATTCAGAATCTCACTATGATGACGGTAGCGACCGTTTGCGTATGGATGAAGGTGAAATGGCGTCCGTCGGCCATCATTTCACGGCAGAGCTTCAAGGAATTTTTCGGATTTGGTTCCAAACTTCTTGCATCCTCGCTTCTTGACACCCTTTACGGCAACATTTACTCAATCGTCATAGGCAAAGTGTACAAGGCGGCTGATCTCGCATATTACAATCGTTCCACCTCACTCACCACAATGACCTCCTCTCTTCCGACAAGCATCCTGCAATCTGTCACCTACCCGGTTTTGTGCAAGATACAGGATGATGAGTCTGCACTTAAAGAGGGTTATCGGCGGACGCTGCGCTTGAGTGCATTCGTGGTTTTCCCACTTTGTCTCGGTGCAGGAGCCGTAGCCTTCCCGCTGATTAATGTCTTGTACACGGATCGATGGATTTTCTCGGCCACTCTGTTGTCGATCATTGTGTTCTCGGCAATGTGGTATCCTATCCACGCCATCAATCTCAATTATTTGATCGTTAAGGGACGAAGCGACCTCTTTTTCCGTCTCGAGATAATCAAAAAAGTGCAGGCCGTCATCATGCTCTGCATCACCGTGCCGATAGGGCTGGAAGCAATGTGTTACGGAGGAATTGTCACCTCGCTGCTCGCGTTGGTCTATAATACGTACTACACCGGCAGGTATCTCCACATGGGTATTCTCGCCCAGCTCCGCGACTTGGTTCCCTGTCTGCTTCTCAGTCTGGCGATGTTTGTCGTAGCGCGTGCCGTAGCCCATTTCATGGGCATGGATATCATCTCTCTCGTATGCTCCGTGGCGGCAGGCGCAGTCGTCTACCTTGGCGGAGCATGGATGTTCCGCTTCCCCGAACTCAAGGAACTGCGCACTCTGAGGAAATAGTTTTCAGTTAACAGTGTTAAGTTTTTAGTTCGGGGTGGTCAGTTTATAGTCATTCTCTCCCCGATAATTCAATTATACATGAAGGATCAGATTACAGTCACATCCCCGCTGCTCCCGGATCTGGAGGAGTTCAACTCCATGCTCAAGGAGATTTGGGACAGCAAGTGGATCACCAATAACGGGCAGTTTCACCGTCAGCTCGAAAAAGAGCTTGCGGAGTATCTGAAAGTGCCCTATATAAGCCTTTTCACCAACGGTACCCTCCCGCTGATCACAGCCCTCCAGGCCCTGCGCATTACAGGCGAGGTCATCACCACTCCCTATAGCTTCGTGGCTACGACTCATTCCCTGTGGTGGAACGGCATACGCCCTGTCTTTGTGGATGTCGATCCCGCCACCTGCGGACTCGACCCGGAGAAAATCGAAGCGGCCATCACCCCTAAGACGACTGCAATAATGCCCGTGCACTGTTATGGCAAACCGTGCGACACCGAGGCAATTCAAGCGATAGCCGACAAATACGGACTCAAGGTGATATATGACGCTGCCCATGCTTTCGGTGTGGAGGTGAATGGCAAATCGGTGCTTAACGCCGGGGATATGTCCACGCTCTCCTTCCATGCCACGAAAGTCTACAACACCATCGAGGGAGGAGCCATGGTCATGCATGACGAGCAGACCAAGAAGCGCATAGACTATCTCAAGAACTTCGGATTCGCCGGAGAGACCACTGTGGTAGCTCCAGGTATCAACTCCAAGATGGACGAGGTGCGTGCCGCCTACGGACTGCTCAACCTCCGCAAGGTCGATGCCGCCATAGAGGCGCGCCGCAAGGTGGCGGAGCGTTACCGCGAGGCCCTTCGTGATGTGGAGGGAATAACGTTTTATGACGATATGCCCGGCGTGCGCCACAATTACAGCTACTTCCCCATTTTCGTGGATGAGGAGAAGTTCGGCAAGAGCCGCGATGCCCTTTACGAGGAGATGAAGGGTGAGGGTGTGCTCGGGCGCCGCTATTTCTATCCCCTCATCACCGAGTTCAGCACATATCGCGGTCTCCCCTCGGCCACACGCGAGAATCTCCCGAATGCCTACAAACTGGCTGACACCGTGCTCTGTCTCCCCATGCACCATGATCTCAGCGATTCTGATGTGGAGCGCGTGCTTAAATTCTTCGGTAAATGACTGATATTGCCACCACAGCCGGATTTGCCGGAAAAAAACTGATGCTCCTCGGTGGTTTGCGCTATCTTTTGCCGATCATCGAGGCGGCCCACAGGATGGGCGTGCACGTAATCACCGTGGACTATCTTCCCGACAACGTGGCTCATAAATATTCAGACGAATACCATAATGTGAGCATCCTTGACAAGGAGGCCGTCCTTGACCTTGCGCGTCGGCTTGAAATCGACGGGATACTCTCTTTTGCCGTGGACCCGGGTGTCACCACCGCTGCATACGTGGCGGAGCAACTGGGCCTTCCCTTCCAGGGGAGCTATGAATCCGTAAGCGTGCTTCAGGATAAAGCGGCTTTCCGTAAGTTCTTGACCGATAACGGTTTCAATGTTCCGGTGGCGCGTAGCTATGAATCATACGAGGAGGCGGCTGCCGAAGTGGATCTCTTCCACTGGCCGGTGATAGTTAAACCGGTGGACTCGGCGGGGAGCAAGGGTGTCACCCGCGTGGATGATCCCGACCTTCTTGAGCGGGCGGTGGATGCTGCTTTGAAAGAGTCTCACAGCGGGCGAATCATTATCGAGGATTTTCTTGAGCAGGAGGGTTTCTCATCCGATTCAGACAGTTTTTCGGTGGATGGCAAACTGGTGTACTGCTCCTTCTCCGACCAGCGATTTGATGCCGCGGCGGAGAATCCCTACACCCCGGCAGCCTACAGCTGGCCCTCCACCATGCCGCAGGAGGCGCAGGAGGAATTGAAACGCGAACTTCAGCGTCTCGTCACGCTCCTGGAACTTGGCACCGGAATCTACAATATCGAGACAAGACTCGCCCGTAACGGCAAGCCGTACATAATGGAGGTATCGCCGCGCGGAGGGGGCAACCGGCTCGCGGAGATGCTTGACATAGCCACCGGTTCGCGCCTCATCGAAAGCGTTGTGGCGGGAGCATTGGGGGAAAGACTCACGGATGTGGGACGGGTGGAATATCCGGGCTATATCGCTGAAATCATCCTCCATGCCGATGCGGCCGGAATCTTCGACGCGCTCGAAGTGCGGGATGATATGAAGCCATACGTGATCGAGGAGGACCTTTGGGTGAAGCCCGGAGCCGAGATCTGCGGTTTCTCCGGCGCCAACAATGCCGTCGGCACGCTCGCGATGCGTTTCCCCTCGCGTGTCACCCTTGAAAAGGCCATGGCTGACATTCCTTCATGGTGCAAGCTGAAAACTAAGTAGTTCTTAAAAATAAATGAACACATAAAATTTAGATGTTTTTGAGGCGATTTGAGTGCGGAATGAGGGAGAATACGTATGTATTCGACTGAATGACAAGCTCAAAGCGGCCAAAAACAGCAAATTTTATGGTTCAAGATTTCATAGAGCTGCATTAAAACAAATATCGTTTTATTTTTAAGAACTACTTAAATAAAAGAGTTTCTTTATGGGAAATAAAAAGAAATTGGCCGTCATAGGAGCCTCATCGGGTCAGCTCTCGATCGTGCGCAAAGCACGTGAGATGGGTATTCACACGGTCTGTTTCGCATGGGACAAGGGGGCTGTCTGCAAGAAGGAGTGTGATGAATTCTATCCTATATCGATATTTGATATCGATGATATAACGGCGGAATGCAAGCGCCTCGGAGTGGATGGCGTGGTCTCCACTGCTTCGGAAGAAACAGCTGCCGTAGTGGCTGAAGTTGCTTCCCGTCTGGGGCTTAACGGCACTCCTCCGGAGGTGTTGCGAAGGATTCAACATAAGGATGAAGTGCGCAGACTGACGCAACATCTTGAATGTCTTGTTTCTCCGCGCGTATGGACTCCCGAACAGCGGGGAGAAATAGTATTTCCATGCATAGTAAAGCCTGTGAAGGGGTCTGCCAAGCGTGGCGTGAGCTATTGCGAGACCGGAGCTGATCTTGACGATGCCCTGCGGTATGCGGCTGCCTCCGGGCAGGATGTCATGATAGAGGAATTCATACCCGGACCCGAACTGGCCATAGAAAATCTTTCATATCATGGGCGTCACAAAGTGATACAAATCACAAGGAAAGTCAATTCCGGCATACCTCATTTTGTGGAGATGGAACTTCATCAGTCTCCCGAAATATGGGCGGCCAATCATACAGTGGCGCAAAAGGCTGTTTCCGCTATTTTGGATGCGGTCGGCTTCACGGACGGGGCGAGCCATATCGAGATGAAGATACGTGGAGACAAAGCATGCCTTATAGAGATAAATCCACGCGGAGCCGGTGACCGAACTGATACCCTTATATCTTTGTCCACGGATTTTAACTATATAGAGGGGATGATAGACATTGCCCTTGACAAGTACAAGGAGACCCCGGTCGTCCATAACGGATATAGCGGCATCCTTTTTCTGACTGCACAGACATCTCGTCTCATGAAGTATTTTGATGACAAGGAATATGACTGGTTGGTGGAGAGGCGGAGGCTCACCTCCGGACCTGAATTGACGGAGTCCACCGGCAATTATGAGCGTGATGGATATATAATTTACCAATCCACAAAAACACTTGATTTATGAAAACCATACTTGTACTCGGAGCCACGGGTATACTCGGAGCCTATATCACCCTGCATTTCAAAGACAAGGGGTATAATGTCATAGCTGTGGGACATCGCCGCAGCGACAATGGATTCTTTGCCGAACACGGCATAGAATATCACTCGATGGATATTGCGGATGCTGCGGCTTTCGACCGTCTTCCGCAGTCCGGGATAGACGTCGTGGCAGACTTCGCGGGCGCTCTCCCGGCCTCAATGAAGGGTTATGACGCCATGCCCTATATAGAGTCCATATTCAAGGGCACGTACAACGTCCTGGAGTATATGCGCAAGACGGGCATACCGCGTATCATCTTCCCTGAGTCGCTGTTCGACATCAGCTATATGTTCGGCTCTCCCGTGCCCATACCCGCCGATGCCGAGAGAAAGGCTCCGCTGACCGGAGACCACGCCATGTATGTCATCTCGAAGATGGCGGCAGTGGAAACGATTCTCCATTATCAGGCCTGCTACGGCATCGAGGCTTTCATACTGCGTCTCTCACGCGTCTACACATATCATCCCAACCCCTACACCTACACAGATGGAGAGAAAGTGATGATTTCCGACCGTCTGCTCATCAAGCGTGCCGAGAAGGGTGAGCCTCTTGAGATATGGGGCGACCCTGACCGTGTGCTGGAAACATGCGCCATGCCCGATTTCCTTCAGATAGTGGAGAAATGCGTGGAGTCCGAAAGGAAGGGAGGATTCTACAATATAGGCAGCGGCGGCTCCACTCTTGACGAGCGCATCAAGGGTATAGCGGAAGTATTCTCTCCCGAGGACAAAAAATCAACTGTAACCTACGCCCCCGAGAAGCGGGACGCCATGCAGTTTCTGCTTGACATAACCAAAACCAAGGAGGAACTCGGCTATGAACCGCAGTACAGCTGGCTGGATTTCTGCCGCTGGTTCAAGGCCGAGCAGCAGAAGCAGCGTTTCGCCGGACTCTGGGGAAATGAAGAAGACTATGAGTAAACTGAAGACTGCCATTTGGCTGTTGCGCAGCGGGAGATTCAATGATTTGACCAGAAAATTATTGAATGTCAAGCCGGATCCTGAAGCGGAAGTTAAGCGAAACAGAATTGCATATTGGACTGACAAGGTAGAGAAAGATCTCCTTGAACTGCCCGATATATCTTTGCAACCGTCTGAATATCAGCAAGTTATGCAAAAATGGGGGGGGGTATTCGGTAAATCCTCTCTTTCACCGATGGTATAAGGCTGCTACCGGGAAATTCGATGTGAGAATAATTCCCGATGACATCTACTATACCGAAATCGATCCCTATTTCAATGATTGGTATGCAGGGGCGGTCATGGACAATAAGATTTTCTACAGATTCTTCTTTCCCGATGTGGCGCAACCCCCGCTCTTCGGTTATCGCTGGAACGGCTATTGGTATGACAACGAGGCTAAACCGACTACGTTAGATAATCTGGTGAGAAGTGTCCGTGACCGTAAGGCGGTGTGCTTCGCCAAGATTGCAGCCGGTTCCTCGGGTGGACACGGCGTGGAGGTAATCGATGGGGACAGCATATCGGATTCTGACATAAAGGAAAAGATACTGAGCATGACGGGGGATTTGATTCTCCAGGAAGGCATCACACAGTCGCACGTCACGGCATCAGTCAATGAAAGTTCGGTCAACACCATACGCGTGATGACTTTTCTCAGGAAAGACGGAAGTGTAAAGGCATGTTCAGCTGTCTTGAGAATGGGATTGGCCGGAAGCAGGGTGGACAATGCGAGCAGCGGCGGGATTACAGTGGGCATCGATATGTCCACCGGGCGCCTGAAAGCGAAAGCATATTCTCAGACCGGAAAATCCTATGACAGTCATCCTACATCCGGAGTCAGGTTTTCGGACATCGTGCTTCCCGGTTTCGACAGGGTGTTGGGATTGGTGAAGAAGCAGGCTCTGAATATGCCCCGGTTCAGGCTTATATCTTGGGATATAGCCTTGGATGAGACTGATGAACCGATACTCATAGAGGCTAATCTGAATGCCGGTGAGCTTGATTTCCACCAACTGAACAACGGTCCGATTTTCGGTAATGAGACTGATGCCATACTCAAGGAAATATCAGATAATCCCAAGACAATACGCTATCAGTTCTATGAATAATATTCAAGACAGATACTACGGACTTTCGCCGCGCATAGCGCGGTGGAAAGAGCCGTCGGAATTTGAAAATTCGCTCAGCAGCGCTGCTGAGCGAGATGCCGGGGTATCCCGGCATCTCTATAATCTCTACTATAAACATATAGATCCCCTCTATTACGCCAAGGGTAAGGAGTTTGCAAGAGACATGTATGACAAGCACAAGCATATTTTCGGAGAAATGGATTTTGAATCCATATATGAAGATATGGTTTACTGTCTGCATCGCTATGGATTGGATTTTCAGGACTATTGCATGTTCAGGCTCCACGAGAAAAGCGAGCGCAAGCGCAACGAGTTCGTCTCCGATAAACTCAGATATCATTACTGCGATCTACTCAATTCCCCCGAGGTGGAGGACCTGATGACCGATAAGCTTAAATGCTATAAGGAATATGGCAAGTTCTACAAAAGAGAGGTTGTCGGAGTCCGATCCGAGGAGGATAAATCCGCATTTCTTGATTTCACTTCCCGACATCCTAAATTTATATACAAGCCCCTGACCGCTCATTCAGGTAACGGCATTGTAATTGTAGATGTGAAAGACAACAATGAAGCCGAGGAATGGTTTGAGAAGACAATAGTATCGAATCCGGGTGTGGCTGAGGAACTTATCGAGCAGGGTGAGGCTATGGCGGTTTTACATCCCTCTTCAATAAATACATGCCGCTTGACCACCTTTACTATTGATGGCGAAGTGACAGTACTTGGCGGAGCGCTGAGAATAGGAAAAGGGAAGGCGTTTGTCGATAATTGCGGTCAGGGAGGCATGTATGCAAATATTGATCCTGTCAACGGTATTATTGCCACCTGGGCTCATGATTATACCAACCGGGAATTCCGTTATCATCCCGACACCGGAGTACAGATAATAGGATTCCAGCTGCCGGAATGGGACAAAGCATTAGCTCTCTTAAAAGAAATGGCAACTCATCATGAGGGTGCTACATTGATAGCTTGGGATATCGCCTACACCGACAAGGGCTGGGTCATGATTGAGGGTAATGACAATGGAGCATGGTGTATCATGCAGTCTAATCTTCAGAAGGGTCTCAAGCCGGAGCTTTATGCTCTGATGGACCGTTATTTCGAGCATAAGACCCATATCGAATCATAAGGCCTGTATATAGTCATAAGGCCTAAGTAAGTATTCAAATTTAAACGATATAATCAAAAGTAAGTGCTCACTTGATCTTTTATACAATCTGCGGCTTCTTTTTTGCCGCTTTCAGCTTGTCGCTCAGTCGCATAGCTCGCTATGCTCCCTCTCTCCGCACAGAAATCGTCTAAAAAACAAGCTCGCATATTGTATAAATTAAATTTGAACACTTACTTATGCAAAATTAAATCGCGTAAATGGATATCTCTGCAAGACTGAGATTGAAAGGTGACTCCGAGGAGAGTCTCCTCTTCATGTACCGCGATGGTGGAGGAAACATCTGCGTCACCCGTGGTGACGGCGACTGCCTCACTCTTCCTTTTCACGGCTCCGATCTCCCCGTCATAGATTTCGGAGCTTTCGATGAGGAGCCGGACAAGGTGCGCGATGTCTTGCTTGAGATGATAGAGCGGCTTCATGATGCCGAATCGCAGGGTATCGAGGTGACAGCCGGAAGCGATGGCGAGACCGATGACGAACCGGCCGATAACTATTCGGTACGCGATATATATGTCGAAAACAAGCCCTTCTCCGTGCGCCAGCTCTCCCTGCTGATAGATGATGGCGACCTGGATCTCAATCCCGATTTCCAGCGCAATTTCGTCTGGGATCGTACCCGGCAAAGCCTCCTCATAGAGTCGATGCTTCTCGGACTTCCCTTGCCTTCGATCTACCTCAGTCAGTATGACGACGGACGTCTGACAGTTGTGGACGGTCTGCAGCGTATCACCACCATACGCCGTTTCCTCAAGAACGAGCTTCGCCTCACGGGTCTCGAGTATCTCACGCAGTGCATCGGCAAGACCTTTGAGGAATTGAAATCCGAGAAAGTGCTGACCGACCTCCAGATACGCCAGTTCAATCAGATTCAGATAGGGTGTTTCGTGATCGACTACCGTTCGCCTGACCGGTTGAAGTTTGACCTTTTCCGACGCCTGAACACCGGAGGAAAGCCTCTCAACCGCCCCGAGATACGCAACTGCCTGACGCGCTCCGAAGTGCAGAGGGAGCTGAAGCGTATGTGGGATTCCGACGCCTTCCGTATGGCCACTGACCACGGGGTGAGCAACAGCCGTATGCAGGCTCTCGACCTCGTGATGCGCTATCTCTTTTTCCGCCGCTCATGGCTAAGCGGCAACTTCCTCATGGGTTATCGCGGAAAGATAGACACATATCTTGACGATTTCACCGGCACTCTCAACCGTGACGGGGTTTCCGAGGAGGAAATCTCGGGATTCTACAGGGCGATGGATAACGCGCGGTATCTCTTCGGCCCAAACGCCTTCCGCAAGAAATCATACTCCACACGCCTGAAGCGGCTGCCGATTAACCAGCTGCTCTTTGTGGTGTTTTCCGTGCTTCTTTCTGTCAGGGACATGAACGACGTCATGCACAATTACCGTGATGGGGAGATGACCGAAAGACTCTACGCTCTCATAGAGAACGATGCGGAGCTGCGTAAAGCCCTCTCCACGGGCACTAATGCCCGATGGAACATCGAGACCGCCTTCAACATCCTCTCCCGGCTGCTTGACACTCCGGCCTGACAACCATAAGTAAGTGTTCAAATTTAAACGATAACATCAAAAGCAAGTGATCACTTAATCTTTTATACAATCTGCGGCTTCTTTTTTGCTGCTTCCGGCTTGTCACTCAGTCGCATAGTCCGCTATGCTCCCTCTCTCCGCACCGCAATCGCCTAAAAAATAAGCTCGCATATTGTATAAATTAAATTTGAACACTTACTTATCCAAAAGGCAGATGAAAAGAAAGACATGGCGTTTGAGCCGCATCAAGATACGGGGTTATAAATCCATCCCGTTCACATATCCGCTTGTACTCGACATCGGAGACATCAACATTCTTCTTGGTGCAAATGGGTCAGGGAAAAGCAATATAATCAGCTTTTTCAAGATGCTCGGCTATATGATGACCGGAAGGCTTCAGGAATGGATAGCACGCACCGGCACGAATGACAGCATCCTGTATTATGGTCCCAAGGTAACGCCCACCATGAGCGCCTCTCTCAGATTTGATGATCCTGAAAAAACGTATGACATCTACAGTTTCAGCCTCACGGCAGCAGCGGGCAATAGAGTGGTCATAACGTCGGAAGAGATAGAGTGGCAGCGATACAGCGATGAAAAGAGACCTGTTTCCATACCGTTGCGGGGTGATTTTCATGAATCGGCGCTTGTGAGAAACATCCGGAGGATAGAACAAACAGTGGGATATATGGTGGGCGCGTGCAAGGTCTATCAGTTCAGCGACTCTTCAGCGACCGCACCGATGAGAAGACCTTCCACTGTAGAATCGGCTCACTACCTGCAATCGGAGGCAAACAATCTCGCTTCATTCCTTTATTACCTGCGCAAAAATTATCGTGCTTCATACGAGCGCATCACGTCATACGTCCGGGATGTCGTGCCTCAGTTCAGGGAGTTTTATCTTGAGCCGGAGGGAAGGTATATCTCATTGAAGTGGGAGGACACCTCGATCAATGATTACATTCTGACGGCTGACCAGTTTTCCGATGGTTCGATCCGGTTCATAGCGCTCGCCACGCTTCTTCTCCAGCCTCCGGAGACGATGCCTTTTGTAATAATAATTGATGAGCCCGAGCTCGGATTACACCCATACGCGATAGATCAACTCAATGAAATGATACGTGATGCCTCTCGTCACGCCCAGATCATCATCGCTACGCAGTCTCCCGGTATAATAGACGGGTTTGATCCCGATGATGTCACGGTAATCGAGCGTGACGTCGAGATTGAAGGCACCGTAGCCAATCATCTGTCAGCCGAAGAGTTGCAGGAATGGCTCAATGAATACTCCATGAGCGAGCTGTGGGGCAAGAACGTATTCGGAGGACGCCCGAGATGAGCAACATCCAGCTGCATATCCTCTGCGAGGGGGAGACGGAACAAAGGTTCGCTAAGGAAGTGTTGGGACCTTGGTTGCGTCCGGAAGAAATATACGTGAAGCCTGTGGTGCTTAACGCCTTCCGTGGAAAGGGTCGTACCGGGGGAGTCAGCAAATTCTGCAAAATGGAGCAGGACGTCGCCATCCTGCTGCGGCAATACAGGGATAAGGGTGCGGATCGCCATCTCTTCACCACTATGATAGATTATTATGCCATTCCCAATGACGTGCCCGGTTATGAGGAATCGCAAGGAATACAGGATGCGCGGGCAAGAGTGGCATTTCTCGAAAAAGAGTTTGGCGCGTACTTCGATAATCCCCGTTTGGTGCCCTATATCCAGCTACATGAGTTCGAAGCATTGCTTTATACGGACATTCTGCTTCTTGAGGAGGATTATCCCAAGTCCATAAATGCCCTGAGGGCGCTTAAGGAGGATACCGATAAAATCGGGGACGTGGAGATGATCAACTCCGGATATGACACGGCTCCGTGCAGGCGAATCATCCGTGCTGTGGAAGATGACTACCGATATAACAAGGTGCAGACGGGTGCCAAAGTGACCAATGCTATCGGAATGGAGCGATTGCTGGAAAATTGCCGCCATTTCCGGGAATGGGTGGAATCCCTGCAGGATACTGCCCGAAGACTCAGATGAGAAGATGGAGACAGTAAGGATTGAGAATTTCAAGTGTATTGAGGAGCTGGATCTGCAGCTCGGGAAAATCACGGTGTTGACCGGGGCCAACTCGTCGGGCAAGACGAGTGTGGTCCAGGCTCTCCTGCTGCTGAGGATGATGATTTCCAAGACACGCCTGTCGGCCGATGGTGAGGAGATGAGCGTAGGATGTCCCCCGGTGTTGGGTGTTCCGGCTTTTGATGACATTGTCAGACGCGGAGCCGATACCATAACCATCAGTGGAGATTTCGGCAGACTTGTGATGACTCCGGGAGAAAAAACCGGAAATCTCCAGAGATATGAAGGCTCCTCCCGCGTTCCCGTTTGGATGGAAGCCGAGGATTTCGTGTTTCTTGAAGCCGAGAGAATCGGACCCCGCTGGCAATCTGACCTTAATCCCGATGCGGGGAAATATTGCGGAGCGCACGGCGAGTTCACCGCCAACCGTCTACTCGACATATCGGTGAAGTTTCCAAAGGTCTCTCCCGCACGGCTCTGTCCCGGCACTGCCACCGATAACTTCCAGATTCAGACCGATGCTTGGATGAGCTACATATTCGGTGACGTCTCGCTCAAGTCGCAACCCCTTTCCGACAAAATAGCGCAGATAACCCTGAGGCAGCCCATGGGATGGTTTGCCGCCTCCGCAGCCGGATTCGGTTATGTCTACGCCCTCCCGATCATACTTGACGGCCTCACCATACCGGAGGGGGCGATGATGGTGGTGGAGAATCCCGAAGCCCATCTTCATCCCAAGGCGCAGTCAAACATCGGCTTCTTTCTCGGCACACTGGCAGCAGCGGGCGTCAGGGTGGTGGTCGAGACCCATAGCGAGCACGTGGTCAACGGTATACGCCGCGCCGCACTCTCGGGCATAGGATTGCGCCCCGAGGAGATGTCGATATATTTCTTCGCAGAGACAAGCGAGAAGGCCGATCCTATCAGGATCACTATGGATGACGAGGGGGAACTGAGCGACTTCCCGGTGGATTTCTTCGACCAGGTGCGTCAGGATATGAAGGAGATGTGGAGGCTCGTTGAGCAGCGAGGCAATATCGCCGAGTCCGCGACTGAAGACCTGCCTGATAGCAATGAGCGATAAGCGAGACCGCATCTACTCCGCCGACAATGCGCGGTTTACTATCAAGGGGATGGACATCACCGGTGTGCCGGAAGCTGACCGTGACCGGGACCTGAGATGGCTTCTCGACCTGCTTGATGAATTTTACGCACACGGAGTCACTCCGAAGTGTGAATCGGGGATGTTGCGCCATTACTATTCATTTGGCTCTATTTACGATTTCATATTCGCATCCGCGGCCGAACTGAAAGCGTTGGGCATCAGTCGCAGTCTGATGCAGCGTATGCAGACATCGCTGATGGCCAAGCCGAGCATACTGCGCGAGATAGACACCGCGGTATGGAACGGTTTGCCCGGCTTCAAGAACGACTGCGGATATGCCTCCTGCGATGCCGGACGGCATTACAGCGGCAACCGCCCCACATGGCATTCCAACCGCGAGCACCATTACCGCCATCACAATGACGAAATCGACTGGACGGGCCGTGTAGGAGAAATCAAGAAGGAATTCATCCCCAACAGGGTGCGCACGGATGAATTGCTGCGATTGGGAATCGATCGTCATGTTAGAGCATTGGTGGATGAGGAAGCCACGCGAGAAAAATGGACGCAAGAGGAACGGCAGGCTCGGTTTGACAGCCGTGTGGAGGAGATCAAGAGACCATGGAGAGGGGAATCGCCGGAAATCACATTTCACCGTGAAGTCATGAATCATAAAGGGGGGACCATTTCGGCGAAAGCCGTGGATTTCGGGGGTATGATATGCGAGGCCAACTTCTATGTATTCGAACAGGACCTCACAGCTGCCGAGACCGAAGCAGCCGGAGGCTCCATGCGCAGAATCTACAGCCTGACGGGCCATGACGGAAAGAAGCAATACATATCTATCGACTGCAAGCACGGCATGTTTGAATTTCACGACCATCGGGGCAATCATCTCGGCGAATACCGTTTCAACGGAGAGTTCAACTCCGGAGCTGACCCGAGCCATAATCTGAAGACACTGTAAAATTCCTTTCGCAGAATGAACAGTAGTAAAATTAAAAAAGTACGGAGTTCTAATCTCGAACTTTACCGTATAATAACCATGCTCATGATAATTGCCCATCACTTTGTGGTCAATTCCGGAGTAATGGAAACTGTGCTCGCGCATCCCGGGGAAGCCAATTCCTACTTCCTTCTGGTGTTCGTAGCATGGGGAAAAACCGGTATTAACTGTTTTGTATTCATAACCGGTTACTTCATGTGTAAATCAAATATATCATTGAGGAAATTCCTGAAACTTGTGATTCAGGTGTGGTGTTACTACATACTGTTTTATGTGATATTTATTATTGCCGGACAAAATACCTTCTCGCTATACAAAACGGTCAGGGTACTGTTCCCGGTAAAAAATATGACGGATGATTTCATAAGTTCATTTATAGTATTCTATCTCTTTATCCCGTTTCTGAACGTGTGGATGAGGGCATTGACCCAGCGACAGCACTTTTGGCTTGCAACATTGTGTTTCCTGGTGTTTTCAGTAGCTGCTTCAGATCCATTCATTTTCAGCATCAGGATTAATTACGTACTTCATTTCATCGTGCTTTTCATCATCGCATCATATATACGTTTTTACGGATTCCCGGTAAGAATCAGTCACAGAGGCTGGGGGTGGCTTACATTAGCTTCGGTCTTGCTTGGAGCGTTGTCAGTGGTAGTGCTGAATATACTGCATATATGGAGGGGTGGAAATCCCCGTGGAATGGATCAGTTCTTTTTTGTGGCCGATTCGAATAAAGTGCTTGCAATGGCCGTGGCACTGTGTTCATTCATGTGGTTCAAGGATTTGAAACTTCGCCACGTACCTCTTGTCAATGCATTGGGAGGAGTAACTTTCGGAGTATTGCTTCTGCATGCAAATTCAGATGCCATGCGGAGATGGTTATGGCAGCAGACAGTAGATGTGCCGGGGCATTTTAATGACCCTTGGCTATGGGCCTATGCACCGGGAGTTATATTGATTATTTTCGGTGTTTGTGCCGGAATCGACTGGTGCCGGCAGCATTGGCTTGAGGAAAGAATGGTGAATCGGGTGTACGGGATTGTCTCCGGCTGGCCCATAGTAAAGCGTTTGAAAGAGATTCGTTAGAGTGCACATAATATGACAAAGGACTCAATTGATGCCGGAGTGCAGAGATACATCGACAATATCAAGGAGGTATGCAGGAGGCGCAATCCGCTGGTGGTTTCGCTCACCATCACATACAATCACGAGAAGTATCTCCGCGACGCCCTTGAAAGCATAGTTATGCAACAGACGGATTTCCCGTTTGTGGCGATTGTGCATGACGACGCTTCCACCGACGGCACGGCGGAGATACTCCGTGAATATGCCGAAAAGTATCCCGACATTATACTTCCTATTTTTGAGAGCGAGAATCAATACTCCAAAGGAAACGGACGCGTGGGAGCGGTGGTCAGACAGGCACGTGAGGCCACCGGAGCAAAGTATGTGACAATGTGCGAGGGGGATGACTATTGGACTGACCCGCTCAAACTGCAGAAGCAACTGGATTTTATGGAATCCCATCCTGAGTATTCGATGGTTTTCGGAAATGCCATCGAGCATTGGCAGGATGGAAGCTCACCCGACAAGCAGTTTTCATCGGTTGAGTCGAGAGACTATACCGCTTTGGAAATGCTCGCCAACTGGATAGTGCCCACAGCTACGGTGATGTACAGAAGGGAGGAGATAGCGCGCGATATGAGACATATTGGACTGAGTGCCTCCGGTAAACTTCTTGCAGGAGACATATTGCTCTTTCTGTCATGTGCTGCGCATGGAAAAGTCAAGGGTATGAGCGATATATTCAGCGTATACAGGCGTCTTGACTCCGGAGTGGTCAGATCCATAATGGATAAACAGCCGTATCGGTTCATGATACATGAAATCACTTTGGCCAAGGCTTTTCCGGGCGATGTCAGAAAGTTGCTTAAAAGACGCATAGCCAATAGGATCATAACGGCGTGCAAGGAAGGGATGAAGAGTGGAAAAATCAACATGAAGTATGTGGCAAGGGGATTGTGGTATGCCCCGATGACGACATTAAGACAGCTTGTGGAATACTTATGATCACCACGATAGTTCCCGTATATAATTCCGAGAAATGGCTCCGCAGGTGTCTGGACAGTATTCTGAGCCAGACTTACGGAGACATTGAGGTTATATTGGTTGATGACGGTTCTACGGACGGTTCCCAGGCCATTTGCGATGAATATGTTGCTCAAGATTCACGCGTCCGGGTGATGCATCAGAAAAATCAGGGAGCTTTGAAGGCCCGGCTCAATGCGTTGCCCTTGGCAAGAGGAGAATGGGTATCCTTCATTGACAGCGATGACTGGCTGGAAAAGGATATGTATGAGCGTATGATGGGCGCAGCTGACGAGAAGACTGGAATAGTATGGTGTGATGTTACTAAAGACTTGCCTGAGGGCGGGGAAGAAGTGTGCGAATTCAATATTCCCGGGAATCCCGAGCTGTTGATAGAGAATCTTTTCAATGGCAGACTGCCGGGGTGGATGCACCATAAACTCATCAGGAAATCATTGCTTACGGATCAGAAGGTGAATATGGAGGGGGTGTATCAGGTATTTGAAGACGTGGTCTGGACTCTACAGCTTCTGCTTCTTTCGCCCGAAGTGGCACATGTGGCGCGCCCCCTGTATCATTATAATCTTACTAATGATTCGGCGCTTACATCAGGCTCGCAGGCATCATTATACTTGAAGGCTTTTCCGAACATCGAGATAATGGATTCCATCCTTCGCAGAAGAGGTTTGATAGAAAAGTATGGTGATCCTTTCAGAAGATACCTTATGGAGAAGAAAATTGTGATTGCCAATGACAAGGGGCTTGGTTTCGCAAGGAAACTTTTTCCTCAGGCACATAAGCATATAGACGCCTATCCTTTTGAAGACCGAAAACTGAGAGTGGCTTACTGGCTCTGTTTCAATAGCGGAAGGATCGGTGAAATCCTGTATGACAAAATTCTCCATGGTCGGCATAGATAGAGTCGTTTATGAAAGAATGAAGCCATGAGTGAAAGCATCTGTTTCATATTGCCGCATCCGGCGGATGGCCCCACGGGGGGATACAAGGTGGTGTACGAGTATGCCAATCGGTTGGCTGCTGACGGCTTCCTGGTGGATATAGTCTATTCAGGTTCTATTTTCTGGAAACAGAAGACGTTGAGATTCAAACTGACATCATGTATCCGATATGTGCAGCGGCGAATTAAGGGGTTTTCCTCTCGGGGATGGTTCCCGCTCGATAAGAGAGTTAAGGAACACTTCACTCTCTCGATGAATTACCGTCATGTCCCCAAGGCTGATGTCTACGTGGCCACATCTCCGTACACCGCATGGTATCTGAATGAATATCCTGTCGCGGAAGACCGTAAATTCTATTTCATACAGGGATATGAAAACTGGGGTCCCGGTCTGAGGGCCATCCTGGAAGATACTTATCACTTTCCTCTCAGGAAAATCGTGATAGCGCGTTGGCTTCAGAAAATGCTTGAGGAGAGGTACGGGGAGAAGAGTGTGGTGGTGCCCAATGGGTTTGATTTTGACAGGTTTTCACTTACAACTCCCATCAATGATCGGGCCCCGTATTCCCTTTCCATGCTTTATCACAATATGGAGAGTAAAAGGTGTGCGGATGCCATGGAAGCGATACGGATTGTGAAAGAGAGATTTCCGCAGGTGAGGGTCAATGCTTTCGGCGTGCCGGAGAGGCCGGCGGATATGCCGGAGTGGTACACTTATTACCGCATGCCTGATGCGGAGGTGCATAACGCGCTTAACAATGAATCAGCCATATTCGTGTCTGCCAGCGAGTCAGAGGGATGGGGATTAACCGTAGGAGAAGCTATGATTTGCGGGGAGGCAGTCTGCTGTACCGACAACGACGGACACCGCGAGATGGCCATTGACGGTGAGACCGCACTGCTGTCTCCTGTACGTGATCCCCGGAGTTTGGCCGACAACATCATCCGGCTTATCGAAGACGATACGTTGCGTATCCGCATAGCCGAGCGCGGACGGGATTACATTCAGAAGTTCAGATGGGATGAGTCATATAAGCGATTCAGAAGCCTACTGACCGGTGAAATATCCATGGAAAAATGAAATTAGCGACATTCGACATATTTGACACCACACTCGTCAGGAAATGCGGGGCCCCCGCGACGGTGTTTGAGCTGGCCGCCCGGAGATTATGGCCCGATGACAGCATGAGAAGATGCGAGTTTGTCAATCTCAGGGTGCAGAACGCTGCAAAGGGAGGGCGAAATGTCACTTTGACTGATATATATGCTGCCGGGGGTATGGAGTCTTTTAATGAATATTCCACGGCTGAGCTTGCAGAGGCCGAAATGGCAGTGGAGAGTGAGATGCTCACTGTCAATCCCATGATTAAAGAGAAAATCGCAGAGCTCCGCCGGGAGGGATGGACCATCAAGTTCCTTAGCGACATGTATCTTCCGTCGGATTTCCTGAGCGAGATGCTGGTACGCGAGGGGTGCCTGGTGTCAGGAGAGGAGGTGATAGTGTCTTGCGAATGGGGAGGTCGCAAGGATGACGGGTCGCTTTACCGCAAGGTGCGTGAACGTTATAATCCCCGGGAATGGATTCATTTCGGCGACAACGCCCGGAGTGATGTGGACATGGCACGCCGAGTCGGTGTGAAGGCTGAGAAAGTTCAGACCCCGTTCTCTCCGATAGAGAGGAAACTCATAGCAATGGCTCCGTCGCGGCGTGACGGATGGCGATTAGGATTTCTCGCCGGAATTGCGCGGAGCGCGGCTGTAAGTCACGGTATGATTCCGGCGGCACGCCTCGCGGCTGACTATGTGGCGGCACTGTACGTGCCATACGTGGTGTGGCTTCTGCGTCAAGCACGCAAACGCGGGATAAAGCGCCTGCATTTCCTTTCGCGTGACGGTTATATCATGATGAAGATTGCCGAGGCCCTCGGAGTGCAGGATATAGAACTGAATTATCTCTTTGTGTCGCGCAAGGCCCTCATGCGGGCCTATCTCAAGGAGGACGGCGCACGGAGATTTGTAGAGATCACCGACAGACGTACCCTCGTGATGCAGTCGGTGGATGAATTGCTGAAACGTCTTCAACTGAACCGCGGATCACTTGAAAAAGAATATGGAATAGCCTTCGATTACAACAAGATACTCACCCCGGCTCAGGAGAAGGATTTCCTTGACAAGATATTTTCCCATCCACGTTTCTCTCCCGAACTCTACCGCCGTTTTTCAGCGGACGCAGCACTGACCGAGACCTATCTGCGTCAGGAGGGCCTGGAGGAGGATGTGGCGCAGGCGATGGTGGATATAGGTTGGCTCGGCACATCGAGGCTTATGATCACCCGGATTACGGGAAGGAATATACCGACCTTTTATGTGGGAGCGCGTGGAGATGTATATGGACGTGAATGCGGGGATTTCGAGACATATTTCGGAAGAAACGCTCTTGACACAAGAGCCACGGCCCTCATTGAAAATTATTTCTCGGCCTCTCCCTGGCCATCCACAACGGGATATGCACGCAAGGATGAAACCGGTGAAATAGTGCCCTGTTTCAAGGAGGGTGAACAATATACGCAGACCGAAACAGTTAAGATAAATACGGAGGTATGCCGCGAAGTGGCGGAGAATCTGCGTCCCTATCTCGATATTCTTGACGACGACCTGCTGATGACGTGGGCCGCTGTGTCGCTTGACAGTATATCGAATATAAAAGAGGAGGTGAATCTGACGCCCCTGACCGTCAGTGCGGATTTCGACGGCGTACCGATGGCCCGCAGACTCAGCCCCGTTCAGTTAGCCAACATGGCATTGACCGGAGCGCGATACACGGCTTTCGACCGTGCAAGCGTGGAATTGAGCCTCGGGCGGCGTATGGGCAGATGGCTCTGGAAACAGCATCTGCGCAGCGCGGGAATGAGAGAAAAGCTGTACAAAGGTTTGATAAGATTGAAAAACAGATGAGAGTCGCCGCAATATTGCTTAATTACAATTCCGCCGACGACTGCCGCAAATGTGTCAGCACGCTAAGGACCCAGAAGGATGTGGAGCTGGAGGTCGTCATCGTGGACAATGCTTCCTGCACCCGAGAGGCGGAGGCGGTGAAAAGACTCTGTGCGGAGGAGGGGCTTACCTTCATTGACGCCGGGGAAAACAAGGGGTATAATGCCGGCAACAATGTCGGACTGCGCTATGCCGCCGAAAAGGGGTATCCCCTCGTGTTGGTGGCCAATCCCGATATGGAGTTCCCGGATACGGAGTATGTGTCCACGCTTGCTGATGAAATCATGAAGCGTCCGGATGTCGTGGCCATAGGGTCGGATGTGGTGACACCCCAGGGGGTGCACCAGAATCCGAAAGTGCGCGGCACGGAGAGCTGGACCCACAGTTTCGCCTGGATTGGCGATCTGCTCAAAGGGAGGAACTTTGCCGGAAGCGGGCAGGGTAGTGTCCCTTCATGGGTGGACAATCCCAAGGAGTCGCATTATTGCCGATGCCTGAACGGGTGCTGCCTTATGATACGCACTGATTTCCTGAAAGAGATAGGATTTTTCGACGAGCGTACTTTCCTTTACGGCGAGGAACCCATCTTCGGACGCCGTGTGGAGCTGGCAGGGAAGAGGATGTATTATTATGCGGGAGTGACGTGTGTTCACGACCACAAGAAGAGCCGCGAAGGGAGCCCGGAGTTCTGCAATCGACATTGGCGCCACAGCCAGATACTCTACATACGTCATTACAGCGGGCAGCCCTTCTACGGACGATGGCTGGCGGAACTGTCAAGCCGCACATATTTCTTTCTTCTCAATCTAAAGCATCGCCTGAAAAGATGATGCCGGAATGTATGACCGATAATATAGATGACTCTAAACAAGATCAATATAACGCGGGTAGTGAGAGATATAGTCGCGGACAACGCCGAGGTGTCGCTCCTGACGCGTGAGCAATCCAATGCCGTCAAGGGGCTGCTTATAGCCTTGGTGGTGTTGGGTCATAACAAATATGTCATGCAGGGAGGTATGAGCAATGTCTACCTCTACTCCTTTCATGTCTATGCCTTCTACTATCTTCCGTTTCTTTACGACTTCAGGAAAATGGCTTGGGGGGGGTTCTTCAGGAAAAACTTAGTGAGGCTCTATGTGCCTTACACGGTGTTCTTCCTGCTGGTCTGCGGAGTAGCCTTTACACAGCACCATCTCCCTGACCTCGGCACCGCAATATGGACCTACATTTGCGGGAGCCAATATAGTCTCAGCCGGAGTTTCGGGTTCGGCAGTTTCCTGTGGTTTCTTCCCACGATGCTCAGTGTATTGACTTACCGCCAGATATATTACCGTCTCGGCATCACAGGCCGCAGCCTCATGCTGGTGCTCTCTGGAGTGTGTTTGTGCGGATTTGCATATATGTGGGGATGGTATGTGACGCTGTGGTGGAAGTCCCCGTTCTGTCTTGCCGTAGGGCTTTCAATGCTGCTCCCCGCCGTGTGTCTGCGGGCGGTGTGCCGCCACGTTTCGCCCAAGACGTTAGTGTTTCTTTTCTTCCTGCTGACCGTGGCGATTCTGATATTTTACCCCGTCAGGCTGGAGTATAATCTTACTTTTCTCACTATCAACCGCCTGATGTGTCCGGTGCTGATTTTCTCTCTCCTGCTTACACTCAGGGAGTATCTCGCGCAGAGCCGTATAGCTGTGGATCTTGGAGTGCAGTCCTTGGTGATATATCTCACGCATCAATTCATTTACAACGGATGCTATGCCGGCACGCTTCGTTTCATTCCCCACCCCGGAATATACGAGGGCCTGCTGATGTTTGTTGTGGCTTTGGGAGGAGGTTATCTTATATCTCTTTTTAAACCGATACGCTATGTCTTCCCGAAATAATAACGTTGTGCAGGTTAAGGAGAGAGCCGAGTATCTCGATTGTGTGAAGGGGGTGGCGATACTATGCATCACCCTGCTGCATTTCGAGAACGGGGTCATTCCGGTATGGCTTAATGTGTGGATAGGACTGTTCATGATCTCAACTTTCTATTTCACATCCGGATGGGTGTTCGGCCTGAAATCGCGTGTCGAATCTCCCAAAGAGCTATGGCGCAAAAGGCTCGTGCAGTTAGGTATGCCATATTTATGGTTCGGGGTGCTGATACTCCTGTTTGACCTTATATGGTGGGGTCTGGGGCAGATGTCAGCTCAGGAAATGGGGCGCGAGGTGTATAAGTTCGTCACGCTTCGCGGACTCGGCACATTATGGTTCCTTCCGGTGTTGTTTTTAGGTGAGCTTCTGTTCGTGTGGGTGAAACATTCACGCAGGCCATGGATCACGGGAAGTGTGCTGTTTATAGCCACATACATCATTTCCTATATTTACTATGTCAGATGGAGGCCCATGCTTGAGGGAAATATCAACTATCAGCTCATTGACTCTCCAGTAAGACCTATAGTGATGGGACTTGCCGCTTGGCCTGTAATCGGCCTCGGATACGGCATGTCAGTGTGGTTGGACGGGAGATTGAGATCTACACGCAAAGTTATAAGTGCTGTTGCCGGAGTAGTGGTGCTTCTGGTAAGCATTTGGTTTGTGATCGCTCCCCCCTTCAATTTCTTTTATTTCAACAATCTTGTGAGCAACGTGTTGCCCGTAGCGGGATTCATAGGTGTGTTCGCATTGCTTTCCGGCACCTGGATCGGAAAATTCTTCAGTTATTGGGGACGTAATTCCCTGATACTGATGGCCACCCATTTCAGCATAACCATGGAGCTGTTAATGGCCTTCGATCTTTATGTTATGCACCACGAGAATTTCACAGGATGGCGCACGATAGTCTATTTCGCCGTAGCCGTGTTGCTGACATATCCGGTGGTGACACTTTTCAATAACCGTCTGAGCTTTATGCTTGGAAAAAAGAGAACAGACAGACATCATGTTTAACAAGATACTGGCGCCTATATTCTCGGGGAGCCCACTGACTAAGTATGCCTCCCTACTGATAGTGCTGATGGTCATCACATGGCTTCCGCTGGAGGGACGTGTGGGATTCGGCATCATCAAACTCGGATGTCTCATATCGGGTGTGATAGTTTTGCTGATTTGGGCATTTGCGTTTTCCCGTGCCATGTTTATGGGTGTGCTGTATGTCGGGTGGCAGTTGTTTGTCGCCTCCCTTCATCCCGCCACTTTCCGATTCAGCACGATTGGTTTCTCCATAGGTTTGGTTTTCACATACGTGTGCTTCTATAATCTACTGTATGAGAGGCATGTCTTTACTGTGCGGAGGTTCATAATGCTGCTTAGATGGATAATGATGGCCTTCTTCGTGTTCTGTATTTTACAGCAGATATGTCTTGCCGTGGGAATCACTATCATGCCGGCAGTCAATCTGATTCAGGTGTTTGATCGTGGGATAGGGTGTAACTCGCTCTCGATGGAGCCGAGTACCTTCGCACGCACCATGCTGGTATGCTATTATGCTTATCTGAAATGCACTGAATATGTGCGCGGGGATGGTCCATGGAGTTTCAAGGACCTGTTCAACGTGGAACATCGCTGGGTGACGATCCGCTTTCTGTGGATGATGTGCACCATGGGAAGCGGCACTGCTTTCGTCTGCCTGATTGCTCTCTCTCTCTATTTCGTGAGGAAGAACAACTGGTATTACATGCTTCCGATTTTGATAGGTATGTATGTATTCGTATTGCCAGAGATTGAAGATAAACAGTTGCAGCGGGCCACCAATACAATAGATGCTACCACAACGTTGAATCAGGAAGAGGTACAGGAGACCGATGGTTCCGCAGGAAGTCGAATCAGTCCCATGCTCAACTCTCTCAGTGTGGATCTGACTGATCCTGACACATGGTTCGGCCATGGAATCGATTATACCGTGAACAACAATATGATTATTGAGCAGACGGCCACTCTGTTTGATGATTATGGATTGATATTCTATATTATCTCACTGGTGTTTGATTTCACCTGTGCATATAGGTTCTGGTCATTGGGGTGTGTCTTCATGTTTATGGGTATTGCGGGAGGTGCAGGCACAAACATCCATTACACATGGACCCTTATGATGATCATGACCGGAATAAGATATTTCTATGACAACCGCTTTGATCTTGATCTTTCCGATGATGAGGAGGATGAGGACGAGGAAGAAGATACAGAAGAGGAGATAGAGAATGCCGAATATGCCCGGAAACTTGAGGCGGCAGTCCAATCTTGAGTTGCTCAGGATTGTGGCGATGCTCATGGTGCTGGTAGCCCATGCTGATTTTTTGGCATTGGGGGCTCCGGATGTGTATGCTGTCAGGCATCATCCATATTCCTCGCTGACACGTGACATGATATATTCTTTCGTGTTTGTGAGCGTGAATGTCTACGTGATGATTTCCGGTTATTTCGGTATACGCACCCGTTGGAAGAGCACACTGGCTTTCGTGTTCATGGTGGTGTTCTGGAGGGTGATCATCTTCTTGGGTTATGATGCCACAGGGTGGCCCCGTCCGCATAATTCGATGACCGTGTTCAGGCTGATGATTCCGGGATATGAGGACTGGTTTGTGGAGGCGTACGTGCTTCTGCGCCTTATCGCTCCGATACTCAATACCTATATCGAAAACACTTCCGTCAGGAAAATGTGCGTGTTTGTCGGGTGCTATTACGCTTTTCAGATTATATTCCAATTGGTTATCGGAGAGGTATATATGGTGTTTAATTCCGGATCGTCGGTTCTGTCATTCATAGGACTCTACGTCATCGGAGGAATTTTCAGGAAGACTCGGTTTCACGAGCGAATGTCCGCTTGGAAATGGCTGGGAGGATATGCGTTGTGGTCCGTGTTCGCAGGAGGGATCTTGTTCAGTCTTATGTACCTGACAGCACGTCCGTGGCCTGAAATGATGGATATGTTTCAGGCCCATAACGGTATAAATGTAATGATTGGCTCGATACTGCTGTTTCTCGGATTCGCGGCTATGAGGTTCCGGAGCCGCTTCGTCAATACTGTGGCGGCCTCGACATTCGCTGTATATCTGTTTCATATGCATCCCTTTGTATGCCCGTTTTATCTGGATGCCTGCCGGGATCTGTATGCAAACTATCCGACATTGCCATACATCGGTCTGATGGCGGCCTTGATTTTAGGAGTTTTTACTTTCGCGGTGTGTGTCGACAGGGTACGGATATGGGTATGGCAACTGATAATGAGCGGAGTTGATAAGATTCTCCTGCACAACAGTGGGCTTAAAATTATTTAAGAAAAATCAGTATGAGCAGATTAATGCAAATAGCACGTAAGATTTTCAGGGAGTTTTTCGCTCTTTGGAAACATTATGGCTTTGCACCGGCCTTCTACACTCTGGTATGGTGGCTGAATTTCTATGTGAGCACCCCGTTCAGGTTCAAGATGTCGCGTTGGGCCCTCCTCAGGAAGACTGCGTGGCTCAACAGGCATATCGAGAATCACTATCCTGAAATAATCGCTCGATACAATCGCCCGGACGTTGGGGATAGAATCAGCGGTAATGTGAGAGTGTGGGTATTCTGGGGTCAGGGCGAAGATGCGATGCCCCCACTTGTTAAAGCCTGCTACACACAATTGAAACTCCATAACATCGGGGTGACGCTAATCACCAATGACAATATAATGGAGTATATCGACGTGCCCCCGGCAGTGCTTGAAAAAGTGACAAGTGGAAAAATAACCTGGGCACATTTCAGCGATTTTGTCAGAATGAATCTGCTGAAGAAACATGGTGGTATGTGGATTGATGCCACCGGTTGGGTGCCGGATGCGATTCCTGTGGATAAACTGATGGAAATGAAGACCTATTCCCCTAATGGTAAGACGGGATGCGGGAATCGTGACATCTGTTTCTGGACTTCATTGGGACTCAATTGGAGCGGATGGTGTCTATGGGCCAATCATGTGAATGCCAATGTCTATGGTTTCGTGGGGGATATGCTGTCGGCTATGATCCAGCAGGAGAAGATGACATTGGATTATGTTTTGGTAGACTATCTGATATATTATGCTGTGCATCATTTCCCGGGAATAAGGGCAGAGTTCGAAAAATTCAGTGAACTCCCGGGAAACAACCGCGGACAGCTTGCCCGGCTTATGCCGAAGGTATTTGACGAAAAGGAATACAGAAGATTATGTGAGAGTGATTTCGTGTTCAAGCTCAGTTTCAGGACACCCTGGCCGAGCAGGACATCCGAAGGTAAAGTAACTTTCTATGGTAAACTGATTGAAAATTTGAATTGATGATAGATTTTTTTGACAAGATGCGCAGTTGGGGAGGGAGACGCAACCCGTTGCTGCAAAAATTGAAGGTCTACGGAGTGTGGAACACTTTTGTGACCTGGAGCGCCAATACCATTCTTCCCATGTATTTCAAGGCTACGGCCGGAAAGAAAGAAAACTCGCTGAAGGGAGTGCCCGTGGAAAAGGGGGTGATGATTTCGTTGACATCCTTCGGACCACGGCTCGAGAAGCTGTGGCTCGTGATCGAGGGGTTGCTTCGACAGAAGACTAAACCGGAAAAGATAGTGCTCTATCTCACGGCTTCGCAGGTGCCCGACATCGAGAAATTACCCCAATCCCTGCTGAAGCAGAGGGAGAGAGGTCTGGAAATCGTGCTGTGTCCCGACAATATCCGGAGTCATACCAAATATTATTATGCAATGACGCAAAACCCGGACAAGACGGTCATCACTGTGGATGATGATCTCTTCTACCGCTCTGATCTTGTGACTGAACTCCTGAAGTCTTCGCGTGAGTATCCCGGAGCGATATGCGCCAATTGGGTGAAGGAGATAATCCCCGGTGAGGAGAAGTATGCGAATTGGCCTGACGGCCACAAACGGGAACTGAAAAAGAATTTCCTGCTGCTCGGAGTCTCCGGGGTGCTTTATCCTCCCCATGCCCTGCATGAAGATGCGTTTGATGTCGGGAATATAATCGATCTGTGTCTGACGGCTGACGACGTATGGCTCTCCTGCATGGCTATCAGAAAGGGAACGCCGATTCTCTATACTGCATACAAGTATAATCATCTCCCTGTGATGATACCCAACAACGAGACTCTGATTTCCGTCAATATGGAGCGTAACCAGGTGCAGGTGGACAATCTCAACCGTCACTTCCTCGCCGCTACGGGAAAACGCCCGTTCGTTGACCTTGCGTGAATCTTGTCAAAGCGTTACCATGAATATTCCGGTATGATAGGAATTTCGGAAAAAGAGTGCACCAAGAGGATTTCAGACATCATCAGTGTGATGCGGTTTCCACTGTTGTTAATGGTGGTGCTGATTCACTGCTCCATGTTCTATCGGGCACAAGGGAGTGTCCCTGTACCGGAATTCGCGATACGGACAATGTATTTCCTTTCCGGGAGTATGTGTTCAGTGGCTGTTCCTGCATATTTCTTGATGTCGGGGTATCTTTTTTTCGGTATATTGGGAAGATACAGGGCCCTGACTCGGGAGGATTATAGAAGCAAACTGTATAAAAGAGGCTGGCGTCTTCTCCTTCCATATATCTTATGGAATTTTGCAGGATTCTGTATGATGGCGCTTTTTATGCTCACTCCTCTCAAATCTTT
Source organism: uncultured Porphyromonadaceae bacterium (assembly GCA_947174995.1). Taxonomy (GTDB): domain Bacteria; phylum Bacteroidota; class Bacteroidia; order Bacteroidales; family Muribaculaceae; genus Lepagella. Next base: position 45,437 of record CAMWLC010000011.1, read on the forward strand.
TTTCCCGGGATTGAATGTCAATATAGATTTCGGTTACTTTATACGTTGCTTCTGGTCGGTGACTGATTTACATAGTTTCTTCCAAACTGCGGGTGCGCCTGTGGATGACCCTATGTGGTTTATCAGGGATCTGATAATTCTGAGCGTGCTGTCACCGGTGGTCGAATGGCTGTTGAGAGTTACGCGTGGATGGCTGTTGGTATTGCTGACCGGATTGTTCATCGCCGGAATGTGGCCTCATTTAGTCGGGTTTTCTCTGACAGGAATACTGTTTTATTCTGTTGGAGCTTGGGCTTCTATCGCAGAATGGAGAATTATACCGGTACTGAGCAGATTATGGTGGATGCCGATAGTGGCTGTGGCCTGTATGATTACGGAGACCATTGTTTATCCCGTAGGTCTGCAATATCTTCATGCCATGTCAATCCTAACCGGAGTGGCAGGAGGATTGTGGATGGCGTATAAAGTGTCGGACAATCAGGCGTTGGTGAAGCGACTCGGTTCGCTCGGTAATTTGGGATTTTTTATATTTGCATTTCACATGCTCATATCCGCTGAGGTGGTTTCTGCTCTGTGCATGATGGTGCGTCCCGTTTCTGACATATCATGGCTGCTCTGCTATTTCGGCGCGTATGCCATACTCATCGGAGTATCTGCAATTCTGTATCATGCAGTCGGGAAAGTGTTCCCAACATTGACGGCCATGCTCGTAGGAGCATACAGTCCTCATAAAAAACAGTGATTTGGATTAAAATCGTATTATGGATCTGACACTCGCTATATGCGTGTATAACGCTGAGAAGTATCTGGTGGAGACGCTTGAGAGCGTGATGGCCCAGACACGCGGTGATTTCAAACTGCTGATAGTGGACGATTGCTCCACCGACGGGTCGGTGGCGGCGATACGTCGCTTTTTCGAGAAGCACCCCAGAGAATATGAACTTGTGGAGCTGGATCGGAACAGAGGCATTTGCAATGCCCGCAAGACCGCTCTCGAAAAGGCTTCTACAAAGTACATACTTTTTGTGGATGCAGATGATCCCGTAAAGGATACTCTTGTGGAGAGGCTTTATGAAGCGGCGCAGGAGGATAAGGATGTCATGGCCGTCACCTGCTGGTCGCGGTTTATCGATATGGATGGAAAGCAGATTGCCGGAGGAACGTTCCTGGGAGTAAGGAACAAGGAGGAATTTAATGACAAGGCCAGTCGTGGAAAACTCTTTTTCATGCCCATACACACCCTGTTTGACCGGCAAATAGCTATCGAAGCCGGTGGATTCGTCGTAGACGGATTTCCGGATGGCAAACCGAGGTATCAGGATTTCTGCGAGGAGTTGGATCTTTGGACGCGTATGAGCGACCGCTACAAGGATGGTAAATACTTCAAGACCGTCCCGGAGGTACTTTATTATTATCGTAAGAGCGATGGGTTATCCTCCAATCATTTCAATATGCTCCTCAAAATGCGTTATACGAAGCATAATGTGAGGTCAAGGCGTGCCGGAAAGCCCGAGAAGACTTTCTCGGAGTTTTACGCCTCGCTTTCCGAGCAAGACCTTAAGGCACTGCGCGACGAGGCCACAGCAGCCGACTGTCTGCGCAACGGCGTGATACTGCTCAAAAAGGGCAACATCGTGAAGGGTCCGTGGCTTATACTGCGCTCCATCACTACCCGCCCCGCATATTTCTTCGATAAACTCAAACACAATCTCCGCCTCGGAGGAAAGTAATGGCGCAGGATATCAAGGAGGTCATCAATTCGGAGCTTATCGAGGCTCTCAACGCCATGCAGCCCGAGGCTGCTCCGGGGGTGGTGAAGGTGTATGTGGAGGGGGAGTCGGACATACCTTTTTGGACAGCCTGTCTGTTGCCCTGGAGCCGCGATGGCCGATGGTTTGATGTGGGGGTCTACCGCCGTCGCGACACTGCGCAGGGGGATACGGCCGAGGCCGAGGTACGCCACGTGACGGGAAAACAGCAATTGCTTAATGAGTTTGCCGATGACAGACTCGGGCCGAATATGCTGTTGGCCATCGATGCCGACTACGACTGGATAATGGAGGAGTATCAGTATTCTCCGTTGCATCCGGAATATACGTTCAGCGAGAGAATCAGAAGTTGCCCGTATATTCTTCATACTTATCTTTACGGTATTGAAAACTATCAATGCCATCCGCTCGCCCTTGAGTCCATCTGGTCAAAAATCGCCGGGAGGTGCATGGCGGCGGAGCACAGGGGGCAGTTGGAACGATGGTCGGTGATGATGGAGCCTCTCTTCATGCTGCATCTCGTCAGCGTGGAGCAACGGGATTTCACCTATCCTCTAAAGAAGATGAAGGAGTGGATCCATCGTTTTCCCGTGCCTTTCGGCAAGACGGAGGGGGAATGGAAAAAGCTGGAGGCTGCGATCGAAGAGGAATACCGGAAGGAGGAGGGATATATGGGGGAACGCGAGACTGTCAGGGATGCGATCAAATCCCGCCTCGCTGAGAGGGGTTTCGGACCGAAGGATTACTGTCTGCTGGTATGCGGACATTCGCTGCGGGAGTGTGGCGTGATGCAGAAACTTCCCGGCCTGATATGTGCGGAGCGCTCGAAGAGCATCAATGCCATCAATACGGAGGGAAACGAAACCGAGAGGGAAAAACTCCTGAGACAGTTTGAGAAATACACGGGGGTGAACCGCGTGAACCGAGTGGACGATGTGTCGACACGTCTGACGAGACTGATGGATGATTTCACGGACATACATCTAATCCCCGGGTGCCATAAAAGAATACAGGACGATTTGCGTTCTATATACGGGTGTGGGTAAGGGTTAGTCACTGTTTTTGAGCGACTGAAAAGATGATTATAAAGAGTATAGAGCTGAGGGGCCTCTGGGGTGAGTCGAGTTTCAGATGGAATCTTGATTCGGAAGTTTCGGTGCTTTCGGGCATCAACGGCAGCGGAAAGTCAACGGTGCTCCGCGCATTGGGGACGCTCCTTCTGGACCGTATCCATCCCGGGGTATATATGGACCGTTTTGAAAGACTAAACGTGAGGCTGACCGACGGATCAGAGCTTGCTCTGTGCTGTTTGCCCAAAAGTATCGGGGAACTGCGCAGACGGAGCGAGACGGATCCCGGGCTGAAGGAAGTTATAGAAACCATCGAGAATGACAGCGAGCCGGGACATCCGAGACAGATTGCCGGAGTGATGTCTATCACCGCTTTCAAGGATGGACGGAAGGTGGATCCCGAGGAGGTGCTTGACAATTTTGACAGGGATTTCGTCTCGACTTTCGATTTCGCGCCTCCGCGCCCGAAGGATCCCAAGGAACTCTTCATCTCCATGATGAACAATTCCATCAGCGAGCTTGACAGGCATCTTGACGGGGTGGTGGACCGATACCGCAGTTATCAGATAGAGTTGGGTGCCCGGCTCAACAAGATGATTTCGGGCGAGAATCCCGATCTGGAGAAGGCCCGGGAGATATTCGATGCGCGTACCCGTTTTCAGGACCGTTTCGACGAGATGCTGAGTGCCACGGGAAAGAAATTCAACCGCGACAGCGGCGAGGTGAGCTTTGTATTCGATGCCGACGGTAAGTCGCATGACTACACGCATCTTTCGGCCGGAGAGAAGCAGCTGCTGCTGATTCTGCTGACGGTCTTCATGCAGGAGAAGCGTCCCGCCGTGCTGGTGATGGATGAGCCGGAAATATCCATGCACGTTGACTGGCAGAAGAGGCTGATAGAGGTGATACGTGACATCAACCCCAACTGCCAGCTCATCATCGCCACTCATTCCCCCATGATAATCATGGACGGCTGGATGGCCAACGTCACCAATATCCACGATCTAATCACCTCTGAATTATGAGTACGAGCAGTGAGACCGCACAGTTGATAAGGGATGTCATCGGCTATCTCAACGAGAATACGGAGTATGCCGTGATGCGAAATTTCGAGGGGTTGCCCGACAGCAATTCGGCCCGTGACATCGACATCATCATACGCAAGAAAGATTTCAGGAGAATCAAGCCGGGACTTATCGACATCTTCGTCAGGACCGGCTGGAAGATAGTGACATATCTTGATTCCGACCGCCTGATCACGTTTGTGTGCGCACGCAATGACGGCGATCGCACGTCCATCATGCAGTGGGATTTCTTCGTCGATACCTCCGTGTTCGGCATCAGGCTGATGAGCGCCGACGAGTTTCTCAAGGACAGGGATTTCAACGGTTTTCTGTGGCATCTGAAGACCGATTCGCAGTTTCTCGACAAGTATCTTTATGACCGGGCCGTCGGCGCCTCATATCCGGAGAAATACCGCTCCACGCGCGAGGCGGCCAAGGATTCACCGGTGGTGAGGAAAAAGATTGCCGAGGTGTTGGGCTCCGACAGCGTGGAGGTCTGCGACCGTATGCCGGGGCGCAAGATGCTTCTGCACGCCGTCGGCCACAACCTGCGCCGCCGTCCCTTCGGCTTCATCGGCGGCGTGGCGAATTTCCTGCGCACGTTCACGGGAAATTACCTGCGTTCCCGCACGGGATTCTCCATGGGCTTCACCGGTCCGGACGGATCGGGAAAGACCACCGTCATCGACCGCACCATCGAGCGGCTCGGGGAGGTGTTCGGCACGGCCCACGCCTACTATCATTTCCGCCCGGCCCTCTTCGGCAATTTGGGTGAGGTGGCCCATTCCGCGGGAATAAAGAAGGAGGTGGACCGCAATTACAGCGACCCTCACCGCGGGGGGAAGACCGGCAAGCTCTCCTCCTTGGCACGCCTGGGCTACTATTCCGTGGATTATGTGCTGGGATATTTGGCCAGGGTGAAGACCATGACGCGCATCACGAAGCTCGTGATCTTCGACCGCTATTTCACCGACATCATCTGCGACAGCCGCCGCTCCCGCATATATCTCGACCCGAAGTTCCTTAACGTATGGCGCAAGCTCTTCATCCCCTCGCTTGACTACAACATCCTGCTCACGGCCTCGGCCGACACCATCCTGGCCCGCAAGCGCGAGCTTGACGAGCAGGGCATACGCGACATCAACGCCCGCATCGACTATTTGGCCGGAAAGAAAGGGTATCTGAAGGTGCTCAACGAGTCCACGCCCGACGCGGCCGTGACCACGATACTCGACCATATCTTCGAGTCGCAACATAGAAAGAACCTCAAACGTCTCGGAAGATGAGCAGGGAGAAGATTTTCGTTTCGGCCTACGCCTGCGAACCGGGTCTCGGGAGCGAGATAGGAGTGGGGTGGCACTGGGTGCTGGAGATGTCGCGCCGCTTCGACCTCTGGGTGCTGACCCGCGAGAGCAACCGCCACACGATAGAGCCCTGGATAGCGAGCCATCCCGAGTATGCCGGTATTCATTTCCTATATTTCGACCTTCCGAAGTGGGCGCGTTTCTGGAAAAAGGGATTGCGCGGAGTGAGAACGTATTACAATATCTGGACGGCACTGACCGACCGCATCGTGAAGCGCACCATGCGTCGGGAGGATATACGGGTGTTTCATCACATCACGTATGGCAACGCCCTCTGGCCCGTGAGCGACTACGGCTCGCGCCAGACTTTCATCTGGGGTCCGATAGGGGGACTGGAGACGATCCCCGAGGACTATTCGCGCCATTACGACCGCAAGTCGCGCCTCATCGAGAGCGTGCGCCGCATGGCCGTGCGCCGCGCGGCAGGGAGCCGGAGCCTGTGCAAGCGAGCCGGCCGCGCCTCCCTTATCCTGTGCAAGACCGAAGACACACTGCGTCTGCTCCCCGCCGGAGCGAGGGAAAACGCGGTACTCTTCACGGATGTGGCCGCCGAAAACAGCGTCGGGCCTTCGCTCGGCACCCCGGAGGTCAAACGTGTGGGCACGGGAATCAACTGTGTGGTGGTGGGGCGTCTGGATGCCTGGCGCGGGTTTGATATCGCCATCATGGCGCTTGCCGAGGCACGCAGGAGCGGCAATGACTTTACGCTCACCATCGTTGGAGACGGCATGGATCGCCCCCGCCTCGCCGCCATCGTGGATTCATTAGGTGTCGGCGAGCAGGTGCGCTTTGCCGGCAAGGTCAGCGGCGAGGAGTACCGCCGCCTCATGGAGGAGGCCGACATAGTGCTCAACCCCTCGCTCAAGGAGGGGGCGGTCACGGTGTCGTTTGACGCTATGGCGATGGGTAAACCCCTCGTGGCGCTTGACACCGGGGGCTACACGCGCTATTTCAAACCGGAATATTCCGTGGTAATACCCCGTGGCAAGCGGGAAGAGACCGTGAGACGCTTCGCCGGGGCCATGGTGAATCTCGCGGACGCCGACAAGCGCCGCCGCATGGGGGAGGAGGCCCTGAAGGCCTCCGGGAGTTTCAACTGGGAGCAGCATGGCCGCGAGATATGCGAGACCATTGAAAAGGGGATAGCCGAATCACGTGAAAAGGGGATAGCCGAATCAAGATAAGAATGGAGATAGAGGAGATCTTGCGTCCGGGATCACGGACATTTTTCCGCATTTCAAATGCCGACGGAAAGACCTGGCTTCTTCCCGCCCGGGGGATGCGTGTAGGGCTGGAACTGTATCAGCCCTCCGGCATCAAGGGAAAGATGCTTAAGAATCTTTTCCCGCTGCTCTATCATCTCCCCCCCGTGTGCCGCGCCATTCATGCCGAAAAAGTGAGGGCCACCCTTGACCCCCTCCTCCTCGACAAGGCAGCCGCCGCCTTCGGAGTCACCCCCGCCAAACTGCATTACTCCATATTCGGCGGTACCCCGTCGGTACACCGCAAGATAACCATTCAGTTTTTCGACACCTCGGGGCATATACTTGGATACGGCAAGGTAACGCGCTCGCAGAAAGTGGGTGCGCTCTTCGAGCATGAGCACAGGCTCCTCGACGCCCTTGACGCACAGGGGGTAGGGAATATTCCAAAGTGTCTGTATTGCGGCGATATGGGGAGCGGGATGAAATTTTTCGTGCAGTCCACCATAAAGGAGCGCGGAGCCAAATCCCCGGCTCGTTACACTCCGAAGCACGAGGCCTTCCTGCGCTCTCTGACGGAGCGCACCCTGCGCTCCCTCCCCTTTGAGGATACCGATTACGCCCGGACGCTCAGCGAACTGGAGAGTGTCGCCGGGCGGTTGCCGGAAGACTGCCGTCCGACAGTCATGGAGGCCCTTGAGTCCGTGCTTGCCTCCTCGCGGGGGAGGATAGTGGAGGGGGCGGCCTGTCACTCCGACTTCACGCCCTGGAATATGTTTGAGTCCGGAGATGGGCTTTATGTATTCGACTGGGAATACGGGCGGATGACGTATCCTCCGATGCTTGACCGCTACCACTTCATAGTGCAGCAGGCATGGCATGTGGAGCATCTCGACGCCGGGGCCATAATGGAGAGACTCCGGGAGCAGAAATGGTTTGACGCCGCCGACCTGCGCAAGTATCTCCTGGACATCATATCGCGCCGCACCGCACGCGAGCCGGGCGCCCTCCCGGCCGAACTGACGCGTGACATCCGGCTCTGGACGGCGCTTCTCGAAATGGCGCGTGAGGATATTCGGCATCAAGCCTGAAACGATATGACGGAAAAGAAAGAAAAATCCGGTAAAGTGAAGCGCATAGCCTGCTTCCACCTGCTGAACGATTACAGCGGCAGCCCGAAGGTGCTGCGCAATGTGGTGGAGGGATTGCTGAAGCGCGGCTACGCGGTGGACCTGCACACCTCGCGCGGCGGAGTGCTCGACACACTGAGCCATCCGGCACTGCGTGTGGTGCACACCTCATACAGCTTTTCACCCAACGCCCTGCTCACCACGGCACGTTACTCCCTGGCGCAGATTAAAATATTCTTCAAGGCTCTGCGTTATACATTTAAAGGGGATACGGTGATATACGTCAACACCATACTTCCGGCGGGAGCGGCCCTTGCGGGACGGCTCACCGGGAAAAGGGTGGTGTATCATTACCATGAGAACGCCTACGTCAAAAGCGGTTTTTACCGTATGTTGACGGGGATCATGCAGAAACTGGCCGACAGGATAATCTGCGTGTCGGCCCACCAGGCCTCTTTCCTGAAGCGCAGGGAGGGGGTGGAGGTGGTGCCCAATACGCTCGACAGGGCCTTCGCCTCGCGGCTCAGGCCCGCGCCCGAAAGTGCTTTCGGGCGCGGGGAGGTGCTGATGCTTGCCTCCCTCAAGGGCTACAAAGGCACACGCGACTTCCTGGAGCTGGCCCGCCGTCTGCCGGAGTTCCGGTTTACCCTCGTGCTCAATGAGGATGAGGGAGCCGTGAAGCAATGGCTTGAGGGTGAGGCCGCCGATCGGCCCGGAAACGTGACCGTCGTGGCCCGTGTGAAGGATGTGGCGCCATATTACAACCGCGCCTCGGTGGTGGTCAATCTCTCCAATCCCGGGGAGTTCGTGGAGACTTTCGGGCTGACGGCCCTGGAGGCGATGGCCTGCGGGCTGCCGGTGATAGTGCCCCCGGTGGGGGGCATAGCCGAGATGGTCGATGACGGCAGGGAGGGATTCCTGGTCGATGTGCGCGACTCCGGGAAACTCACGGCCGCCACGCGGCGTCTGCTCACGGACCGCGACACTTATCTCTCCTGCGCCCGCGCCGCCCTTGAAAAGGCGTCGCGTTTTGACGAAGACAGCTCGATCGACTCCATAGCAGGGATCATCGAGCCGGACTGAACGAGATTGAAGATGATAGAAGTTGCTGTGATCGGCACTCAGGGAGTGCCTGCGAGTTACGGCGGATTCGAGTCGCTTGTGGAGAACATGCTCGGCGACAACTGTCCGCCCGACATCCATTATACCGTATTCTGCAGCTCGGCCGACATGGACGAGCGCATGACCACATACAAGGGGGCAGACCTCAAGTATGTGAGACTTCACGCCAACGGGGCGCAGTCCGTGCCTTACGACATGGTGTCCATGTGCCGCGCCCTGCGCGGATATGACGTGATACTCGTGCTCGGGGTGTCGGGATGTCTCTTCATGCCCCTGCTCCAGCGCATCACCAAGGCACGCATCATCGTCAATATCGACGGCCTGGAGCACCGCCGCGACAAATGGGGCGCGGCCGCACGCAAGCTCCTCAAAGCCTCCGAGGCCATGGCCGTGAAACACGCCGATATCATCGTGGCCGACAACAAGGGTATCCAGGACTACGTCACCGAGACCTACGGCCGACCCTCGGAACTCATAGCATACGGCGGCGACCATGCCCGGCGCGCTGTCCCGGCGGAGAAGATGAAGGAGATTCTCGACAGATACGGCCTCAGGGCGGGACGCTACGGCGTGACGGTGTGCCGCATAGAGCCTGAAAACAACAGCCATATCATCCTCCAAGCCTTCGAGAACTCCGACAAGGAGCTCGTGTTCATAGGCAACTGGCAGCACAGCGAATGGTCGCGCCGCCTGAAGGCACGTTATGCCGACCGCCCGAACATCCATCTCCTCGACGCCATCTACGACCTGGACACCCTCTACACCCTGCGCTCCAACGCCGGGCTCTATATCCACGGCCACAGCGCCGGAGGCACCAACCCCTCGCTGGTGGAGGCCATGCAGTTCGGCGTCCCCATCGCCACATGGGATGTGGTCTACAACCGCGAGACCACTGAGGGAAAGGCCTACTATTTCAGCTCTCCCGAGGAGCTGGGCGCCCTGGCCCATGCCGACGGACTCAGCGGAGAGCCCATGAGGGAGATAGCGGAGCGGCGTTACACCTGGCATCTCGTGGCGCGTCAGTATTGCGAACTCTTCCGCCGTTTCGGCCGCAAATAGAAATTTTAATCTGAAAATCTGCAAACACCATAACATGAAAGGAATTGTACTCGCCGGAGGCTCCGGCACCAGATTGTATCCCATCACCAAGGGCGTGTCGAAACAAATGCTTCCCATCTACGACAAGCCGATGGTCTATTATCCCATATCCACGCTGATGCTTGCCGGGATACGCGACATACTCATCATATCAACTCCGCAGGATCTCCCGGGATTCAAGCGTCTTCTGGGCGACGGCTCCGACTACGGGGTGAAGTTCACCTACGCCGAGCAGCCCTCGCCCGACGGCCTGGCGCAAGCCTTCATCATCGGGCGCGAGTTTATCGGCGACGACTCGGTGTGCCTGGTGCTGGGCGACAACATATTCCATGGTGCCGGATTCTCGCACACCCTCGTGGAGTGTGTCAGGGAGGCCGAGGATAATGGCAAGGCCACCGTATTCGGCTATTGGGTCGATGACCCGGAGCGCTACGGCGTGGCGGAGTTTGACAAGGAGGGCAACTGCCTGTCGATAGAGGAGAAGCCCGAGCATCCCAAGAGCAATTATGCCGTGGTGGGACTCTATTTCTATCCCAACAAGGTGGTGGATGTGGCCGCCTCCATCAAGCCCTCGGCACGCGGCGAGCTGGAAATCACCACTGTCAACCAGCGTTTCCTCGAAGACCGCGAGCTCAAGGTGCGCACCCTGCCGCGCGGATTCGCATGGCTGGACACCGGCACACACGACTCCCTGGCCGAGGCCTCCATCTATGTGGAGGTGCTCGAGAAGCGTCAGGGCCTCAAGATAGCCTGCCTTGAGGGAATCGCTTTCCGCAACGGCTGGATAAGCGGCGAGAAAATGCGTGAACTGGCCGCCCCGATGCTCAAGAACCAGTACGGGCAGTATCTGCTCAAGGTGGTGGATGAGGTGGAACGCACCGGCGAACGCAACATTGACTGATTTATGGAAGTAATCAAGACTGACATCGAGGGTGTGGTCATCCTCAGGCCCCGCGTCTTCACGGATGCGCGGGGATATTTCTTCGAGAGTTATTCGAAGCGGGTGTTTGACGAGGAGGTGGCCCGCGTGGAGTTCGTGCAGGACAACGAATCCTGCTCCTCGCGCGGAGTGATGCGCGGACTCCATTTCCAGCGTCCCCCCTTTACGCAGGCCAAGCTCGTGAGATGCGTGCGCGGGGCCGTGCTCGACGTGGCCGTGGACATCCGCAAGGGGTCGCCCACGTATGGCCGCCATGTGGCCGTGGAGCTGACGGAAGACAACCATCTCCAGTTTTTCGTGCCACGTGGATTCGCCCACGGTTTCGCGGTGCTGAGCGAGACGGCCGTGTTCCAGTATAAATGCGACAACTATTACGCCCCCGAGGCCGACGGCGGAATCTCCATCCTCGACTCCTCTCTCGGGATTGACTGGAGAATAGACGCCGCCGACGCCCTGCTCTCCGAGAAGGACACCCGCCACCCCCTGCTGAAGGATTTCGACTCCCCGTTTGTTTACGGAGAATTTTGAGCGCTTATATGGAAAAAATGAACATACTCGTCACCGGGGCCAACGGACAGCTCGGCAACTGCCTGCGCCTGGCCGCGCGTGACTCCGAAGACAATTATATCTTCACCGACGTGGCCGAGCTGGACATCACCGATGCCGAGGCCGTGAAGAAGATGGTGAAGGATCGTGACGTGAAGGTGATCATCAACTGCGCCGCCTACACTAATGTGGACAAGGCCGAGAGCGACGCGGAATTCGCCGAGCTTCTCAATGCCGGAGCCGTGCGCAATCTCGCCGAGGCCGCCCGCGACAACGGCGCGACGCTGGTGCATGTCTCCACCGACTACGTTTTCGGCGGAAACACCGGCAACACCCCCCGCGGGGAGGATGAGCCGGCCAATCCCACCGGAGTCTACGGCCTGACCAAGCTCCACGGCGAGCAGGCCATAGCGGAGAGCGGCGTGAAGGCCCTCGTGTTCCGCACCGCCTGGCTCTATTCCGAATACGGGCGCAACTTCGTCAAGACGATGCTTGACCTGACGGCCACGAAGCCGGTACTCAACGTCATCTTCGACCAGGCGGGCACCCCGACATACGCCCGCGACCTCGCGGAGGCCATCTTCCACATCGTCGAAAACCGCAAGCTGGAGGGCAACGAGGGAATCTATCACTACTCCAACGAGGGTGTCTGCTCGTGGTATGACTTCACGAAAGTGATAGCCGAGATAGCCGGAAACACCGGGTGCGACATTCAGCCCTGCCATTCCGACGAGTTTCCCTCTCCCGTGAAGCGCCCTTCCTATTCGGTGCTCGACAAGACGAAGTTCAAGCGCACCTTCGGACTGAAAGTGCCCTACTGGACTGACGCCCTCAAGAAGTGTATAGAAAATCTGAAAAAGCAATGAAACGCAATATCCTGATCACCGGCGGAGCCGGTTTCATCGGGTCGCACGTGGTGCGCCTGTTCGTCAACAAATATCCCGACTATCATATCGTCAATCTCGACAAATTGACGTATGCCGGAAATCTCGCCAACCTCAAGGACATCGAGGACAGGCCCAACTACACCTTCGTGCGTGCCGACATAGCCGACATCGAGGAGATGCGCCGCATCGTGAGGGAATACTCCATCGACGGCATAATCCACCTGGCTGCCGAAAGCCATGTGGACCGCTCCATCAAGGACCCCTTCACCTTCGCGCGCACCAACGTCATGGGTACCCTTGCCCTGCTCCAGGCCGCCAAGGAGTATTGGGAGTCCCTGCCCGAGAAATTCGAGGGGAAGCTCTTCTATCATATATCCACTGACGAGGTCTACGGAGCACTTGAACTGACCCATCCCGAGGGTGTCCCCGCACCCTTCACCACCAAGGCCTCCAGCAAGGACGACATGGCCTACGGCACGGAGTTTTTCCTCGAGACCACCAAATACAATCCCCACTCCCCCTATTCGGCCTCGAAAGCCTCTTCCGACCATTTCGTGCGTGCATATCATGACACCTACGGCATGCCCACGCTCGTCACGAACTGCTCCAACAACTACGGCCCCTATCAGTTTCCCGAGAAGTTGATACCCCTCTTCATCAACAATATCCGTCAGGGTAAGCCCCTGCCCGTCTACGGCAAGGGTGAGAACGTGCGCGACTGGCTCTTCGTGGAAGACCACGCACGGGCCATCGACCTGATATTCCATGAGGGGAAAGTGGCCGAGACCTACAATATCGGCGGATTCAACGAGTGGAAGAACATCGACCTGATCAAGGTGATAATCAAGACCGTGGACCGTCTGCTCGGCAATCCCGAGGGATCGTCGGAGAAGCTCATCACCTACGTCACCGACCGCATGGGCCATGATCTGCGCTACGCCATTGACTCGCGCAAACTCCAATCTGAACTCGGCTGGGAACCCTCGCTGCAGTTCGAGGAGGGTATAGAGAAGACCGTGCGCTGGTATCTTGACCACCAGGACTGGATGGACAATATCACCTCCGGCGACTACGAGAAGTATTACGAGGAGATGTACAAAAACCGCTGATCCGGACCCGAAATCCTCCGAAAAATACTAAACCGAAAACCACCAAGCAGAGCGGCCCCGCATCATCATGATGCGGGGCCGCTCTGCTTGGTGAGGGCGTTTCACGGTGAGACGATCCTTATTTCTTCGCGAGGATGAGTGCGGAGTGGGGGGCGAGGGTGATGGTGCCTCCGGCGAAGGAGCCGAGACCCTCCGCGGGGGAGATTTTGCCGTCATGGGCCACGATCATCCAGTCGCCCTTGGGAGCGTTGTACTCGCGGGTCTGGTCGGCGCCGTTAAGCACCACCTTGATTTCCTGCCACTCATCGCCGTTGGCATGGTTGCGCAGGGAGTAGGCTATGAGATTGGGAGTCTTGGCGGAGTCGATTTTGTCAAACACCAGATTCTTCGCGATATCCTTGGCCGAGGTCATGCGGAAGGCGGGGTGGGCCTTGCGCAGGGCTACGAGACCCTTGTAGTAGTCGAAGAGGTCGCGGTTGGCCTCCTTGAGGGTCCAGTCGATGGCGTTGATGTCATCGGGGCTCTTGTAGGAGTTGTGGACACCCTTCTTGTCGCGGAAGATCTCCTCGCCGGCAAACATGAAGGGAGTGCCCTGGGAGGTGAACACGATGGTCTGTGCCAGCTTGGCCGCCTCCATGCGCTCGGCGTCGGTGGCGTCGGGCATCGACTTGCGGAGCTTGTCGGTGAGCGTGAGGTCGTCGTGGCAGGAAACGTAGTTCACCACCATCTCGGGCGACTTGGCGTAGGGGAACTTGGAATTGTTTCCCTTCTTGTAGTTCACCTGCGGATGGGCCGTGGCGGCCACGATACCGATTTTCACGGTCTCCTCCTGGCCCGGTTTTCCGGTGGCGAAACCGCGGTCGGTGGCGTCGGAGTAATGACCCTTCACGGCGTCGCGGATGTCATCGGAGAAGACGGCTATATCGGTCATTTTCGAAACATTCTCCTTCAGGGCGCGGTCAGCCACGGGGAGCGGGGAGTCACCGGCTGTCCAACCCTCGCCGTAGACGAAGATGGAGGGATCGATCTCCTTGAGGGCAGCCGCTACCTGGTTCATGGTCTCCGTATCGTGGATTGCCATAAGGTCGAAGCGGAAACCGTCGATATGGTATTCCTTGGCCCAGTATTTCACGGAATTGATGATATAGTCGCGCATCTGCTGGAGATCGCTGGCCGTCTCGTTGCCGCATCCCGAGGCGTCGGAGTAGCGTCCGTCGTCCCAGTGGCGGTGATAGTAACCGGGAGCGGTCAGCTCGAAATTGGAGTCGTCGTTCTGGGCGGTGTGGTTGTAGACCACATCCATGATCACGCCGATGCCGTTGTCATGCAGGGTCTTGACCATCTCCTTCATCTCGCGCACGCGGGCCTCGGGATCGGAGGGATTGGTGGAGTAGGAGCCTTCCGGAGCATTGTAGTTGAGAGGGTCATAGCCCCAGTTGTAGGTGTTGTTCTGGAGATTGATCTCATCCACCGAATTGTAGTCGTAGGAGGGGAGGATATGCACGTGGGTTATGCCCAATTCCTTGAGATGGTCCAGACCGGTGGACTCTCCGCCGGGAGTGGCCGTCCCCTCTTCGGTGAGGGCGAGAAACTTTCCCTTGTTGGCGATGCCCGATGAGGGGTGCATCGACATATCGCGGTGGTGCATCTCGTAGATTATCACATCGGAGAAATTGTCCACCTTCGGACCCTTGTCCTCGCTCCAGCCCTCCGGATCGGTTGAGGAGAAGTCTATGATTGCCGCGCGTTCGCCGTTGGCGCCGACAGCCTTCGCCCATACGCCGGGGGTCTCCCGGAGCCACTTGCCGTTTTGCTTCACCTGGAAGGTGTAGAACTTGCCGTAGAGTTTCGCGGGCACCGAGGCGGTCCATGTGCCGTTGGAGGGATCGGCCTTCATGTCGATCTGCTCGTAGGGCTTTCCGAGACGGCCCGTATTGTAGAGGAAGAGGCGCACGGCCTCGGCCTTGGGAGACCAGAGGCGGAAATGCGTGCCGTAGTCATCCACGGAGAGTTCGAGATCATCACCATTGTAGGTGGGCCATGAGGCGAATTGCTGATCGTAAGC
>CAMWLC010000012.1 GCA_947174995.1 uncultured Porphyromonadaceae bacterium
CCGAGGGTATGGCCGAAGGCTTGCAACAGGGACGGGAACAGGGCTTGCAACAGGGCTTGCAACAGGGCTTGCAACAGGGAATAAAGTCAGTGGCCAAGGCCATGATATTGAAGGGTCTTCCCGACACGACGATAAGTGAGCTTACCGGACTGTCGTTGGAGGAAATAGCTGCATTGCATTGAAGATGAGCGAAATGTTTTCTGTAGACACCTACTATGCGGTGGTATGGACCATGGTGGCTCTTGCAGTCGTCGTGTTCATTGCCCTTCAGAGGGTCACTGCCGGTTATGGAGTGGCCTACACCCGTGCCTGGGGACCCTCGGTACCCAATCGTGCAGGATGGGTGCTGATGGAGGCACCTGTGTTTTTCGCCATGCTGGCGATGTGGCTTATGTCGCCCAGGCGTGGAGAGCCGGCGCTCGCCGTGATGACCTCGCTGTTTCTGCTTCATTATTTCCAACGCTCGTTCATCTTCCCGCTCCTTATCCGGGGCAACAGCCGAATGCCCCTCTCCATCATACTTATGGGCATCACGTTCAATCTTGTGAACGCCTACATGATAGGGGGATGGTTTTTCCATGTGTCGCCCACCGGAGCTTATCCGGTGGGTTGGCTTTACAGTCCATGCTTCATTTTCGGCACGGTGGTGTTTTTCATGGGGATGATTATAAATATCCATTCCGACAGCATCATACGCCATCTGCGCCGTCCCGGTGACCGTGGGCATTACATACCGCGCGGTGGGATGTTCCGCTATGTCACTTCAGCCAACTATCTGGGAGAGTTCGTGGAATGGACCGGATTTGCCATTCTCTCATGGTCGCTCCCCGGAGCTGTATTCGCCATTTGGACCTTCGCCAATCTTGCCCCGCGTGCCCGTTCGCTCCATCGCCGCTACCTTTCGGAGTTCGGCGACGAATATGCAGCGCTTGGACGCCGTTATATACTTCCATTCATCTATTGATAATGAAACTTTTCACTCCCTGCAACATAGGACCGGTAGCCCTGCGCAACCGCACCATCCGCTCCGCCGCCTTCGAGGGTATGGGACACTCTAACGGCCCCACTCCCCAGCTGCGTGACTATCATTGGAAAGTGTCCGAGGGGGGTGTCGGGATGACCACGCTCGCATACGCGGGTATCAACCGCAGGGCGCTGTCGTTCACCACCCAGCTCTGGTTACGCCGCGATATACAGCCGCAACTTCGTGAAATCACCGACGGCATTCACGCTCGGGGAGCAAAGGCCTCCATACAGATTGGGCATTGCGGCAACATGACGCACTTCGCCACTGCCGGAGGAATACCCGTAGGAGCCTCTTCCGGGTTCAATCTCTATTCTCCCACCATCGTGAGAGGTCTGGGAATAGACGAAGCGCGGCAGACCGCACGGGACTTCGGTGAGGCGGTACGTGTGGCCCGGGATGCGGGATTCGATTGCGTGGAGGTACATGCCGGACACGGCTACCTCATCTCACAGTTTCTCTCACCTTATACCAACAGGCGTCACGACGCCCTGGGAGGCTCGCTTGAAAATCGCATGACGTTCATGCGGTGGTGTCTCGACGAGACCATGAAAGCCGCCGGAAGCGACATGGGTGTGCTTGTGAAGACCAACATGCGCGACGGCTTCAAAGGGGGACTCGAAATCGACGACTGCATCACAGTGGCCCGGGAGATAGAGGCTTGCGGAGTTCACGGTATAGTCCTTTCCGGAGGCTTCGTGAGCAAAGCTCCGATGTATGTTATGCGTGGAGAGATGCCCATATACTCCATGACACACTACATGCGCCAGTGGTGGCTGAAATACGGAGTGCGTGCTTTCGGGCGCTTCATGATAAAGAGCGAGCCTTTCAAGCCTCTTTACTTCCTTGAGGATGCCAGGCGTTTCCGCGAGGCCCTGCGTCTTCCTCTGGTGTATGTCGGCGGAGTCATCGACGGCAAGGGGGCGGAGCAGGTGATTGACGAGGGATTCGAATTCGTGCAGATGGGGCGTGCGTTGCTCAACGAGCCTGATTTCGTCAACCGCATACGCAAAGAGCTTTCACACCGTTGCGGATGCGACCACATCAATTACTGCATAGCGCGTATGTATTCTCGGGAGATGGCCTGTCACAAGCACCTCGAGGGTCTTCCAGAGGGAATCAGACGTGAAATCGAGAAAATCGGCAGACGTCAATAATAAAAGCAGGTCATTGACGGGATGGACAGAAGAATGGAAAAGAGGCATATAGCCATTGTCACGGGAGCCGACGGGGGAATAGGGATGGAATATTGCCGGGCCCTCGCGCGCCGTGGATATTCGTTGGTTATGGTGAGTGTCACTGAAACTCCGCTGCGTGAAGCGTCGGAGAGAATCGTTTCTGAATGGGGAGTGGTCACATGGCCTGTCACTATGGATCTGACACTGGCCAAGGCCCCGGGGTTGCTTGTAGGATGGCTTGACTCCACGGGTCTGATGCCGGATGTGGAGGTGCTGGTCAACAACGCCGGTATTTTCTCTTTTGATTTCCTTACCGAGACTCCCGAAAAGCGCGTGGATACTTTTGTGGATCTGCACGTCAGGAGTGTGGCGCAGATGTGCCGCCTGTTCGGTGCCCGGTTTGCCATGAAGGGAAGCGGATACATTCTCAACATGTCGTCCATGTCATGCTGGATGCCGATGCCCGGACTCGCTCTCTATGCCTCCACGAAGGCCTTCCTGCGGGTGTTTTCCCGTTCTCTGGCCCTGGAGCTCCGTGACAGCGGTGTGAGGGTGATGGTCGCGGCTCCCGGAGGTGTAGCCACATCCCTTTTCGGACTCCCTCCGAAACTCATGCGTCTGGCTGTCGGACTGGGTGTAGTGGCCCGTCCGGAAAAATTCGCCGAGCGTGCCGTGGCGCGTCTTCTGAAGGGGAAGCAACAGTATATCAACGGGCTTCTCAACAGAATTTCCATCGTGGCCGTGGGGTGTACACCCACATGGGTGCGGATGCAGGTGAAGCATCGGCTGCTTGACCGGGGAATACGCAAACCTTGAAATAATGCCATTATCCGGATGACACTTTCAGAGCGGTTGAAAACAGTATTCACGCCCTTATGGCTGAGGTTGCCCTGTGCGGTGGCCGGGCTGCTGGCGTTCACAGTGTATCTGCTCACGGCCGAAGATGGCGTATCCTTCTGGGACTGTCCGGAATATGTCACCGCCGCCCTGCGGCTTGAAATAGGGCATCCTCCGGGCAACCCCTTATGGATGCTCACGCATCGTATAATAGCCCTCTTCGCCCCTGCCGGGCGCGAGGCATGGATGATAAACGTGGCCTCCGGCTTCTTCATGGCCACGGGCACCGCGCTCCTTGCCTCCGTGATAATGAGTGTGGCGTGTATGCTGTGGGGACGCGTGTTGCGCGTGAGTGCTTTCGCACGTGTCACGGCAGCCGTCACGGCAGCCGGAGGGGCGCTCTCCTTCGGGTGGTGCGACTCGGCATGGTTCTCTGCAGTAGAAGCCGAAGTGTATGCCATGTCGCTGTTTCTGACCGCCTTTGCCGTATGGCTGATGACCGGATGGGTCAGTATGAGGGATTCAGGCTCCCGTCGCAGACGCGTGGTCCTGATAGCATATATCACAGGTCTTTCTATCGGAGTGCACCAGCTCAATCTTCTCTGCCTCCCGGCCCTGGCTCTGATATGGATATACGGACATTTCCGCCGGCCCTCTCCATGGCGTGCATGGGGCGCGCTTTGGTGGGGGTGTCTCCTGGTGGGTGTTCTGTTGCTGGGCATGATGCCGCTGACGGCCCGATGGTCAGGCTGGATGGAGCTGTTTTGCGTCAACCGTCTCGGCTGGCCATACGGCAGCGGGGGGGCGCTCTCGGTCATCCTCCTTATGTCCGTCGCCTTCCTGCTTCCGTTTCTGACAAAGGGGTGGCCGAGGGTGTCGCTACTGTGCTGGATGGGAGCCATGGTCCTCACCGGATACCTGGTGTGGCTCCTGATTCCAATACGGGCCATGGCATCCCCTGTCATGAACCAGGGAGATCCCTCCGACCCCTTCGCCTTCGCGTCATACCTTGCCCGCGAGCAATACGGATCCTCTCCTCTCTTCCATGGGCGCACCCCTTTCAGCCGTCCCCTCTGGCGCGAGGACATGCACGTCACCGCGGGCGGAGACACCTTGTGGAGCTACCGTGACTATATCCGCAGGCCCAAGGGCACGACCTACGTTCCCCTGACGGCCGGGGCACGTGTACGCGACACCTTCGGCCTCCTTGCCGCCGACGGCGACACGCTGCCGGTGCCGAGGGGATATGTGGCGGCTGCCAAGAAATACGATCTTGTCTATACCCCGGAGCTTGACATGTTCCTGCCACGCATCACCGCTCCGGGTGCGGACAATCTTGACGCCTACGCCGGATGGGCCGGAATGACGCCGGAGAGCATGGAGGAGACAGCCGTATCGCAGACACTTGACGAAGCGGGCAATCCCGCCGGAAAACGGGATGTGCAGGGCGTGCGCCATAAAGGCGCGGCCCATCGCCCCACATATTTTCAGAACCTCCGCTATATGCTCGCCTATCAGATGGGATACATGTATTTCCGCTATCTCCTTTGGAACTACTGCGGCCGGCAGAACGACATACCCTCCTCCGGCGAAGTCGATCATGGCAATTTTATCACCGGAATTCCGTTTATAGACAACGCCATGCTCGGTCCTCAGGAGCTACTTCCTCCCGAGGCGGGCAAGGAGAACCCGGGTCATCACGTGTATTATCTCATACCTTTCATATTCGGAATATGGGGATGCGTGGTGCTCGCCCGATCAGGCCTGACGGGGAGGCGCATACTGAGCGTGAGTGCGGTGCTCTTTCTCATGACCGGACTGGCCATTGTGTTCTACCTAAACCAGACCCCCGGGGAACCGCGTGAGCGCGACTACAGTTTCCTGGGATCCTTCTGGACCTTTTCGTTCTGGATAGCCATGGGTCTGGGAGGTGTGGCCTTCAACGGAGCAGGGGGTGTGGTGCGGAAGTGGAGGTGTGTCCTTGCCATGACTGCCGGAGTGGCCATACCGCTCTGGATGCTTGGAGAGAATATACCTGACCACGACCGCTCCGGACGCCGGATTCCGGAAACAATGGCCTCTAATCTGCTGATGCCTCTTGAGGAGAATGCCATACTGGTGGTGCAGGGTGACAATTTCACCTTCCCCGTGTGGTATATGCAGAATGTGGAGGGGATGCGCCGGGATGTGGTGATTGTCAATCAGTCATATCTCTCCACTCCTTGGTATGCCCGGCAACTGTCAGGGCCGCGCGAGGATGGAGGTAAGCCTCCTGCGATGGTCGGACGGCCTGAGGATTTTGCATATCTGCAGATTCCCTTCGCGCAACTCCCCGACAGTGTCACGGAGCCGATGGACGGCCGGGAGGCGTTGCGCCGGATGTATGCCGACACAGCACACGTGGCCCGTATTCCGGCCTCCCGTCTGACGGTAGGCAGTGGAGATGAGCGGAGGGAGATAGACCTTTTCGCCACGTTAGGGAAAGCGCCCGGATCGAAGGTGATGCTCTCGCAGATAGTGATGCTTGACATTCTCATATCCAATGAGTCTCTGGAAAACCCGCGCCCGGTCTACTGGCATCGCGGGGTTTCGTCTCCCGCCCTCGCCGGAGCGGCGAGATACGGGATGACCTGCGGACCGGTGGTGAAGCTGGAGGCCTCGGGTGACACCGTAGGCGGACTTGACAGGGGTATGCGTGCCGTGGACTCAATGCGGGGCGACTACATGCAGTCCGGGGCGTGGCTTGACCCGTATGCCGCCTTGATAGTAGCTGACCAGAGGCAGAGCATACTCCTCACCGCTCTCGAACTTGAGGAGCATGGCAGAGGAGCCGAGGCGGTCAGAATGGCGGTGAGGGCCCTTGATTTCTGTGACGAACAGCGGTGGCCCTTTATGGCTACCTCACGGAACGGAGACATCCTTTATCCGGGTCTTGAGATCGCACGCATCCTGCTCACGCACGGCGATGACATCCGGAAGGAGCGCGGCGCCGCTTTGCTCCGCTCCGAGCATGAGCGCATGGAGGCATGGATGACATATTATTCAGCTCTCCCGGCATGGCGCCGTGAAGCCGTATCTCCCCGAAGCCGTAATCTGGCCGCAGGCCTCACCCGCGCCCGTGAACTCAGTGATAAATTCAGATAACGGTGTGGGTGACGTCGGAGGCGGAGCAGTGGCGCAGCAGGGCGTCGGTCATCATGGCGGCTGCCTCGGCGGGAGTGACGGTCTCGGAGTCATACATGTTGATGCAGATGCTCACACGGCGTGTGTCGGGGCCTGCCTTGGTGCGCTCGTTGTCGCTGGTAGGGGTTCCTATTCCCCCTGCGGCATCACGTATCACCGGAAGCCCGGCT
This sequence comes from uncultured Porphyromonadaceae bacterium, assembly GCA_947174995.1. Taxonomy (GTDB): domain Bacteria; phylum Bacteroidota; class Bacteroidia; order Bacteroidales; family Muribaculaceae; genus Lepagella. The sequence goes on from CAMWLC010000012.1 coordinate 6,393, forward strand.
ATGTTTAGCGGCCCTCGGCCGATACCCTCGTATGGCTCTCCCTCGCGGCCTACGCCTAATGTCAGGGTGTCACCCTTGATTTTGTCGCGGTCAAACACTCCTATCGAACTGCCAAGTGCCAGCGACACCATATTGCCGGCATCCACAAGGGTGTCCACGTGATACAGTCCCTGCCCTTTAAGCAGACGGCGCATCAGCTGTTCCTGCGAGGGGCGGTAGCGGTTGGGGTCCTTGCCCAGGGCCTTGTATGCGGCGCGGGTTGCCGCGATGGGAGGGCGGCGGTTGATGTCCGGAATTTCGAGTCCGGCCGTCACGTCGGCGCATATTCGGTCCATCTCCGCAATCAGCTCAGGAGTCACCGGTCCGTTGGCCACATCCGCCTCTATATATACCATCCGGTAGCCCGGAACCACATTTCTTATCTCTTCCGAAATTATGATATTCTTCTGCATCTTGTATCGCTAATGGATTCTTTTTTCAGGGTGTCGTATCGCTCAGGAATTTTTTTTCAGGGTCTTTCCGGTACGTTTGGGATTAGCCGGGAACCATCCCTTGTGCACCCTCTCGCGCTGCTCTTTCACTTCGAGAATTGACCAGAAGCAGGAGAAGGAGGTCACGCCGAGCAGAATCGAAACAGTCCCCACGGTGGTCAGGGATGCTGCAAGGGTAAGTATACCGGCCAGGAGGAAAAGCCAGTTGCATTTTTGCCCCAGGTAGTACTCTCCTTTTATTACCAGAGGGTGGAACAGGCCGATGATAAGGAAGGTCGTTAGCCCTATGGCCACACCCTCGAGATTGTATTCGGTGATGAAATGCTGTATCATGTCTTGATAACGGCTAAATCCACTTCGGGCGTATATCGCCATGTCCGGCATATCGTATGCCGGTAGGAAAAGGGAGGACACGACTCGCGGTCATGTCCTCCCTCTTTGGTGTATTTTCGGATTTGTATTTCCTGTGGCGGGGGATCAGTCGATTTCCTCATCTGCCTCGTAGCCGCCCATCTCGCGGATGGCGTTCTTAAGCATCACGTACTGCTGGAAGAGATGGTTTACGGGCACCTCGTCCTTGGTGTAGTCGTGCATGGGGCTCTTGAGGAAGAAGCTCAGGAAGCGCTGCGTGCCGTAGCGGCCGGCGCGTGCGGCGAGGTCGCTGAGGAGCACGAGGTCCAGGCAGAGGGGAGCAGCGAGGATGGAGTCGCGGCAGAGGAAGTTGATCTTGATCTGCATGGGATAGCCCATCCAGCCGAAGATGTCGATGTTGTCCCATCCCTCCTTGTTGTCGTTGCGGGGGGGATAGTAGTTGATGCGCACCTTGTGGTAGTACTGGGTGTCCTCATCGTTGCCGTGGCCGTAGAGGTCGGGCTGATTCTCGGGCACGAGGATGGACTCCAGGGTGGAAAGCTTGGAAACCTCCTTGGTGCGGAAGTTTGCGGGCTCGTCAAGCACGAGACCGTCGCGGTTGCCGAGAATGTTGGTCGAGAACCATCCGCTCAGACCCAGGCAGCGGGTGCCGATGATGGGGGCGAAGCCGGATTTTACGAGGGTCTGGCCGGTCTTGAAGTCCTTGCCGGCGATGGGCATCTTGGTCTGCTCGGCGAGTTCCCACATGGCGGGAATGTCGACAGTGGTGTTGGGGGCGCCCATGATGAATGGAGCACCCTCCTTGAGGGCGGCGTAGGCATAGCACATGGAGGGGGCGATACGCTCCTTGTCGTCGGCCTTCATGGCCTTCTCCAGATCCTCGAGCTTGCCGTGCACCTCCATGTCGACGGGCACGTAAACCTCGGTGGAAGCTGCCCAGAGCACTACCACGCGGTCAACACCGGTTTCCTTCTTGAAGTTGCGGATGTCCTCGCGCAGACGCTCCACCATCTCCCAGCGGGTGATGTCGCCCATAGTGTTCTCGCCGTCAAGACGCTTTGCGTAGTTGCGGTCGAAAGCGGCCTTCATGGGCTTGATGGCCTCCAGCTCCTCCTTCACGGGGTTAATGTCCTTCTCCTTGAGCACCTCGGCATTGAGAGCGGACTCGTATGCGTTTGCGGGGAAAACGTCCCATGCGGCGAACACGATGTCGTCGAGTTCAGCCAGGGGCACGATATCCTTATAGTGGAGATATTTCTTATCTTCGCCACGGCCCACGCGGATTTTGTCATACTGGGTCATGGAGCCCACAGGCTTGGCCAGACCCTTGCGTGCCATAAGCACACCGGTCATGAATGTGGTGGTCACGGCGCCGAGACCCACTACCATAACGCCCAGTTTTCCGTTGGGCTTAGCAGCTTTGTTTGCCATAGTTGTATTGTCGTTTTTGAGTTGTTTTTGCGGTTTTGAGTTTTAGCGGCGTAAAAGTATAACGGATTTTGCAATTGACAAAGTTTTTTAACACAAAATCCGCATGTATATTTACTAAAAAATGTTAACACTTGCAATTTATAGCCAATTTACACTAATTTTAAAGAATTATAGACCAATTCTGTTAAAAAATGTAAACCGGGTGTAGTTTCATTCGATGTCTAAAATAGCCGGAACGGCTTCTATCGAGGGGATACGCCCCGGATGCTCGGCGGCATCCTCTTCGGGAGTCCAGCCTTTCCCTTTGATCCACATCACTCGGCATCCCAGGCTCTCGGCCGGGAGTATGTCCTTTCGCAGGCTGTCTCCGATGACAAGCACCTCACGGGGTGCAAGACCCAGGGCCTCCACGCCGAGGCGGAAAATCGCCGGGTCCGGCTTGCGCACCCCCACCACGGCACTCTCCACCACGGTGCGGAAATAACGGTCAAGTCCATACTCGTGCAGCACGGCGTTGACATTGCCGTAGAAATTTGACACCAGCACCAGCGGGAAGCGCCTGGAAAGCCGCTCAAGCACGGGGCGTGCCCTCTCTATATGGCGCCGTGCCGCTTCATCGCACATCCGGGCCGTCTCCCGGGCCCATCGCTCGATATGTCCGGGATCTATCCAGCTCTGCTCAAGGGCGTAGCCGAGTTCAAGACGCATCTTGATGAGCATTAGGTCGGCGAAAGTGTGGTGGGGCAGGATATGTCGAGTGCGTGCAAGCTCGCGTTCGGCGAAGACGTATGCCTCCCGAAACTGCTCGCGGCTCACGGGCACACCGGCCTGGCGCCAGGCCTCCCGGATCACCTCGCTCCAATGGTCTCCGCCGGAATCCAGGGTGCCTCCGTAGTCGAAAATAATGCCTTTAATATCGGAATAGTCCAGCTCACGGCAGAAGCGGGCTGAAATTCTCTCATGACGCCACATCATGTAGACCAGCACAGCGTTGAGCACCGTCAGCTCGAACACGAAATAGAGCCAGGGCATGCGGAATATCAAGACAGCCGCGAAGAGCGCGAAACACCGTGTGTTGAAGGAGAGGATGTTGGTGTATTTCATCAGAGGGCGGCTTGCCGCGCGAAACGTCTCGCGGAATTCTCCGGGCAACTGGCCGCTGTATCTGCGGCGCAGCATGGAGCGCAGCCGTCGCAGATTGGGCGTGCGGGCCTCCTGGCCGCGGGTGTACCGCAGATAGAAGGTCAGGGTCAGACGCGGCCAGAACGCTCCCTGCCTCTTAAGGGCCGCCAGCCGGGATTCCAAATCGGAGGAATCCTCCAGTTCGCTTCCCTCTTTCCCTTTGACGATGAAGAGATGAAACTGGCGGTAATAATCGGCCATAGCGGCCTGTGTGGCGTGACACAGACCCGTCACCACGGCCATCACCCATATCACCCATTTATGGGCCATGAAGAAGTCCGAGGTCACGTTCTCGCGCAGACATATCGCCACGTATATGGCGGCAAACCATAGGTCGCCGCTCAATCCGTCGAGAATACGTCCTATGCGGGAATACTGATGCGTCATCCTGGCGAGCTGTCCGTCGGCGCTGTCGAAGGAGTCGGCCCAGACGAGGAGCAGGGCTCCTATAACGTTTATCCAGATATTGTCGAAGTAGAAAGCCACGCCGGCCCCTATGCCGAGGAGGATTGATGCTATGGTGATGGCGTTGGGCGTGATGCCGAGGCGTCGCGCCGCGACGGCCCATATAAATCCGAGCGGGCGGTAGAATATGAGGTCGAATGTTTCCTCCGTGTCCATTGATTTCAGGGAGGAGCGGTATTCGGCTTTGAGTCTCTCGATTCTTTTTTTCATAAGGATGGATTTATTTGCGTGCGCGGCGGCGTTCCCTGACGGCAGACAGCACGCATTTCGCTATATAGGGGGCAGCCTCGCGGCGGCAGGGGGCGAAGGAGGGCCAGTCGTTGAAGTCGATGATGCGTATGGAGCCGTCGGGATCCACTATGCAGTCGCCCCCGTAGATTCTGACATTCATCACCTCCGCGGCGCGGTTGCAGAGGTCGCGCAGTTTGTGCTCGTCGTATGCCAGGCCCTTGGAATGGCCGTTGACAGCCTCGTCGCCATACTTGCTGTGATGGGAATCGAAAGGATAGAAATGATAGAAGAAGGGCTGCCCGAGTATGCCGTAGAATTTGATGAGGTCGCCGGGCTGGTGGCGGTTGATGACGGCGCGGGGGATACCGCGGTAGAAAAACTCGTGAAGCACCTCCTGGGCCTCCTCCGGGTGGCGGCAGAAGGAGACGTCCTCCTTGTGCATGGCGTGGAAATCCCCGCGCTTGATCCAGCACTGCTCTATATCGGCCTTTTCGAGGGCTTCGCGTAAGTTTTCGTTGGTGTTGACGATGATGGAGTCGGGATAGGGAATCCCAGCGCCGAGCAGGATGCGGGTCATCGGCTCGCGTATGCAGTTTTCTATTCCGAATCCGGAATTTATCACGAGCCGGCCCTCCTCCTCCAGGGTCTGGAGCTTGTGGATCGAATCGCGTTCGCGGCACATAGCCAGGATGACATCCTCCGGTATGTCGGAATTGTTAAACTGCTCCTCGCTGTATACCGTCACCTCGCAACCCCGCTTGCGGAGCTCATCGGCTGCGGCGTGGAAGATGGCCGCGTCGTTTCCGATATGGTTGGGTGAATAGGCGCCGGCCCGGAGCACTCCGGCAATCTTAATGTTTGGCATTTTTACAGTGGAATGATGAGGAATGGGAATTATTGCGGAGAGGAGAGGAATCGGCGGGCGATCTCAATGTCCGAGGCGTGGTCTACGTCTATGATTTTGCCCATGTCGAAGGCCCGGATGTCAAGTCCGGGCGACGTGTGCGTGCCGTCCGGAGCCTGGCCCACGAGCGCTCGCTGGAAATTGCGCATGCGCCCCACGCCCTCTTCCAGGCATTTGCGGAGCACATCCGCCGCGCGCCTGTCCAGGCCGTATATGCCTCCCGAGATGAAACGGGTGTCGGCCCGCGGGGTGTCGTAGAATCCCGATATGCGCATATCCGGTGTAGTGGCCACATAGAGGGGTTTCTCGTCATCTATAAAGGATGTCACCGCCATCATTCCGGCCACATCCTCCGGAGCCTCCGCGAATGTGCGGGCGTAGCGTCCGAAGGCCTCGGGATGAAAAATGGTGTCTACCGTCGTGGTGATGAAGCGTCCGTGAGGAGCGAGCATATCTGCTATCTCGGCGAATGTGTGCATGGAGGAGGGTGTGGTCTTCACCCTGATGTCTATCTCCACGGGCGCGCAGGCCGCGCGGGCACGCAGCCAGTCGGCCACCTCCGTCATGTATCCGTTGATGACCACACCTATCCGCTCAGCCCCCAGGGAGATGAAGATGTCAAGCAGACGTCCCATCATCGGGCGCCCGTCGATGTCCACAAGGGGCTTGGGGAGAGTGACACCCTCGCTGCAGAGGCGCGACCCTTCTCCGGCCGCTATTATTCCGAAGTTCATTGGCGTTCAGGTTGCTGGCGCGTGGTGCGCAGTGGATTGGCGGATATGCGGTCGTGGAGGGTGCGGTTGCGGTGCAGGTCTATGGCCTTGAAAATGGCCCGGCGCATCGATATGGGATCGGCGATCCCCTTTCCGGCTATGTCGTAACCTGTCCCGTGGTCCGGGGAGGTGCGCACGAAGGGGAGGCCCGCAGTGTAATTGACTCCATATTCACCGGCAAGGGCCTTGAAGGGGGCGAGACCTTGGTCATGATACATCGCCACGATGCCGTCGAATTTCCGGAACGTGCCGTTGCCGAAAAATCCGTCGGCGGCGTATGGACCGAAGGCGAGAACGCCCTTGTCCACACACTCCTGTATGGCGGGGGTGATGATCTGTATCTCCTCGCTGCCGAGAAGGCCGTTGTCGCCATTGTGGGGATTAAGCGAGAGCACGGCTATGCGTGGGCGGTCCATTCCGAAGTCGCGGCGCAGCGTGTCGTTGAGGGCATTGATTTTGGCCACGACATTCTCGCGCGTGATGGCCGCCGGGACATCACGCAGGGCCTTGTGGGTGGACACGAGGGCTACTCTCAGCAGGTCGTCGAAGAGTATCATGGTGGCCTTGGCGCCGTTGCCTATCCGGGCTTCGAGATACTCCGTGTGGCCCGGATATGGGAAGGTCTCGTGATTGTAGATGGTGCGTTTGTTGATGGGGGCGGTCACGAGCACGTCTATCTCACCCTGTTCCAGCGCCCGGCATGCCGCTTCGAGAGCGGCGGCTGCGGCGAGGCCGGCCTCGGTCGAGGGATGGCCCGGAGTGAGGCTCTCCGGAGCCTGACACACGTCCACAATGCTTATTTCTCCATCCTGGGCCTGGTCGGCGGAGTCGATGCGGCGCCACTTCACGTCCTCCAGGCGCAGCTCACGGCGCACGGTCTCCGCAATTTTGGAATTGCCGAATATGACGGGCGTGCACATCCCTGCCATCTCGGGGTCGGCGAGAGCCTTGAGAATCACCTCGTAGCCGATGCCGTTATAATCACCGTGGGTGATACCCACACGTACTGGTCTTGACATAATCTTGGGAAAAATGTGTTTTTACTTGGAATCAGCGGTCGCTCCGGCTCTCCTGGCGTCCGGCCAACATCCCGCAGGCCGCCTGCACATCCTCGCCGCGCGAGGCGCGGATGGTGGCCGTGATGCCGTGGGAATTGAGGACATTGCGAAACATCGTCATCCTCTCCTCGCTGCATGGACGCAGGTCTATCCCCGGGATGGCATGATAGCGGATGAGGTTCACGCGCACCGGGAGATTTCCTATCAGCTTGACGAGCTGGTTGGCATGGGCGATATCGTCGTTGACTCCGCGCCACATTATGTATTCCAGCGAGAGGCGTCGCTGATGGCTGAAGTCATAGCCGGAGAGTAAGCGCATCACGCTCTGCAGGGGGAAGGCCTTCTGGGCGGGCATCATCGACTCGCGCTGCGCGGGGTCGGCCGAATGGACACTAACGGCCACGTGCACCTGGGTCTTGTCGAGCAGCTCCTTGAGATTGCCGATATGGCCCACGGTGGAGACAGTGATGCGTTTCGGACTCCAGGCCATGCCCCACGGGGCCGTCATGATCTCCAGTACCTTGCTCACCTCTTTCCAGTTGTCGAGGGGTTCGCCCATACCCATGAAGACCACGTTGGTCAGGGGATTCATGGCCTCGCCCCCCTTGCCGGGCGCGGGGGGTATGGAGAGAATCTGGTTCATTATCTGTGCGGCGGAAAGATTGGCCTTGAAGCCGAGCTTGCCCGTGGCGCAGAAATAGCAGTTCATCTTGCACCCCACCTGCGAGGAGACGCAGAGAGTGGCGCGTTCCTTGTCGGGGATATAGACCGATTCGATGTTGCGTCCCGGGCCGACATTGAACAGATATTTCACCGTGCCGTCTGCCGAGCGCACTGAAGAGGCCGGTTTTTTGCGGCCTATGACATAGTTTGCCGCGAGCCATTCGCGGTTTTTCTTCGATATGTTGGCCATCTCATCGAAGGATGTCACCTTCTTGTCGTAGAGCCACTGGGCGAGCTGCTTCGCCACGAAGCGGGGCATTCCGCCGTGCGCGCACACTCCCCCGAGATCGTCGAGGGTCATTCCGATGAGCGGGAGTCTTTCGGTATCTGTCATTGCGGTGTTTTTATATAGTAACGTTTCAGGTGGGATGACTTATTGCGGAGGTAGGTCCTGAACGCGGCGCGGAGCTGTATAACTGGCATACAGCTCCGCGTCATTACGGTGTTTGGAAAGGGTTACTCTCCGGCTTCAAACTTGTAGGCGTTGTTGGTCACCTTGGTAGCTCCGCGGAGCATCTGGTCCATCTGGGGATTGATCAGCTGGAAGTACTGCTGCTCGTATGCGGAGTCTGTGTAGGGGAAGTTCTCCGTGGACACGCCCTCGATGATGTAAGCGTAGACACCGTCATTACCCTTGACGATTGTCAGACCACCCTTGGGGTTGGCACCTGCGATGCGTCCCAGAGCGATTGCGTCGTTGACGCCCGCGCCGCGTCCGAAGCGGAACGAGGGGATCTGGCGGGGCTCCACGTTCATGGCGGCGGCCACCTTGGCCAGGTCATTGCCGGCACCCTTGTATTTCTTCACCAAGGCATCCCCGGCCTTGGAGCGGCGCACCTTCTCCGTGAGGTATGTCTTTACCTCCTTGTTGGTCATGGGTACGAAATCTTCGTAGGCAGCCTCCACGGCAGCGGCGTAGAGGGCGGGAGCCGTGGCGTCCTTGGCCTCGTAGATGGTGCTCACCTCGCCGGGCTTGCCGTCGATGACCACCCAGCGTGCCACCTGCCGGCTCTCGGGATAATACTGATTGTATCCGGCCATGCGGGGGATGGCGGGCGAAGAGGGAGTGATCTGGAAGGTCTGGAGGGTGTATCCGGCCTTGGCCGCGTTTTCAGCGAACTTGGCGGCAGTGGTGTTCTCAGCGAGAAATTTCTCGAATTTCGCACGCTCGTCGGCCACTGTCTTGGTGGAGGGGTTGAGAGCGTAGGTGTATTCGTCATACTCCACCACCTCTACCGGAGCGGTCTGCTTCACGACCTTTGCGAGCAGCGCGCCCTGGGGAGTGGAGAGGAGCGTGATGTAGCGGCCTCCTGCGGAGCGGAGGGAGTCGAGCTGAGCCGGCTCGATGGCGTTGGAGGCTCCGTCGCGGTTGAAGAGGGGAATCCACTGCTCGGCCTGGCCGATTACACTGTCAGGGGAGAAAGCTGTGGAGAGGCTGTCGAGGGCGAGGCCGCCGTTGAGGCGGGCGAGCACCTTGGCGGGGAGGGCCTGTCCGGCCACCTGCACGAGGTTAAGCTGGATTGAATCCACCTCCGACGTGCGGCGTCCCATCTTGATGACGGTAAACCCGCGCATATTGTCCACCACGATGCTCACGCTGTCGTGGGGAGCGGTCTTCACGTAGTTGAGCACGGGGCCGGCCTGCACGTCGCTCAGGCGCTTGCGGATGCGCTGTGTGGCCACGCCATCCTTTTTCAGGGCCGGGGTGAGGGTACCCGCGCTGTCGCGCAGGGCGGCAGCGGTGGCGCCGGCTATGCGCTTGGCCTCGGCGCGGTCAGCGGCCGAGGGGGCTATGTTGATGGCGATGAAGCCGATCTCCTTGGTGGGTTCCTCTACCTTGAAATTGTTCTTCTCGGCTGCGTATGCCTCCTTCAGCTCGGCGTCGGATACGGGATATTCCTTCTCGTCAAGCTGTCCGTAGGGGTGATATGCGAGGCTGACGGAGCGAGTGGCGATATAGTCGTTGTGGAGGGCCTTCTTGTCGAGGTCGTTGGCCTTGACAGTGCCGTAGAGAAGGCGCTGGTAGGTGTTGCGGGCTATCATCTGCTTGGTCTCCTCCTCCATGGCGATCCATGCGTTGCGGAAGGGAGCGGCCTGCTCCTCCGTGAGGTTGTTGCGCTTGGGGTTGAAAATCACCTCGTAGGCCTGTGCCGGAGTGGTGACGCTCAGGCCGGAGGCATTGAGCTGGCGGATGATGGTGCCGAGAGCCTCCTGGTTCACGGGGTTCTCGATGACGTAGAAGCGAAGCTGCTCGGGAGTGGTGCGGATGCCGGTGCGGCTCACGGCGCGGTCAAGCAGAGTAGTGCCGACAAGTTCGTCTATCGCCATCTGGGCGAGGAGCTGCGTGTCGAAATTAGCATACTGCGCGGGATTCTGCGCGCGGGCTGCCTCCAGACGGTGGTTGAGCTCCTCGCGCTTGCGCTGGTAATCGTGATAGTCGATTTTCTCTTTGCCGACTTTGGCCACCGAAGTGTGGTCGCCAAAGAGATTGCGGCTGTTGGTGAGGGCGTCACCGACAATGAAGGCAAGCAGGGCCACACCGATGATGATGACGAGGAGGCCTCCCTTGCTTCTGATCTTCTCTAAAGTTGCCATTCTTTGTTAAAGCTGGGTATTATTGTTGTTTTGTTTTTACGTGTTGACTCACCGCTCCGGCGCTCCATCCCGACGGGGGTGGAAGGCAGGGGCGGTGGTTTGAGTACGCAAAGATAACGTTTTTGCTCCACATAGCCAACAACGCGGCTGCAAATCATTAAAAAACATGCCGAAAAAGTGTGTTCCGGCATGTTTTTTAATGATTTTTATGTTCGTACACCAGTTTCCTGCGGGTCCGGATGTCACAGACCGAAGGCCTTGCGCACCGGCTCCACCATATCGGTTTTTTCCCAGGTGAAGAGCTCCACCTCGCGCTCCAGGGGCTTCTCCTCATAGCGTGAGGAGAATTTCTTGACCACCTTCCGGGGCTCGCGGCCCATGTGGCCGTAGGCTGCCGTCTCGCGGTAGATGGGTTCGCGCAGCTTGAGTCGCTTCTCAATGGCGCGGGGGCGCATATCGAAAATCTTCTTGACCTTCTCGGCGATTTCGGAGTCGGAGAGTCCCACTTTAGCCGTGCCGAAAGTATTGACAAACACGCTTACCGGCTCTGCCACTCCGATGGCGTATGCCACCTGCACGAGCACTTCTCCGGCCACACCCGCAGCCACCAGGTTTTTGGCTATGTGGCGGCATGCGTAGGCTGCCGAGCGGTCCACTTTGGAGGGGTCCTTACCCGAGAAGGCACCTCCGCCGTGTGCTCCGCGTCCGCCGTAGGTATCGACTATGATCTTGCGTCCCGTCAGACCCGTGTCGGCGTGGGGTCCTCCGAGCACGAATTTCCCTGTCGGATTGACATGCAGCGTGTATCCCTTGTCGAAGAGGGTGCGGGTCTTGGCCGGGAGTTTCTCCACCACACGAGGAATCAGCACCTCCTCCACATCCTTACGGATCTGAGCGAGCATTTCGCGGTCAGCCGCCTCCTGTGCCTCGGGAGTGTTGTCGAGGGGCTGTATGAAGTCGTCATGCTGAGTGGATATTACGATGGTGTGCACTCGCAGCGGGGTGCCGTCATCGGCATATTCCACCGTCACCTGGCTTTTCGCATCGGGACGCAGGTAGGTGGTGAGCTTCCCCTTGCGGTAATATGTCATCTGCGTCCCCTCGCGGCGGATGTCGGCCAGTTCGGTCATGAACTTGTGCGCGAGGTCAAGGGTAAGGGGCATGAGGTTTTCGGTCTCGTCCACGGCATAACCGAACATCATGCCCTGGTCTCCGGCACCCTGGAGCGCCTCTTCCTCCGCATCGGAGGGGGCCTCTTCAGCCTTCGAGACGCCGCGGCCTATATCGCCGCTCTGCTCGTGGATAGTGGAGAGGATGCCGCAGGAATCGCCGTCGAAGCGATAGGCTCCGCGGTTATAGCCTATGTGGTTGATGAGGTCGCGCACCGCGCCGTGGATGTCGATATAGGCGGAGCTGGTTACTTCGCCGGCGATGACCACCTGTCCGGTGGTGCAGAGAGTCTCCACGGCCACACGCGACTGCGGGTCGCGGGCGAGGAACTCATCGAGGAGGGTGTCGCTGATCTGGTCGGCCACCTTGTCGGGATGACCTTCCGATACTGATTCTGAGGTGAAAAGATAGCTCATTTCGTAATTGTTTTTCTTTTTGTTTCGGGCATAAAAAATTAGCGCTTGCGGCAGAGGAGCAATCGCCGTCAAACGCCATCATGCAGGGCCGGGTAGCCATCCTGAATCCGGGATTTCCAAAGGGGAAAGTCGGACCGGGCATCCGGCGGAGTGCAGTTTTAGCATTTTTTCGAGTGGTTGCAAGCAGCCAAATTTCTCCACTGCGGAGCCGCCCCGTGGGGCCGCTCTCTTTTCGCGGCGCAAATTTAGCAAAAAAATCCGGATCCTGCAAGCGCAGAACCCGGATTTTTTATACCGTTAGATGAAATTTTGATCAGCGGATGACGAGCTTGCGGCCGTTGACTATGTAGAGGCCTGCGGGGAGGGTGTGCAGGGCTGCGGGCTCGGCGTTGTCCAGAAGGCGGACACCGGCGAGGTTGTAGACTGTCACGTTCTCTTCGGAGGCTTCGAGTCCCTCCACGTTTACAGACTCGTTATAGATGGTGTAGCGATACTGATAGGGGGAGGAGTTGATAAAATCATTGTTGAAGAATCCGCTGTAAAGGCCGGGGGCGAGAATCATCATGTAGTCGCCGTTGACGGGCGTGATGCCCTCGGGGATGATGACGCCGCGGTTGTCGGCCACGCTGAGGGTGAAGACACCGGGGACGTCGAAGTCACGCTGGGCCTTGAGGAGGCAGATGGGGTCGAGGGCCACGGAGCCGTCGGCTTCGATGGCGTAGATGCCGCTCTTGTTGTTGCGGTCGTCCACCATCATGAGATTAAACACCGAGGGGACGGTGAGGGTGAACGAGGTGAATTTCTCCAGGGTGCCCTGTGCGGGTTCGATGGCGGGAGCCGGGCAGGCTGCGATCTCGTAGGTGCGGAGTATTTCGGGAGTCAGCCATTCCACGTAGTCGGTGGGATCCGTGGAGTGGTTGGGGCCGTAGACGTATGCCGAGAATGCGTCGCTAATGCAGTGGAACGCATACGTGCCGGGAACGGTGAGATCACCGACCGCTCTGCTGCCGTCTGCATCAAGGATAGTCATTACCACGCGGTTGAGACGGCCGTCGGTGGGGTTGGCTACTGTCTCGAAGCGGAGGGAATAGATCTCCTCGGGGCTGGTGCGGTAGAATTCCACGTTCGAGCGTTTGTTGAGTTTCACCTCGTCGGCCTTGGGGAAGTCGAGCACTATCTCAGAGAGGCTGTCATGCAGACCGGCGGCGGGAGAGATGCGGAAGAGGTCGAAAATCTCGTAGTTGAGCTCTATGGCGGGGGAGGGCACGCCGTTGGCGATCCAGAAGCCCTGGGGAATAGTCACGTTATAGAAGCCGGGAGAGGTCAGGTTCTTGCCGAAGTTGATGCCTGCCGTGGGATTGCCCATCGCGTCCACGTAGCTGGAGGCATTGGTCACGGCAGCCGCCTCGACACCGTTGTATCTGCATACGGCCATCTCCTTGCAGTCGCGGTTGATTGCCGGAGTGGAGCGGAACGTGACCGATATTTCTCTCAGACCCAGAGGGTTCATGTTGGCGGAGATGTCAACGTAACCCTGGGCGGGCTCCACGGAGGAGATTCCGTCGGGGAGGGAGAATATCTCGAAATCGGGCACGGGGCTGTGCTGCGCCAGGGCTGCCATAGGCATGGCCGCCACCACTAAAGCTGCGAGTAAAGGATGTCTCATAAAGAAAGGTGTTAAAACGTCTTGGTTGATTATGACGCAAATTTAGTTAATAAATCCACAATAAGCAAAAATGACACTGATAAAATGCCATTCTATGCTATATAACATAAAAACGGCGGTTTTTATCGCATTTTTAACACAAAAAGGGTGGTTTTATCCCATTTTGCTGTATTATTTGCGGATGAATTTTCCTTTACGTCCTATTTTCAGACCGCGGTTTTCTGACGGAGATGTGCGTCGTCCGGAGAGGTCATACCATATTTCATCATACGCCTCGGCATCGGGGGCTGTGATGCCCGAGTCGGCGTCGGCAAATGTGCAGATGGTCTTCAGAGCCGAGGTGGCGCGTCCGGTGGTGCTGTCGAAGAGAGCTGCGTTATACCATCCCGAGAGGGATGTGCCGAAAGCATTGTATTCCATCCACCACCAGAAGAGGCCGGTGCACGCCGGGTGTGCCTCGAGGGTGGCCACGAGCTCGCGTGCGAATTTGTCTTGTCCGGCATCGCTGTAGGCCCATTGCGACTGATAGTCGTGGTTGGTGCCCGGCACTGCCCATTTGTAGGAATAGCCGGTTTCCACTATCATGATGTCGCGTCCGGGGAAATTCTCTTCGAGTGTGCTCAGGGCCGTGTCGAGGGTTGTGAGGTCGCCGTGGAAATAGGGATAGTAGCTCAGGCCTATGATGTCGTAATCGGCTCCCATGGAGTCCATTTTGGCATAGAAATCCTTGAGGTAGCCGGGATTGGCCACACGCTCCGTGTGACAGATGATTTTAGCCTCGGGACACACCTCGCGGCAGGCCTTCGCGGCGTTGTTGAAGAGTTTCACGAATCTCACCCAGTTGGCTGACGAGGAGGTGTACACCTTGAGGGGATTCTTTGTGCCGGCTTCGCCCCACATCATGCCGTAGCTGATTTCATTGCCGGTCTGTATGAAGGCCGGCACCACTCCGGCCTCCTTGAGGGTGGTGAGGGAGGAGTAGGTGTATTCGTAGATTATCTCCAGCTGCCGGGATTGCGTCAGGTCCTGCCAGTCCACCGGAGTCCACTGCTTGGCGGGGTCGGCCCATGTGTCGGAGTAATGGAAGTCAAGCATGAGATCGAATCCGGCGTCAACTATGCGCTTGCACAGGGGGAGGATGTACTCCATGTCCTGGCAGGCGTTGGGGTCGTAGCGCGTGTCGGCATTTGTGTCATTCTGATGAAGCTCCTTGTAACGGTCGGGATTGACGAAAAGGCGCACGCGCATGGCGTTCATTCCCTGGCTGCGAAACCACGGGAGCACCTCGGCTATCGGTTTGCCCTCATGGTCCTTGTAGACCGCTCCGGCCTCTTCATATTCGGGGAGGAGCGAGATGTCGCCTCCGACATAATGTGTCTTGGCCGCTGCGGGAAACCATGCTGCCGCGAACCCTAAGAGTACGAACAGTGTTTTGATTGATGTGGAAAGGTGTTTCATGATTATCACTGTGTGGTATGAGTGAGACATACTAAGAGCGCGTTTAAATTCAAATGCTCTCAATTCAGTGCAAAATTAATTAAAATCTTGAATTAAGTAGTTCTTAAAAATAAATGAACACATAAAATTCAGATGTTTTTTAGGCGATCATAGGTTTTGATCAAATTTGCACTCCTGATATTTGAAAACTGCTTATTCCCGAAAACTTGAAACATTACATATTGCATTAAAATGAAAAAACTTCTTTTCTGGGTGCTGACAGCAGTCATGCTCCCCTTGGTCTCCTGCTCTAAGAATGAGGGAGAAGTTACCATTCGGCTTCCGGAAGACTTCCGCGAGAACAATATCGTGGTGGGTCATCTGACCATTGACAACATGATGTCGGCCAATAGCGCCGACGATCTCAAGGTGGTCTACGACACCCTGGAGGTGAAAAACGGTGTGGCCTCCCTGAAACTCGATGCAGCCGGTGCATCCCGTTATGAAATCATCCCGCCGACGGTTATGATGTCCGATCCGGAGTTTTATGCCCTGCCGACCGACAATCTCGAAGTGACTGTGAAAAGCTTCGATCCGCTTGACTACGAGGTCAAGGGTTCGGAACTGATGGAAGACATGACCGCCTACCGCAAGATCACAGGCGCCATACAGCAGGAGTACACCGAGCTGGTGACAGCCAGCGAGGATGTCTCTCCGGAGCGTGCCAAGGAAATCATGGATCGTTATGATGCGGCGGTGAAGAAATTCGTGGCCGATCATCCTGACAGTCCGGTGGTGGCCTTCGCCATGACGGAACTCAGCGGCGACGACTTCAACGAGCTCTACGGCAAAATGAGCGCCAAGGCGAAAAGTTCCATCCTCATGCCCTTTGCGGAAGCCTACAACAAGCAGGTACAGAGTATGCTCAGCGATCGTGCCGCGGAGCAGGAGAGAAAGGCGGAGGTGGCTTCCGGCACAATCGTGGCTCCGGCCTTCACGCTCCCCGATCTTGCCGGCAAGCAGGTGAGCCTGTCCGACTTCCGCGGAAAATGGGTGGTGCTCGACTTCTGGGGAAGCTGGTGCGGATGGTGTGTCAAGGGATTCCCGGCCCTGAAGGAGGCATACGGGAAGTATGGCGATAAAATCGTGGTGATCGGCATCGACTGCAATGAGTCCGAGGCCGACTGGAAGGCGGGGGTGAAGGAGCACAGCCTTCCCTGGATCAACGTCTACAACGGCATGGACCGCAAGCTCTACGAGGCCTACGGCATAGAGGGCTTCCCGACAAAGGCCATCATCAATCCCGAGGGCAAGCTCGTGGATCTCACTACGGGAGAGGACCCGAGTTTCTACGAGCGTCTGGCCTCCTTCGTGAAGTAAGCGCTTCGGCCCTCATGCCGGCAAGCCGGCATGGCGATTACAAAAGCGTACCGGACCGCAGGAAGAGCAAACCCTGCGGTCCGGTACGCTTTTATAATTGTCCTGTTTGTAATTGTCCGGCGGTTTTGTAATCGTCCGGCGGTTTTGTAATCGTCCGGCGGTCAGCCTACGGAGCTGCCGGGGCGCACTTCGCCGTGGGGGCCTATAACCACGAGACGGCCATCGGCATCCTGGGCGCTGAGTATCATGCCTTCGGATACCACACCCTTGAGTTTGCGCGGCTCGAAGTTGGCTATGAAACATACCTCCTTGCCCACGAGGTCCTCGGGCTTGTAGTGCTTGGCGATGCCGCTGACGATGGTGCGTCCCCCCATTCCGTCGTCGATGCGGAATTTCAGGAGCTTGTCGGCTTTGGGCACCTTCTCACATTCCAGAACCTTGCCCACGCGGATATCCATCTTCTCGAAAGTGGGGAAATCCACTGTCTCCTTCACCTCGGCAGGTTTCCAGGCGGCGAGCAGATTCTCCTCCTTGGCGCGGAGCAGCTTGGCCATCTGCTCCTCCACGACCGAATCCTCGATTTTCTCGAAAAGGAGTTCGGGAGAGCCGATTTTCGCTCCTGCCGGAATGAGATCGAAGCATCCGAGCATATCCCAGGTGATCTTGTCGCCGCCGAGCATTTTCAGCAGGCGAGCGGCCATGAACGGTAGGAACGGCTCGAAGGCGATGGCGAGATTGGCGCAGGTCTGGAGCGCGATATTGAGCACTGTCGCGGTGCGGGCCATATCGGTCTTGGCCGTTTTCCAGGGCTCGGTCTCCTGGAGATACTTGTTGCCGGCGCGGGCCATGTCCATGGCCACGCGGAGAGCCTCGCGGAAGTGGAAGGTCTCGAGAGCCTCCGTCATCTCCTCCTTGAGGCGTCCGATTTCAGCAATGAGCTCGCGGTCGGTGTCCGTGAGTTCGCCGGCCGGGGGCACGATGCCCTCGAAATACTTGTGGGTGAGCACCAGGGCGCGGTTGATGAAATTGCCCAGGATGGCCACCAATTCGGAATTGTTGCGTGCCTGGAAGTCCTTCCATGTGAAATTGTTGTCCTTGGTCTCGGGAGCGTTGGCCGTGAGCACGTAGCGCAGCACGTCCTGCTTGCCCGGGAGCTCGCGCAGATACTCGTGGAGCCATACGGCCCAGTTGCGCGAAGTGGATATCTTGTCATCCTCGAGATTGAGAAACTCGTTGGCGGGCACATTGTCGGGGAGGTTGTACGAGCCGTCGGCCATAAGCATCGAGGGGAACACGATGCAGTGGAAGACGATGTTGTCCTTTCCGATGAAGTGGAGCATACGTGTCTCGGGGTCCTTCCACCATTTTTCCCATCCCTCGCCCACGCAGTCGATGGTGTTGGAGATGTATCCGATGGGGGCGTCAAACCACACGTAGAGCACCTTCCCTTCGGCACCCTCCACGGGCACGGGGATACCCCAGTCGAGGTCACGGCTCACGGCACGGGGCTGGAGGCCCATGTCGAGCCATGACTTGCACTGGCCGTAGACGTTGGTCTTCCACTCCTTGTGATCCTCGAGAATCCATTCGCGCAGCTTCGGTTCCCATTTGTCAAGGGGAAGGAACCAGTGGGAAGTCTCCTTCAGCACCGGGACATTGCCGGTGATGGCCGAGCGGGGATTGATGAGGTCAGTGGCATTGAGCGACGTGCCGCAGGCCTCGCACTGGTCACCGTAGGCATGCTCGTTGCCGCAGTGGGGGCAGGTGCCGGTGACGTAGCGGTCGGCCAGGAACTGGTTGGCCTCGGGATCATAGAGCTGCATGGAGCTCTTCTCGATAAACTCACCCTTGTCGTAGAGACGGCGGAAGAAGTCGGAGGCTGTCTTGCGGTGGGTGTCGGAGGTGGTGCGTCCGTAATAATCGAAGGAGATGCCGAGTTCCTCGAAAGAATCCTTGATTATGTTATGATAGCGGTCCACCACATCCTGGGGAGTGATGCCCTCTTTTTTTGCTTTGATTGTGATGGGCACACCATGCTCGTCGGAGCCGCCGATAAGGAGCACCTCCTCACCGCGCAGACGTTTGTAGCGGGCATAGATATCGGCAGGTACATACACACCGGCCAGGTGGCCGATGTGCACGGGGCCGTTGGCATACGGCAGAGCCGTGGTGATAAGTGTTCTTTTGAAATTCTTCTTTTCCATATCTTCATGTATAGGAGGCTTCCGGACCCCCTCTTTATTGTAGAGGAGGCTTCCAGCCTCCTCGGACAGATTTCATGTTTTCGGAGCAGGCAACGTGCCTCTGGGGAAAGCATCTATCATTGACCCGGGAGTGGCGTTGACGATAGAGGCTCCGACAGAGGCTGCATAGCGTGCGATATCGAAATAGCTGCGGAAGGCTATTGTCAGCGAATTGAGTATGTCGTGGAGATGATAGCCGGCATACTCACGGGCCACACGGTCGAGTTCGTCGGGACGATCCTTGTAGAAGTGAGGCTGCACGGACACCACCCTGTTTCGGTCATCCACCCAAAGCGACCGGCTCCACGTATGATCGGCCCCCGTGATGTAGATGTCGCGGTATCCCTCGCGCAGCGCGAGCATTATCGACGCTATCAGCACATTGCGCGGGCGGGGCATTCCCAGGCCGTGGCGGAAAAGGAAGTGGCTTATTGCGGGGAGGCCCTCCACCGGGGTGAGGTTAAACCATTTCACTTTCACTCCCGCATCGCGCATACGCATGGCGTAACGAGCCTCAAACTCCCTCTTCCGCAGACATGGCACGAACATCGTCATCTCCCAGTGAGTCCTGCCTAAAGCGTCCCAGAGCCTCGCTACATTCGGATCCGTGTCGGTTCCGGTGAAGAAATGCGGGTCGGCAAGCACATAGTATTTTGGTCTCAGTTCGAAAAACTCGGGGGTGTTGGCCGCGAAATTCACGGCCATGAGGTCGTGGGTGAGAAGGGAGTCACGGTCGTTGTCAAGGACGTGTCTGAGCGAGGGGCCGTTGCCCATGATTATGAGCGGGCGGTCATTCTCCCGGCGACTCCCCGGAGATGGCGGGCGCGACATGATGGCGCACTTGCCGATGGAGGCCACGCTTTGTGCTGACTTGCGGAATATGTCAGGCAGGGAGAGTCTCATTTCCGGTCGTTCCGCTCTTTTTTCTTGCGGATGTCATTGTGTATCTTGATGCAGAACACTATGGCCGAGCAGGTGGTGGTGATGATGTTTGTGGCTGCCAGGGGCCAGTTGGACGTCAGTATTCCTTGAATCACGAAAAAGAGACCTCCTATTCCCATGAGAAGGAACGTGGGGAGGGCTATTCCCTCCGTGTCGCGTGTGCGGATGGTGTATATGGCCTGCGGGAGGTATCCCAATACCATGCAGATTGCTGCGGCTGTGCCTACTATGTTGATCCAGAGGTCCATTTTTTCTATGGGAATATGGAGTTTAATAGAGGGAGGATGTGTCAGCCGACACACCCTCCCCGTTTTGTCTTTGCTCTTCGCTGGGGTGCTTAGAAAACGTGCTTCGTTACCTTGGCTCCCTTCTTCACGAGGTAGATGCCCTTGTCGGGATTCGCCACGCGCACACCCTGGAGGGTGTAATATTCGGTTTCGCCGTTCTCGGCCATGATGCCCTCCACAGCGTTCTCTTTCTGGGTGAAGACGATGGTGGCGTTAAACTCGGCACCATCGATTTCTTCCCAATCGCCGTTGGCGTCGCCGTTGCAGGCTATCATGGTGAGCTTCGCGGTCACATCGGCCTCGGGGCTGGCGGCGTTGAGGTCAATGATCCATACGAAAGTGTCCTTGTCAGAGCCGGGGACATTGAATGTGCCTGAGCCGACAAAATAATCATTGCCGGTGAGGCAGTTGCCGGGGTTGTCGGCACCGCCCTGGAAGCAGAGCTGCATCGTTCCCCAGTAGTTCATGTCGCTTTTGAACTCGGCGCCGGAGGGGGTGTCGTATGTCATCTGGGTATAGAGGGGGCGAACCTCGGGCTGCACGCCTGTCACGTGGAGATGACCGGCGTAATACACGCCAAACTCATGGTTTTCATCCCACTCCTCGAAGCCGCCGGGGACGTAGATGGTAGCGCCGTTCTCGACCTCCTGGCCATCCATGGAAACCTTGAAATAGTTGCTGAAGTCATCGGCCTGGGCCGTAGCCATGCCGAGAGCGAGTGCTGATAGGAGTAAAAGTTTCTTCATAAAGTGATGATTGGTTGTAATGCGCAAAGTTAGCGAAAAGAATCCGAATCCGCAACCGCAAATGAAAAAACTTTTTAGAGTGTGTTTGAAATTAAACGATTTTAGCACAACAGGAGATTCGTTAGCGATTTCTCAAATTCGAAGATGGAGGGTTTCGTGCCGAATAAGAGATGAGATATTTGAAAAGGCCTCCGAGACTACCAATAATTCACTAAATGCTAAGTAGTTCTTAAAAATAAATGAACACATAAAATTTAGATGTTTTTGAGGCGATTTGAGTGCGGAATGAGGGAGAATACGTATGTATTCGACTGAATGACAAGCTCAAAGCGGCCAAAAACAGCAAATTTTATGGTTCAAGATTTCATAGAGCTGCATTAAAACAAATATCGTTTTATTTTTAAGAACTACTTAATTACCAACAAAATGAAAAATTTGTATTCTGACCTCATGTTCAATTTATAAACACTGAGAAGCAATATAATGATTCTGGTAGCCATCCAGCGAAGCTGTTTAAGTACTCAGCACCAACACGGAATGTTCAAGTATGTAGGGCATATGATGCCCATTGATTGTGAAATCGTTCCATACTTCTGAAATGTCATTGAAGTCAAAGACTTCATCTTCTTCCGGAACTATTTGAGGGCGTATATCTACCCTTGAAAAAAGAGGCTCCGTCTCATTGGGGGAAAGCGGCAGTTTATAGATTACCTTGGCCATTTGATCAAGGTAGTAGAAAGTCCGAGTGGGAACATAGAAAAATCCAAGATCCCATCCGACAATATTTTTGCCGGAAAATCCAACAAGATGTTGCCAGATGTCCTCTTGTTTGGCGTATCCACCGGATTCCATTTTGTGGATTTCCTGCCAACCAAGTTGGTCTTTACAGAACAGGATCTTTCTCCCTGTCTGTCTCATACCAGAAGTTCTTGAGCAGAGGTACTCTTTGATTACTTCCCATTTTTGTTTCGGATTTTAGCGTTATACTCTATCGCCTTGTAGACAAAACGCATATAGTATCTGTTTACGGGTTCACAGTTCATATCGGTAAAATTACCAAAAGAATCGGCAGCTTGAATAAGACCCCATCTCACAAAAAATGAGGGTCGCCAGGTTGGATCGATTTTTGTGAGATGGGGCCTAAGTTGCCGATTCATCTTTTTAAAATATTTCTTATCCCTAACTCGCCCTTATTTTTCTGCGCGGCGAGAAATTCCTGATGGTATGCTTCGAGTATGCGGTCGATGGCTTTGCCTATGAGGTCGTAGTCATCTTTGGAGAGGTTGGCCAGGGAGGCGCGGACACTCCAGTCGGGGCCTGCGAATCCGCCGCCGTTGAGGAGCACCACCGAGGTCTCGGAGGCGAGACGCAACACGATGTCGAGGGGCTCGTAATTCTTCTTGAGCCAGTCGCAGAACTCCTGTCCGTAGCGCTTGCTGCCCCACACCATGATGTCGATTTCGGAATAGTAGCCCACACGGTCCGCATCAGGCTTGAGAGTCATGCCGGCGGAATCCCACAGGGTGGAGAGGCGCTCGCGTATCATGGTCTGCATCTTCTGCTTGTAGACGTTCTCCCTGTCCGTAAGGCACATCAGCGCGAACATCACCATCTGTATCTGCTGCGGGGTGGAGAGTCCCGCCGTGTGGTTGAGGGCCACGGAGCGGGAGTCGGCCACGAGGCGGTCGATAAAGGGGATGGCGTCGGGTCTCGGGGTCAGGGAGCGATAGCGGTTGAAGAGGTCCTTGCGCTGCAGCTCGGGCTGTGAGGCGAGGAGACGGTCGTAGATGTTTTCCTTCGCCAGCGCTATCACGGCCAGACGCCAGCCGGTGGCTCCGAAATATTTCGAGAAGGAGTACACGCATAGAGTGTTCTGCGGCAGCTCATACATCAGGGAGCGGAAATCGCGTGCGAATGTGCCGTAGACGTCATCGGTGACGATCATCAGGTTGGGATTGTCGTTTTTCACGATCTCCACTATGCGTTTCATGCACTCGTCAGACATCTTGTAGGATGGCGGATTGGAGGGATTGACCAGACAGAGGAGCTTGATGGAGGGGTCGCGCAGCTTGTCGAGTTCCGAATCGGGATATTGCCAGAGGTGGTATCCCTCCTCGTCCATGGCCGTTGCTCCGATATTGACTACATCAAACTGATAGCGGTCAAGCTCCGGAATCTCCAGATAGGGTGTGAAGATAGGGGTCATCAGGGCTATGCGGTCGTGGGGATTCACGAGGTGGTTTGCCTGGAGGGAATCGAAGATATAGCACATGGCCGCGGTGCCCCCTTCGGTGGCGAAGAGGTCATACTCCTTTCCGAGGCCGGGAGCGTTGTTTCCCATCTCCTGCGCCATGTATGCGCGGACGATCTCTTCCGACAGTTCGAGCATCCGCACCGGAGTGGGATACTCGTCGCCGATGATTCCCTCGGCCCATTCGTATGCCAGGGCGTCGGAGTCGAGTCCGAGCGTGTCGAGACAGTATTCTATGGAATCATGGAGTAGCTGAGCGCCGGGGAGCGTGGAATTGACCATCAGGAAATGGCGCAATCTCTCCATCGCCCCCTCGCTGGCGGGCATTCCGGCGATGCCCGGCTCATCCTTGAAAGTGCGCTCACACTCCTGGAGCGCCCACTGACCGAGCAGGAAGAAGGCCTCTCGCGGCGCCGTGGCAATCCAGTCGGGGTTGCCGCGTCCCGCATTGAGAAACTGGTCGGTAGACTTGCGGGCGTCGCGTTTGGCGAGCTTTATCAGCTCGTTTTTTATTTCAAAAGGACTCATCTTGGCGAGATCCTCTTCTTTCTTTCTGAGTGCTTTGTTATCCATAAGTAAGTGTTCAAATTTAAACGATATAATCAAAAGTAAGTGCTCACTTGATCTTTTATACAATCTGCGGCTTCTTTTTTGCCGCTTTCAGCTTGTCGCTCAGTCGCATAGCTCGCTATGCTCCCTCTCTCCGCACAGAAATCGTCTAAAAAACAGGCTCGCATATTGTATAAATTAAATTTGAACACTTACTTAGTAATTATTTTTTATATTTACGAGATTTGTGTCGCGGGGTCAGCATACGAATACCATGACCAGACCGCAGAGTATCAGCAGGGTGTTGCCTATGGCATACGTGATGGTGTAACCCATGGCGGGGACGGTGGATTGCAGCGAGTCCTGTATGGCTCCGAGAGCGGCTGTCGTCACGCGGCTTCCGGCCACGCATCCGAGGTTGATGGCCGGATGGAATTTAAACACCTTGTCGCCGAGCCAGATGCCTATGAGCAGGGGGACTGTGGTGGCTATTGCTCCGGCCACAAGGAGCTGCCAACCCACCTGCTGCAGGCCGGAGATGAACGTCGGGCCGGCCGAGATGCCGATGACGGCGATAAACATGTTAAGGCCCACGTTATTGAATATCCACACCGCCGAGTCGGGGATATATCCGAAGGTGGGGTGCTTGGAGCGGAGCCATCCCAGCACGAGTCCGGCTATGAGGGCGCCTCCGCTGGTGGATAGGCTGATGGGGATTCCTCCGATGTGAAGGGCTAAGGCTCCGATAAGAGCACCGATGGCTATTCCAAGACCCACGAACACCATGTCGGAGGCAGTGGTGGGTTTGTCGGGATAGCCTATCCGGGATGCGGCCGCATTGACATCGGCCACGGGTCCGGTGAGCCGCAGTATGTCGCCCCGCTGGAGACGCGTGGCGGCGAGCACCGGTATCTCGGTCCCTCCGCGCTTGATGGATTCTATTACCACGCCGTGATACTGCGCGGACTTGCGGAAGTCTCCGACGGTGGTGCCTATGAAGTTTTTCGAGGCTACCATGACCGGTATCTCCTCCACGGGGAAGGCCAGGAGGGCTGCATCGGAAATCTCCGGCCCTATCCATGACTCATCCTCGATGATGAACTCGCGTCTGCCTGAAATCACCACATCGTCACCCTTTGAGATGCGGAAGTCGGGCGCGGGGGTGGTAGTGACCGTCTGCCCCGAGCGCACTCTCTCCACGAAGAGGCGGCGTCCTTTGGAAGCCATGAAGGCCTCGGTCTCGGCCACGGTGCGCGGAGTGGAGAAAAAGTCGTTTTGCGTTTTGTATGCGCGGTAGACCACCGGATGCCATGCGTTGACCAGGGCCGGGTCAGAAGCGGTGGGATCCTGATTCATGCTTCGCTCGAGGTCTTCTGTCTGCTGACGCACCTTCTTGAGACCGCCGAGCATCATGGGGCCGAGCGACCCGAGAATCCATGCCGAGCCGATGGTGCCGAATATGTATGTCACGGCGTAGGCCACGGGGATGATGTCGGTCCAGGCCTGCTTGTCGGCAGCCGAGGCATTGAGGGTGCCGATGGTGTCGTCGGCCACTCCGATGACAGCCGAGACGGTCTGGGCTCCGGCGAAGAGGCCGGCTGCCTCCCCGGCACTGTAATGGAAAAGCTTGGCTACGCCGATTGTCGTGGCGAGTACGATGGCGCACATCACCACGGCAAACATCACCTGCTTGAGTCCCGAGCCGCGAAGGGAGGCGAAAAACTGAGGCCCAACGCTGTATCCTATGGCAAAGAGGAATAGGAGGAAAAACACCTGTTTGAGGGGTCCGGGCACGGCTATGTCAAACTGGCCGACGAGCACGCCGACGAGCAGCACCGAAGTGACGGTGCCTAACGAGAATGTCTTGTATCTGAACCGTCCTATCCAGAAGCCGATGCCGATCGTGAGAAAAATCGCTATCGCGGGATTATCGCGCAGAGTCTTTAATAACCAGTCAAGTATTTCCATAGTTTATCAACACGCTGATATTCGATTTTGTTGACCCTCATTTTTTGTGAGATGGGGCCTAAAGCGGAGGCCGCGTCTCCCGACGGGAAACGCGGCCTCCGAATATGTGTCCGTTACTGCCATTCGGCAGTGCGGCAGGTGTATCAATCGATGTGGGGACCTGCCTTTGCCAGCTCCTTGCCGACGGGGTTGGTCTCAAACTTCTTGAAGTTCTTGATGAACATCTCGGCGAGTTCCTTGGCCTTAACGTCCCACTCCTTGGGATCGGCGTAGGTGTCACGCGGATCGAGGATGGCGCTGTTGACGCCGGGGAGTTCGGTGGGGATCACGAAATCGAAGTAGGGGAGCACCTTCGTGGGAGCCTTCTCGATGTCGCCGTTGAGGATGTCGTCGATGATGCCGCGCGTGTCAGGGATGGAGATACGCTTGCCGGTGCCGTTCCATCCGGTGTTGACCAGATATGCCTTGGCGCCGTTGGCCTTCATCTTCTTCACGAGTTCCTCGGCATACTTCGTGGGGTGGAGCGAAAGGAACGCTGCGCCGAAGCAAGCGGAGAAGGTGGGAGTGGGCTCGGTGATGCCGCGCTCGGTGCCTGCGAGCTTGGCGGTGAAGCCGCTCAGGAAGTAGTACTGTGCCTGCTCGTCGTTGAGGATGGCTACCGGGGGAAGCACGCCGAATGCGTCAGCCGACAGGAAGATAACCTGCTTTGCGGCGGGACCCTTCGATACGGGCTTCACGATGTTCTCGATGTGGTAGATGGGATAGGAGACGCGGGTGTTCTCAGTCACGCTCTTGTCGGCGAAGTCGGGCACCTCGTCCACTACGGTCACGTTCTCGAGAAGCGCGTCGCGCTTGATGGCGCCGTAGATGTCGGGCTCGTTCTCCTTGGAGAGGTTGATGACCTTGGCGTAGCATCCGCCTTCGTAGTTGAAGACGCCCTCGTCGTCCCAGCCGTGCTCGTCGTCGCCGATGAGCTTACGCTTCGGGTCGGTGGAAAGGGTGGTCTTGCCGGTGCCGGAGAGGCCGAAGAAGATAGCTGACTCGGTCTCGTCCATGTTGGTGTTGGCCGAGCAGTGCATCGAGGCGATACCGCGCAGGGGGTTGAAGTAGTTCATCATGGAGAACATACCCTTCTTCATCTCGCCGCCATACCAGGTGTTGAGGATGACCTGCTCTTTCTGCTTGATGTTGAAGGCCACTACGGTCTCGGAGTGGAGGCCGAGTTCCTTGTAGTTCTCCACCTTGGCCTTGGAGGCGTTGAATACCACGAAGTCGGGGGTGAAGTCCTTGAGTTCCTCCTCGGTGGGACGGATGAACATGTTGGTCACGAAGTGAGCCTGCCATGCCACTTCCATGATGAAGCGCACTTTCAGGCGGGTGGCGGGGTTGGCGCCGCAGAAGCAGTCGACAACGTAGAGCACCTTGTCGCTGAGCTCTTTGACAGCCTTCTCGCGGAGTTCGTCCCACACCTCGGTGGTGATGGGCTTGTTGTCGTTCTTGTATTCCTCGGTGGTCCACCATACGGTGTTTTCGGTGACATCGTCCTTCACCAGGTATTTGTCCTTGGGGCTACGGCCGGTGTAGATGCCGGTCATTACGTCCACGGCGCCGAGGTTGGTCTTGATGCCCTTCTCATAGCCTTCGAGGGCGGGGTTGGTCTCGTCTTTGTAGAGCTGTTCGTAGGAGGGGTTGTGGATGATTTCCTTTACATCCTTAATGCCATACTGGGCAAGATTGAGTTCTGCCATATCTGTTTGGTATATTAAAGAATTTGTATTGATTAAACCTTATTTTTACCTGTTGCCGACCGGGTGTGCGCCGTGCTGTGTCCGCTCCTGCGGGGCGTCGTTCTTTCCCCGGTCTCCTATATAAACAATCGGACACCCCGATTTTGCTGCAAAATTAATGATAATTTTTCAAAAAATCGTCTGATTACGGAAAAAATTCCATAATTATCGTCCAAAGGCGGGGCAGGAATATGATTGCTCCGGCTGCGGCCGCTCCCGCGGCCGTCAGGAGCACGGCGGCCGCGGCGGTGTCCTTAGCCTTTCCGATGAGGGGATGTCGCTCCGCTCCGAAGCGGTCGCAGAGGGCTTCGACGGCGGAGTTGAGGGCCTCGGCCGCGAGCACCAGGGCTATGCACATCACTATTGCCACCCATTCCAGGCGCGATATGCCGAGCCATGCTCCGAGACCGATCGCCACGACGGCGGCGCATAGATGTATGCGGGCGTTATGCTCGTCGCGCACCAGCGCCACTATCCCCTGCCAGGCATACCGGAACGAGCGCCCGCGCGCCCTCCACGAAAATCCCTCATTGGTTTGCATCGTTGTATGTTCAGTTTTCGGGTTCTGTCGGCGGGGCGTAAACGTAGGCACCGAGGGCGGGATTGCCGTCGGCAAGGCGGTTGAGACCGTCCATGTCGGTAAGCGTCAAGGAGTTGACGTATGCCGGATTGCCGGTGCCGATGGCCGGTGACTCCGGGCGCAGACGGTAGTTGAAATAGTAGTCGGAGCGCACCGTGTAGAAGAGCGGGTCTTCCCCTCCGATGCAGTCTATGAAATGCTCGTCGTTATCCACGTTGGCCTTCAGTAGCACGTTGCGCAGATATACCTCGGAGCCGGCGAGGTCCGGAGTGTTGATGTCCGAGGCCATGCCGTAGATGATGGAGTTGTCAAACGAGGCCTGCATCAGGGGGAGCGCCTCGGCTCCCTCCTGCGGTTTGTCGGGCAGACAGTGCAGCAGGGTGAGCAGGGGCTGCGATGGGATGGCGAAGAGATAGTTGTTGGCGATGGTGCACTGCGAGAAGTCATGGATACCTCCCGTCAGGCGCACCACGGCCTCGGCCGCCTCAGAGAAGCAGACCCCGTAGGCATCCACGCGGGCGTACTCGGCCGAGAGCACCGTGGACTGGGAGTTGTGCAGCCAGGAGTTGACCAGGAGGAGCTTGCGGCGGTCGAGGCCTCCCCCGGAATCCACGCGCAGACCGTGTGATGTGGAGCGCATGTCCACGTATTCCAGGCGGTTATCAAACGATTCGGGGGCGATGGTAACACCCTGCCACTGCCCGGCCAGGATGTCATAGCCTATGCCCGGGAGCACGTTGTCGAGACGGTCGCCGCGCATCTGCACGGGATGCCCCGCGCGGCCCACGGCCTCGATGCGTCCGCGCACCACGAGCCTTGCCTTGTCGTGAAACAGCAAGCGCGTGTCAGGCTCCAGGCGCAGCACGGCTCCGGGGGCCACCACCAGCGAGTCATAGACTACGTAAGGGCGCTCGGCGGTGAAGGTGGCGTCAGCCGTGAGGGTCTCTGCGCGAAGACGTGTGACGTTCTGCCCGTAGGCCTCCACCACCACGGTCTGCTCCACACCGTTGGTCACGAACTCCAGCTCGTCCTCCACCAGGAAGGGACGCGAGGTGTCGGTGGGGTCGATGAAGCACTCCACGAATACGAATATCGAGTCGTTGGGCCGGATCTCGACGTTGGCGAAGGAGGTGCCCGAGACTCCGTCCACATTCAGCGAGAAATCCGACGGCGATTTGCGAAACCGTATAGAGGAGATGCTGATTGACTTCGAGGCTCGGTTGTAGACCTTGAGGCGTGCTGTCGGGGTGCCCAAGTCGGTAAACACCGTGTCGAACCTCAACGTGTCTGTCGAGAACGAGAGCACATCCGAGGGTGAGGTGGTGAAGCTGTCGCTGATACACGATTGCGCTATTACGGTGAGGAGTATCCCGAGCAGGAACACCGGAAGGAGGCGGAGGGTCTTCATACGTGATTGGTGGCCCGTAAATTTAATGTGGCTTATACGAAAAACGCCCCCCCGCGCGTAATATTGTAGTAAACATCAGTCAGCATGAAATACATGATAGTGGCCGGCGAAGCGTCCGGCGACCTGCACGCCTCCAATGTCATCGCCCGTCTGCGCCAGCTTGATTCGGGAGCGGAGTTCCGTTTTCTCGGGGGCGACCTGATGGCCACGGCCTCGGGCCGGGAGCCGGAGATACACTATGACCGCATGAACGTTATGGGTTTCGCGGAGGTGGTGCGCCATCTTCCGACACTGCTTTCGATTCTGCGCGAAGCCAAGCGTATGGTGCGCGAGTGGCGTCCGGATGTGCTTCTGCTGGTGGACTATCCGAGTTTCAATCTCCGCCTGGCCCGTTATGCCGTGAGGCGCGGGGTGAGGGTTGAGTGGTTCATATCCCCCAAGGTGTGGGCCTGGAAGGAGTGGAGGGTCAAGACACTGAAGCGCGTAGTGGCGCGGATGTACTGCATACTCCCCTTCGAGATTCCCTTTTACAGGAAGCATGATTACGGCGGCGCGGTGTATGTCGGAAATCCCTCCGTGGGCGAAATCGATCATGCCCTGGGCCATCTCCCGCCGCTGAAATATTTTCTGGAGCGCCAGGGTGTCACCGACACGCGCCCCATCATAGCGCTGCTCCCCGGCTCGCGGCGCAGCGAGATCAGCACCAATCTCCCCCTGATGCTCGAAGCCGCCCGCCGCTTCTCCGATTATCAGATCATAGTGGCCGCCGCCCCGGCCGTGCCGGAGAAGTTTTACCGTGAGATAGCGCAGGACCCCGGACTGGCGCTCTCCTTCGGCTCCACAGTCACGCTGCTGAAATATTCCCGGGCCGCTCTCGTGACCTCGGGCACAGCCACACTGGAGACGGCCCTCGTGGGGACGCCTCAGGTGGTGTGCTACCGTGCGAGCGGCAAGGAGTGGATGTATAACGTGATGGAGAAGGTGCTCAAGGTGAAATACGTGTCTCTCCCGAATCTCATCATGGGCAATTCCATAGTGCCGGAGCTGTTGCTCCACAAGTGCACGGCCGAGAGCATCGCCCACGAGCTCTCCCCGCTGCTTCAGAACTCACCCCAGCGCGAGTGGCAGCTTTCGGGCTACCGCAACATGCGCCGTCGCCTGGGCAATGACGATGCCGCACGCCGTGTGGCCGAACTGGTCTATAATTCCGTGAAGTAGATGTCCAGGGCGTCGCGGATGTCCTGCGCGGAGGGGTTACAGTCGATGACGGCCTCTCCGGGGGCACGCAGCAGGGTGAAGTTGGGCCGGCCGGCGCGGCTGTTTTTCTTGTCGTGGCCCATAAGGACAAGCAGGCGGGGCACATCCGCGCAGCTCACCCCGATGCGCGGGAAGAGGGTGCGGAGCATGTCACGGTAGCGGTAGATGTGGGCCGAGTCCATGCCGAGGATGAGGTGTGAGAGAATCAGGGCCACGAGTATGCCGTGTGCCACAGCGATGCCGTGAGGCACCGGAGTCCCCTTCTCCAGGCAGAGGCTCTCCATGGCGTGACCTACGGTGTGGCCAAAATTCAGAGCCTTGCGTATCCCCTTTTCGGTAGGATCGGCTTGGGTGATTTCCCTCTTGATCTCCACGCATCGCATGACTTCCGGCTCCAGACGTGTCGGGTCGGCGAGCATGGGGGCCCCCTCAAGCAGACGCGAATACAGCTCGGGGTCGGCGATGAGACCGGTCTTGAGCATCTCCCCGAAGCCTGAGAGAAGTTCCTCATGGGGCAGCGTGCCGAAGAGGCGGCAGTCTATGATCACCTTCTCGGGGGAATGGAAGGCCCCCACTTCATTCTTGTAGCTCCCGAGATCTACTCCGGTCTTTCCCCCCGTAGCGGCGTCCACGGCCCCGAGCAGGGTGGTGGGGACATTCACGCACCTCACCCCGCGCTTGAAAGTGGCGGCCGCGAATCCTCCCATATCCGTCACCATCCCTCCGCCGATATTGACCAGCAGCGCGTGGCGTGTGGCTCCGCTTTCGGCCATGAACTCCCAGATGCGGGTCATCGATGCGATATTCTTGTTTTCCTCGCCCGGCTCCACCGCCATGCGGGGAAGCGACATGACCTCCGGCCACTCCGCCGCCAAGCGGGGGAGCGCCAGGCGCTCCACATTACTGTCGGTGATGATAAACACCTGTCCCTCCTCACCGAGACGCTCCACGGCGTCTCTCAATACATTCAGTTCCCGGGCAAACTCATCGCGCAGGGCCTCCATCGAGGGGAAAATGGCAGCGGGATTCTCCGCTTCGAAGGCCTCGCGGGGTATCGAACCCGTGGTGACGGCCAACGTGCGGCATCCCGAAGCGACTCCCGCACGCACGCCGAGGGGCGCGTTTTCTATGACGATAGTCTCCTCCGGTGAGGTCCCGGCCTTCTCCAGACCGCGCAGATATGGCTCCGGGTCCGGCTTGCCATGGGTGACATCATGCGCCGTCACCCTTCTGTCAGCGGGGAACGCTCCCGGATAGTCCTCGTCGAGGCGGCCGAGCAGCGAACCCTGTCCGGAGCCTGTGACGAGCACCGTGCGTATCCCGGCCCTGCGCAGCGTGGCTATCATCTCCTGCGCCCCCGGCATCAGCTCCTTGCGTCCCAGCTCGTTGAAGAGTTCCGTCTTGCGGCGGTACATCTCCCGCTTCTCCTCGTCGGAGGCTTTGCGTCCGAGTTCGCGCTCGAAAATCAGATCAATAGTGGCCGCTCCCGTCATCCCCTCGTATAGGTAAAACTCGTCGCGGTCGCACTCCACTCCATACTCGGCCATCATGCGCTGCCAGGCCAGAGTGTGGTATTTCATAGAATCATACAGCACTCCGTCCATGTCGATGAGCGCCGCCCGTATTCCCTTGAATTGCATATTTGGTCAGAACTGTTTACTTTTTCACTTGGCTCAACGGTTTTCCGGATACACCGCCCCTTCGTGCATGAACTTGTTGCCAAGCACCGTGGCATTGCGCACCAGATTGACGTCAAACGACTTGCTTATCTTCCCCGTCACCCTCATCGCATCGCGGGAATCCCAACCCGCGCGGCCGAAGCGCACCTGCGGATGATGGAACATCCCCTTTATGTCGATGCCGAATTTTATCGGCACCGGGGAGTGCATCACTCCGATGTGGTAGTCCAGCTCGCCAGCGAAATTGTTGACACCCTCTCCCACAAGACGGTAGTCGTTAAACCGGAACGTGAAGGGATACACCTCCAGCAGATTGTCGTGGACCGTGGCGTGGAGGTTGATGTCGGCTATGTGGATCGGATCATGGGAATGGATGAGCATCATCGAGGCGATATGATGGATGAAATGATTCTGCTTCAGCACGAGGTCCGAAGCCGAGACATTGACCGCACCGTCGAGCGAGGCCATTTCTATTTCCATATCGGGAAAGACGTGCATATCCAGCCCCACGTCCATCGACACCCTCCCCGAGAGATTGAGCAGGGATGGCCAGCGGCGCGGCAGGGACTCGAACTTGTTGAAGAATCTCGTGAGGTCGATGTCGGTGAGGGCCCCGGTGAGCGACAGCCCTATTTTCTCGATGTCGGCCGTGTGATAGCCCACTCCCACCGATGCCCCGCCGAAGGAGGCGTTGAGGCGCAGGGAGGGTATGTCCACATTGCCCCCGGCGGCATGTATGTCGGAAGAGAGTCCCGTGAGGTTCAGATTGGTGTATATCACCTCGTCGCCGCTGATGTGGATGTCGGCGAGGATATTGCGGGGTATGATGAATGTGGATTCTCCCTTCGCTGTGGAGTCTTTCCCCGTGCGTACCCTCTCCTTTCCCGGGGCTTTTCTATGCTTTTCTCCTGATGCGAGAGCGAGGGCGCGTGCCAGGGAATTGATGTCGAGCGTGTCTACATCCATCTCAAGGGAAGCCATGAGGGTCTGGGGCGTGGCCGAGAGTAACCAGGGTCGCATATCGCTGATGCGTCCGCGCAATTTCATCTCCGACCCGCCGGAGCGGAATCCGAAGCGGTGTATCACCGCGGAGTCATTGCAGAGGGTGAGTGCCGTGGGCATGAAGTCGAACACCGGGCCGTAGCCATGTATCTTCATGTGCCCCCCGGAGGTGGAAAGACCCACCGTCACGTCGTGGCGAGTGAGATACTCCCTGAGGGAGGCGGAGAGTGGCGAAGGCACCCATAGGGGGGAGTGGCGACACTCCCGGAGCCAGCGGCTGTCAGGCTGTGCCGCCAGTGCGAAGCGGGCGTCCGGAGCCGGAGCGGGGCGCGCATCCTTTCGCAGTGAGCATGAGAGGTCCAGATCGTTAAGGGCGAGATCGGTGTGAGGCGTGGCCAGGGTGACTCCCCTGAGCATGACTCTCGCCGCGGCTGATCCGGCCTTGATATTGAGAGAATCCCTTCCCGATGAACTAAGGGCCAGAGAACGGGAGGTCACCATGAAATTGCCGTCGGAGAGCCGGAACCCCTCCACGCTCATGCCAAACTCGGTCACACCCTCGCGCAAGGCCTCCGGAGAGGCCACCGCGGCCTGCGAACCCAGCCGGAACGCGAGGCTGTCAGCCGTCGTGCGCAGTGTGCCGGTGCTCACGCTCGGCTTGAGTACATTTCCGCTCAAGGCAATATCCATATCGGTGATGCCCGACGAATTGCCCGGCATCGTAAACGACATATCGGCCAGCATACTGAGAGTTCCCTTCGTTTTCATATCCCCGAGCTGCGGCACCAACGCCGCTACCTTCCCGAGATCACCCGCCACTACGAGGGAGGCGCGGACGTGGGGAGAGCCCGAAAGAATGTCCGTGAGCCGCCCCTCCACACTCAGGCTCATTCCGTCTCCTTCGAGCGTGAAGCGGGGCACATCCACGTAGGTGGAATCCGGCTGAGCCCCATTGAACACCAGATTGGCGCGCAGACCGACATGGCGCAGATTCACCGGAGGTATCCCTGCTGCCCTGTATCCTATCTCTCCATCAGGGACATCCACCATCACCGTGAAATCCGGCAGAGTGCCAGACGATATGTTGAAGGGGGAGAGGAGACGCGCCGAAACGTTGACAGTCATGTCGCCCGTCACCCCCTCCATATCCGGGAGCCACGCGGCCGGCAGATATTCCAGGAGGCGCATGAGGTGGAAGGAGGCTATATTGTAGGAGAAATCATCCACATTGACCGATGACCCGGCATTGAGATTCATGTTCATGCTGCTGCGCAGGTCGGCCAGATTGATTCCGAAATCGCTGAGGGTCAAATCAAAAGGCTTGTAGCTTACATTCACGTTGCCATCCAGGCCAAACGGGAATCCCGAAAGGAGAGTCACCGTGCCGGATACTATGGAGAGGCGTCCCGAGGCCGTGAGCCGGTACCCTCCGGCGCGTGCCCCATTGCCGTGGCGCTCCTTGAGGGTCATCCCCTTGATGAGCATATCGGCATCAAGACCCGAAGAGACCGAGAAGTAGCTCAGAGAGCCGGGTCCCGAAATACGGATTTCATTGGCCGACACCTCGGGGATACCGTTGTCAGAGGTATTGTCCGGGGGGAGGATGAGGTAATTGGCTATGGAGTCGTTGACGGCCACGAGATTGATGTGCAGGTTGCGCACTTCCACATCATGCAGGCGTATGCGTCCGCTTAGGAGCCGCAGGAGATTGACACCCCCCTTGAAAGCCCCGGCCGAACCTAAGAAAGAGGCGTTCTCGGGCAGGGAGGCCCGCAGCTCCGCCGGGATGCTGTCAAGCGACCGGGAGACGACCGACACCGAATCGGCCTGGAGACAAAGACGTGGGAAAGTGGACCATAAAGTGAAGCGGAGGTTTGACACCTTCACATCGGCATTAAGATACTCCGACGCCTCGCGTCTGACTATTTCCGACAGCCTGTCGGGAGTCAGCAGCAGCGTCAGGCAGGTAAGCGCACCCACCACGGCGACCACCAGACCGCCGACACACCACAGCACCACCCTTCCCCGGCGTCTTTTACGCCGGGTGGAGGATTGCGGAGCAGCGGTCCCGAGCTTTTCCGCAGATTGTTTCTCGGATGGAAAATCAGGGTTCATAGTGGGAAGTGGTTGTCATCGGGGAGAAGCCGTCAATAGGGCATCTCTATATAGTTCAACACCGCAAAAAGTGAATCCGACGAAAAAAATCAAAAAAAAATCCCAAAACAGCGGGAAATCCGAATAATTTGTCTAACTTTGCAGCCGAAATGCAACGCAGACTTATCCGATGATTCAATGTGAACGTTAAGTCTGATGCTGATTTTTACTGACTAATCCGACATATTAAATAGAAAACGTAGTGCATCAATATCCTGAATTTAACATATATCGTCAGGTGACTTCGCAAAAACCCATTTGCGGAGAAAATGAGGTGCGCAAATCCCCCCCCCCCGTTCTAATTGGCTAATAATCAATAAGTTAGCTTGGCTATTAATAATTGCGCTACACTTATGTGCTACATCTCCATCCGCCCGGGGAGCCATAACTCCGGCGCAATGGAAAACTATATCGCGCAGTGACGACTATATAATAGGCCAAGGTATTGACACCGATCTTGAAAAGGCGCGTCAAGCTGCCTTGTCGGCTTTGGTGAGCAACATATCGGTCAATGTAAGTTCACAGTTCAATTACTCCTATACGCAGGATTCAAAAGACAGCCACATTACTTCTGAGGAGAAACTGAACAACATCATCAGATCCTACTCGGCCGCAGCGCTTAATGATGTGGAGGAATATGTGGAGCGCAACAAGGGAGAGTATACCGTATACCGCTACATAAAGCGCAGTGAGCTCCGGGCGATGTTCAATAAGCGCGTGGCCATGGCCCGCAAATGGATATGGGAAGCGCGGAGAAGTGACAAAGATGGAAAGACGGGGGATGCGCTGAAATATTATTACTGGGCTTTGCTTCTGCTTCGCAGCTGTCCGGATGCAGATCTTGAAGTCTTTGATTGTGACGACGGCACGCACAACATGATGCAATATTCCTTCTCCTCCATAAAGGCTATTCTGTCAGCGATAGAGGTGGCGGCCACGGAGCTTGAGATGAAGGATGGGATGCAGTATGTCACGCTGAAATTCACACGTGATGGCAGACCGCTTACCAATTTCAACTACCGTTTCACCGACGGCAAGACGGTGTCGAAGGAGTTTTATACGGCCAAGGATGGCGCCGGAGAGATTATAGTGCCTCCCGGAATGAAGCTATCCAAACTGAAGATACAGGCCGAATACGAGTGCAGGGACGAGGCCAATATCAATCCCGATCTCAAGTGTGTGATAGAGACCACGGAGCCGGTGCCCTTGGCTGTGGCACAGCTCAAGCTCAACACCAA
This sequence comes from uncultured Porphyromonadaceae bacterium, assembly GCA_947174995.1. Classification (GTDB taxonomy): domain Bacteria; phylum Bacteroidota; class Bacteroidia; order Bacteroidales; family Muribaculaceae; genus Lepagella. Next base: position 42,778 of record CAMWLC010000012.1, read on the forward strand.
AAACTGCAAGGGAATCGACTCCAATACATATTATCTGCAAGTGGCCCGGTCGCAGGACGGAGAGGCCGTGTCCGGCAATCGTCAGGAAGGCCCGGTATCGCTCCGCAGAACATCATCCGAACATAATGCCTCCGCCGCTCTGCCTGATGTCGACTTCCGCGAGAAATGTCTCAAGACAGTGGAACGCGTGCAGGCCGCGATTGCTTCTAAATCCATAAACGATATAAAAAACCTGTTTACCGCCCAGGGCTGGGACATGTTCAAACGTCTTATGTCATACGGAAATGTGCGGTTGCTCAGACAGCCCGAAGTGGCCCTTGTCCCGATTGCAGGGGGCATGGTGTGCAGGAGCCTCCCGATGAGCTTTTCCTTCAAGTCCAATACCCGTAACTTCACGGAGGATGTGGTGCTGTATCTTGACAAGGATGGAAAGGTAGATGAAGTGGCCTTCGGCCTTGAGAAGATTGCCGTGGACGACATCATGCACAGAGGGGAGTGGGATATGGCCGCCAGGCAGCTGATGGTACATTTTCTCGAGACCTACAAGACTGCGTATGCTCTCAAACGACTGGATTATATCAACTCCATATTCTCAAATGATGCGTTGATTATCACCGGTTCAGTGGTATATTCCAACGGTAAAACGGAACTTGGCCCGACGCTGAGCCGCAAGGTGATATACACGCCTCAGACAAAGACCGAGTACATGCAGAAACTTGAGCGATGCTTTAACTCCAACGAATACGTGAACATACAGTTTGCAGATAATGTGGTGCGCCGCTCACACACCAATCCCGACATCTATGGTATCCAGATCAAGCAGGATTACTTTTCATCCTCCTACGGCGATACGGGATACCTCTTTCTCATGATTGATTTTGCAAATGTGGATTCTCCGCTGATTCATGTGCGTACATGGCAACCTGATCTTGACCCCGATACGCGTGACGGCAGAATAGGTATGGCGGATTTCATGTTGTGAGGAAATAGATTGCAGATCCGTAAAAACGATATTTACAGTAAATGTAATAAAAATGAACCAAACAGATACACTGATCACTTCCCGGGGGTGCGGCTCACGGAAAATCTCCGGACCGGGGGCGTCTGTGGTGCGTATGACCATGACGCTGCTGTTGGCACTTGTGTGCATGAGTGCAGCCAATGCACAGCGCACTATGGATGTGGCCGGATTCAAGAAGCTGGAGAATGATCTCATGGCCCGCGTCACGGCTCCCGTAAGGGATCATGACGAGGGGAAACTCTGCGCCCTCATACGCATTGTCTCACCGCTGAACGATATAAAGGTGCGTCCGGACGGCCTCGGTATAGTGGAGGAGCGCGAGGTGGATGGCGAGCATTGGGTGTATGTGCCTTACGGAGCGAGAAGCCTTTCCCTCACACATACCGGATATGTCCCCGTCATGTTCAGTTATCCCTTTCCCATCGAAGAGGGTACGGTATATGAGTTGAGGCTCACCGTCCCGGAAGAGGGTTCTGCACGCGGGGGAAACTCCTCCACCCAAATGCTGGCCTTGACCGTGCGTCCCGCTGATGCCACGGTGTGGATAGACGAGATGGAGGTTCCGGTGGAAGAGGGTGTGGTACTCGCTTCGATAAACAAGGGACCGCATACCTACCGTGTGGAGGCTCCAATGTATGAGGATGTCGAGGAAGAGATCGAATTGGGTGACTCTCCTGTGCGCGAAAATGTGGCCCTGTTTCCCCTGTTTGGCACTCTGAATGTATCCACACTTCCCGAGCATGGGTTTGAGGTAATCGCCAACGGAAAGAACATCGGTCTTTCTCCCATCAAGGATTACCGGTTTGAGCCGGGTACATACCGTATTCATGTGCAGAAGAAAAACTATCATTCTCTGGACACCGTGGTGCGTATGCGTGCCGGCAGTCAGATGGACTTGAATTTGCGACTGACCTCCCATGCCGACAGTCTTTTCTACAACCGCCGTCTCGGAGGACGCGGACTCTCTTTCGGTGTGCGCGCCGGATATCTCCAGCCGATGGTTTCCACCGACTCCAAAGGGGGCTTCACGGGCAGCGTGATAAACTATGGCCTTGGCAATTCCCGCGAGAATGTGCATTACAGCGGACAGACTGGATTCACTGCCGGCCTTATTGTGGACATCCGGCTCATCAAGAATCTTTACTTACAGACAGGCCTGGACTACAACTATATCCATTACACCAACAAGTTTTCCTCGCTTGATGAGAATGTGGTGCTGACCAGCACATCCAGTACGGTTACAGTCGGATCCCGTAACAACGCCTATACGGAGCAATATACGTTTCACGAGCTCAAATTGCCTGTTATGGCCTCCTATCGCTTCGTGCTGAGCAAGCGCAGCTCGCTCCACATCAATCTCGGACCGTATCTCTCCTATGGTATCGCCGCCAACATGAAACTGAACGGCTCGACCGACAGCAGAGGTATGATATACGGGATGCAAGGGGGCCAGCCCGATTACGACAAGGGAAAAGGTGAGGTCAAGGTGAATTCGCATACAACGGGTGATTTAAATCTCTATTCCAAATCGCAAAAGATTTCAATAACTGAGGAACAAGGTGCGAATCTTGGATTTACTCAAAACCCCAAATTCAAGTTTTCCTCCTCTCCGTTGGAACGTCTGAATTACGGTCTTTGTGCGGGTGCAGTCTTTGAACTCAGCAGGTTTCAGCTGGGTGTACATTATTCATTGGAACTCTCCAACCGTGCAAAATCATCTTTTTGGAAATCAGACCGTATCACTCTCTTCGAGATACCTGCCGAGAATATAATGGCCTCATATCGCCACAATATTCATACACTTGGGGTAACAGTAGGCTATGTGCTTAGATAAAACTGCATACACAACAAATAACAAATCATGAAACTTTCAGAATTTTTTAAGGGTACAGTTCTTGTGGCCTTGAGTATCTTCACCATACTCTTGGCGGGATGCCATGACGATTCAGAAGAGAATGACATTGATCCCGCTCCGAAGTCTCTTCTCGAAGGGGAGTGGCTGGAATATGCAGACACACCGACGTCAAGAGGATATAGTGCCGTAGCTTTTAAAGGTGACGCAACATTCCTTCAGGATATGGAAATCCTGAGTAAGAATGGCAAAATCTCATACGAGCACCTGTCGGGTGACTTTTTTCATGATGACGAAAAGAGTTTCACTTTGCAGTTCCTGAACGATAATGGATATCGCCAGACGGATGTATATGAAATCATGGAGCTGACGAATACCAAATTGCTTACCTGGATGAGTTCGGTTTCTGCCGGCGATGAATTCCACAGGATCGTGGCAACCTTTCAACCTATGGTAGGAGACGCCTTCCGCATACAAGCCTTTTCGGAGTATGGTAATGTAGGAAGCTATCTATCCACATGTCCGAATGTGGCAACTGTAGATGCGGATGGAAACATAAAGGCTATAAAGCGTGGCAGAGCGTTTATCATAGCTCAGATCGGAAACGAAGCAGTGGCCGCGAGGGTGGAAGTGACAGATCCCGATAACGTGATTGATGATTACACGGTATGGGTGAATAAGAAAATCCCGGATTTCGAGAAAGTATATGGCACATATTGCTTTCAAATGGTTGATTCCACAGGTGTTCCTTTCACTGTCTATCATGTGTTGGACCCCATGGTACATCGGCTGATAGTGACTCACATGCAAAATAAAATCTACGAGATCCAAGCCTGGTTTGAGGATTGGGTGGATATGGACATCATAGAGAGGAGTCTTGCTGAGAAGTATACTTACTCCCACACTGAAAATGGTAAAATATATTATACTACGCGAGTGGGAGGACATACACTAAGCATAGGCCTCAATAAAAATCTGCATGGAATAGCGGTGTCTGAAATGTGAATACTGAGAAAAGTATGGGAAATGATTTCAGAATTAAAACCGGATGGTTATTTCGGATTGTATGTATTCTCGGAATAATCTTTCTATGCCCTTCCTGTGGGCATGACGAAGAGGAAGGTGATGAGCCTGCCGCTATCAATATCTCTGATATTAATGGTGAATGGGCTTCGCAATTGCCCGGCGGTGATATAATTGAGTTTGACTTCAATCACATGATTGGGGTAGCCAGTACTTTCACAACCAAGGAATTTAACGCATGGGAACTTAGCTTTTCAGGATACGGAGGATGGATTTACAGTGCATCTTCCGGCACGATGAGGGTAAGTATGGATAAAGGAAACGGTGATGAGTACATGGTTGACTACCGTATTGACCGACTTGATTCCAATTATCTGACCCTCACCAATCAGAGATTGGGAAGCACACGGGAATACCTGAGGATAAAGGATGATTATACGCTCCTGGAGGGGGAGTCGCGCACCATAGCCGTTCATAAGGACTGGAACATTGAGGCAGTGGAAAGTCCAGTAATCGATTTTTCCAATGAAGAAGTGAGAGCTTTGAATTATGGCACGGATCTATTGCGCGTCAATTCGGGAAATAATAGCTGGTACATTCGTGTGACTGTACAACCTGAGTTGTTTCTTTTTCTCGATGTGATCTCCGACACTCCAGCTGATGCAAGAAAGAAGTTAGGGACACCTGACAATTATGGTGTTTCAGCAGATGGACTGAGAGTGATGGTTTACAATAATCCGACTTCCTCCATAGGAACGGTTGAGATATATTATGACCCTTCTTCCAATATGATATGCAACATAGTGATCAGATGGAAGGATAAGAATGGCTATCAGCATACCGAAGATTTCATCACTTCGCACTATACCAAAGGAGAGATGGATTTTAATGAATATTATGATGGGCCTACATTGTATTCATCCAATACGGTGCTGTATTTGGTTCCGGAATACAATGTGGTGGAGTTGTTGAATCTGCATCAGTTCCTCAATTCTCCAAAAGAGTCCTGTCTCAATAAAAGAAGATGCAGAAGCATACCGCAACAGACCAACAACTAAACTAATAATAAAATGGTAAAAGAAATCTTTACTTTTGAGAAGAAGCACGCGGGCAGATGTGCCTGGTGGCTTCTCACACTCCTGTCGATAGTGCTTTCGGCAGGCCTGACCGCCTGTGGCGACGACGATGACGATGAGCCGACCCCCGTGACCCCGAAACCGACTGTCACCATCAAGGTGTCGCCCTCCTCTCTCAGCCTCCTTGGTAACAAGGGTGCAACCGCGACCTTCACCATCACGACTGAAGCATCATGGATGCTGCGTTGCGATGCTGACTGGTTGAGGTTCTCAGGGAAGTCCGGCGATGGCAGCGCTACGATAACAGTGACGGCACTGTCGTCCAACGAAGAGATGGAGAGTCGCACGGCAACAGTGACCATAACCGACGCCACCGGTGATGTCCGGACAACTCTCGAAATCTCTCAGGAGACAAATATCGTGATAGGATGCCGCGTAGATGTGACAGATACGCTGGTATTCGCGCAGTCGATGGCATGGGTGTTCTCTCTGACACCCTCGGTGGAGTATTTCTACTGTTATGTAGGTGAGGGTCCGCTTGTGGATTCAGATGAGGATATCATAAATTATCTGGTTTCCAATGACGATAAATTCACACGTGATTATGCCACCCTCCAGGGCCTTAAGGATTTGAGCGAGAATACTACGTACTCCTTCGTCACGTTGGCCTTCGACAAACAAGGCAACCGTGGTGAGCTTGTGAAAACCGAACTAAAGACTCCGTCAAGAAAGAACACTGACGGCTGGACTCAGGTAGGAGACATGAGCTTTGATGACAGCAAGTGGTATTGGACCACAACGCCCTACCCCCAGACCTCCAAGTACTATATGTTCGCAGTGCAGGGAGAAAGTGCATACTCCACTATACTGTATTACACACCCGCTGAGGTAGCGTGGATAATCAACGAGGATATTAAGGACAACACCGCAACCTCCTACGTGAGAGAGGGTTCGTGGAGTATGCCGCGTAACAAGGGTGGTGTGTATGATTTCGTGGACTATGTGGCCACATGGAGCGCCAACAGTGATGGTATAATGGCACCGCGTATGTGCATAGACATCTGTATGGATGAAAATTATTCTCCCCGTCCCGAGTACAAGGCACTCAAGGCAGCTCAAAAATCCCGCAAGAAGGGTGGACAATTATTTGTCGGCCACAAGAACTCCGACACGGAAGCTCTGAAGAAAATCGTCAGAACGAAAGGCATGGTCTTTGCAAAATAAGTTTTGGATTAAGACTCCATCTTACAGCAAATGCAATGGGAACGGACTGCAACTGCGGTCTGTTCCCATCGCATTTCAAGATATGGCGGGGGTATGTCGGGGGAAAGGGTTATCTTTGCGGCGAGTATGGAAAAGATGAGTGCAGGAGGAAAGGGTGTGCAGACCGCGGGGCCCGGGTTCGGACGCGACGATGTCGCGGCCATCCTGGGGGAGTACGTGGGTTCGGGGAGGTTTCGTGAGGATTTCGAGTCGCTGACCCCGGCACGGCGTATCGGGCTTATGGAGCGGATGCTCCCCTTCGTGATAGGACGCGTGAAGAGCTTCGACCCGCTGGATACTGACCGCGGCCACGAGCCGGAAATCGACGACATCCTCCGTGCCATCATGGAGGAGTCGGAAAGAACCCATGACTGACCGGGGCACCAACAAGACGGCACCCCCGCTCAGATGCAATTGCGTATGAGCGGGGGTGCCGTCTTGTGATGATGAGGGGTCAGTCGCCCAGGGAGAAAGTGATAGGGAGGGAGACGGTGGAGGCGACGGGTTTGCCCGAAGCATCGGTGGCAGGGGCCCATGCGGGCATTGACTTGACGAGGCGTATGGCCTCCTGCTCAAGGTCGGGGTCCACCATTCGCATTATTTTGATGGGGCCGATCGTGCCGTCGGTCTTCACGGTGAAGTCCACGGTGATTATGCCCTCGATGCCGTTGTCGCGTGCCGCGGAGGGATAGACGAGGTTGGTCGTGATATACTCCTCCATGGCCTCCTTTCCACCCGGGAAAGAGGCCGGAGACTGTGCGGCCGCTCCGACGGTGAGGCCGAAAGCGGCGGCGAGTGAAAGGATGGTCTTCTTGTTCATGATAGTGGTGTTTAAGTGGTCACTCATGTCCGGGTGTCGTGGCGTCAAGCAATCCGGCGCAGGCATCCTCCAGGAGGTCGAGCACCAGTTCGAATCCCTCTGCTCCCTCGTAATAGGGGTCCGGCACGTGGTCGGCGCCGGGATGCGACCGGCAGAAGTCGGTCATCATCACGATTTTCTCCTGAGCCTCGGGAGTGGGGGCAAGGTCCATCAGCCCCCGGCGGTTGGAGGCATCCATGGCCACGATGATGTCGAAATTATCGAAATCCGACTCTCTGACGGGGCGCGAGCGGTGCATCAGGGAGTAGCCGCGAGCGCGGGCATGAATCTGCATCCTCCGGTCGGGCATCTCGCCGGCATGGCCGCCGTAGAGTCCGGCCGAATCGAGACGGTAGGAGCTTGCCCTGTCGGCCCGCTTTGCCATATCCTCCATAACCCCCTGGGCGGCCGGGGAGCGGCATATATTGCCCAGGCAGACGAAGAGCACCGACAGGGGACGCTCAGGACTCGCTTGCGTATACCTGTCCATCACCGGTCTTGATCTCTACTGTCAGCACCTCGGAGGGCTGGAGATTCAGGCTCTCACACCGCTTGCCAAACAGGGCATAGGCCGAAGTGGCGAAAGTTGACACGCCGTTCATGTTCATGGTGGTCAACGCCTCGGTGAGTACGCGCGAGACATAACGGGCGCCTATCTGCACCTCTTTGGGGAGGGGGAGGCGCACCGGAGTGCCGTCGGTGCGTGTCACCGTGATCTGAGTCGCTACCTTCTCGCCACGCTGCAGAGGGGCGCCGTTGCCCGGAGTGATTGTCTTCGAGAAGAGGTGGGGCGCCACCTCGGTCATACCGAGTTTTTTGGCCACGGCGGGGAGATCCTTGATGGAGGCTGCAAGTTCGCGCTCAGCCTTCTCGGCCTCCATGGCGGAGAAGATACGCTCGAAATTGGCCTGGGCCTTGGCAGCGTCGGGTGTGGAGTCGGCCACGAGGGCCTCGGCCATGGAGCGGGTCATGATGGCATCGTTAAACTTCAGGTCGGGATACTCCTTGGCCAGTTCGTGGAGGTTGATGGCCATCTGTACGCCCTGCCATACTCCGGTGTTGTAAGGCTCCATCTCCTTGATGGCATCAAGGCCCACGCGCAGACCGCGCAGGAACTCCTTGCGGGCCTCGAAAGTCTTTAGGGTGGTGTCGCGCTCGGCCTGGTTGAGATACTCTATGGCATTGACCTGACCGAGCCAATACATGAGGGAGTCTGTCTGGGAGGCTCCGGCCAGCTCGGCGGCCGTGATGGGCTTGGTATCGCTTTCGCAGGCTGCGAGGCCGCCGAGCATCAGGGTCGCAGCCGCCGCAACGAGAATATTGTGAAATTTCATTATACGGTAAAGAGAGAGGTTCTTGAATCCGATTAATTCTGCTGACCGGGGTTTACCTTTATCAGCTGCACCTCGAAGATGAGGGGGGCATTCGGGGGTATGGGACCGCCGGGCGTGCCCTGCTCACCGTATGCGAGGTCAGAGGGGATGTAGAACACGGTCGTGCCTCCCTCCTTCATGAGCTGAAGGCCTTCGGTCCATCCCTTGATGACTCCCTGGAGGGGGAAAGTGATGGTCTCTCCGCGCTCGATGCTGGAGTCAAACACGGTGCCGTCAAGCAGGCGGCCGGTGTAGTGCACCTCCACGGCGTCGGTGGCCTTCGGGGAGGCTCCGGTGCCCTCGGTGACCACGGCATACTTCAGACCGGAGGCCGTCACGTCGTAGGTGGGGAGGGAGTCGGAAACGGCCTTGCCCTTCTGATTGTCGGGGTTGGTGAAGAACGCCGCATTATAGGGATTGGAGTCGTCGGCGGGGACAGCCTCGGCCTCGATGCTGTCGGTGGCGGGGAGGGTGTCGGCAGTCTTTTTGTCGGTCTTGGAGCTGCAAGCACCAAACGACAAGGCAGTGGCGGCCACTGCGGCCGTCACTGCGATGGATGAAATCTTATTCATAATTCTTCTTATCAAGCCTTTTTGTTGACCTTGATGAGCTCCACATCAAACACGAGGGTCGAGTGGGGCGGGATTACGTTGGGTATTCCCTGAGGACCGTAAGCGAGGTCGGAGGGAATGAAGAAAGTGTATTTGGCGCCCTCCTTCATGAGCTGCACGCCCTCGGTCCATCCGGGGATGACGCGGTTGAGGGGGAATGTGGCGGGTTCGCCACGGTTGACGCTGGAGTCGAAGATGGTGCCGTCGGTGAGCTTGCCGGTGTAGTGCACGGTCACTTCATCCTCGGCCGTGGGCTGAGCGCCCTCGCCCTCCTTGACCACGACATACTGAAGGCCGCTTGCGGTCTCTTTGACGTCGGGATTACCGGCCTTATTGTCGGCGAGATACTTCTCACCTGCGGCGCGGGCCTCTGCGGAGGCTTTCTGCTCCAGTTCCTGGAGGTAATCGGTGATGATCTTCTGGGCCTCTTCCGGCTCCATGGCGGGTGTGCCGCCGTCGAAGGCCACCTTCACGCCATCCTTGAAACTATCGTAGTTGATTTCTTTCATTCCCATTGCCTGAAGCTGTTTACCCATTGCGAGTCCCCAGGCATAGCTAAGTTTGTCCATAATGATATTTGACTGATTTTTGGTTTTCTGGAAGTTTAACGTCCCGCCGCGCTACAAAGTTGCGCGGCGGGGTTTAAAATAAGTTAATCCGTCACGCCGGTCAATCCGTCACTGTGACGCGGTGCGTGCTGATGCGGATTCCCTTTATGGATCCGGAGGCTGCGCCGTCGTTCTGCGAGGTGGGGAAGGTGCGCGTGAGGGTCACGGTGAGATAATATCTGCCCGGTTCCGGGAGATTGGGAAACACCACTATTCCGGATGCGGAGACAGTGCCCTGGATGGGGGATGCGGCTCCTCCCACGACGAAGTCGTCGAGGATCACGGTCACATCCTCCGGAGCCAGTCCGGCCATGTCGAGACGCAGAGGGGAGGAGGGGCTGATGGCGTTGTTCTCAAGAATAATCCCTATTTCCGGTAAGGAGGCGAGCGGCAGGGAGTTGGTGAGGGAGAAATCATCGTTCACCTTCAGGGTGTAGGTCACAGCCGCGGCATCCGGAGCTATCGGTAGGGAGTAGTTGAACTCGGGGAAGTCCTGGGTCTGTGTCGGGGTGTAATACATTTCCTGGTCGTTGACTGACAGGGAGGAAGCCCCGGAGAGGTGCACGCGCTCGCCGGAAGCGTCGGAGCGGCGCAGGTTGGCGTAGGCTGCGATCGAGTTGTTGATGATGCGTACCTCATACTGCTGATATACGCGGTTGCGCAGATCGTTCTTCCCCCCCTCGGGTTCGTCCTTGCCGCACGCAGCCATGGAGACCATCATCGCTCCCCCGGCCGTCAGGGCCGGGAGGAGATGGAGGAATCTTCTGAATTTCATGAGGGTCATTCGGCTTTGAGCAGGAAATAGTTCTTTTTGCCTCGCTGTGCGAGCAGATACTTGCCGTTGAGCAGGGAATCGGCGGTGATGGCGGCTGCAGGGTCGGAGATCTTCTCCTTGTTGATGCTGACGCCGCCACCCTGTATCATCTTGCGAGCCTCTCCCTTGGAGGAGAACACGCCGCTTTTGGTGGCGAGCAGCTCGAGCACCGGGATACCCTCCTTGAGTTCCTGAGCTGAAATCACGAACTGGGGCACACCCTCCATCACGTCCAGGAGGGTCTTCTCGTCGAGACGGCGCAGGGCGTCGGCCGTATCGGCGGCGAAGAGAATGTGACTTGCGGCCACGGCTGTCTCGTAGGCCTCGGCACCATGTACCATCTCGGTCACCTCCTTGGCCAGGCGCTTCTGCAGGGCGCGGCCGCCGGGGTTCCCGGCGTGTTCGGCGGCAAGGGCCTCGATCTCCTCCTTGGTGAGGAATGTGAAGATCTTGAGATACTTCTCGGCGTCCGAGTCGCTGACGTTGAGCCAGAACTGATAGAACTTGTAAGGGCTGGTGTATCGGGCGTCGAGCCACACATTGCCGCTTTCGGTCTTGCCGAACTTACCGCCGTCGGCCTTGGTGATGAGGGGGCAGGTGAGTGCGAAAGCCTCTCCGCCGAGAGTGCGACGTATGAGTTCGGAGCCGGTGGTGATGTTGCCCCACTGGTCGGAGCCGCCGAGCTGCAGCTTGCAGTCCTTGGTCTGATAGAGGTGCATGAAATCATAACCCTGGAGGAGCTGATACGTAAACTCGGTGAAGCTCAGTCCGTCGCGGGCCTCGCCGTTGAGACGCTTCTGCACGGAATCCTTGGCCATCATGTAGTTGACCGTGATGTGCTTTCCTATTTCGCGTGCGAAGTCGAGGAAGGAGTAGTTCTTCATCCAGTCGTAGTTGTTGACCATCTCGGCGCGGTTGGGGGCGTCGCTGTCGAAGTCGAGGAATCGGCTTAGCTGGTTCTTGATGGCCTCCTGGTTGTGGCGCAGGGTGGCCTCGTCGAGCAGGTTGCGCTCGGCCGACTTGCCCGAGGGATCGCCTATCATGCCGGTGGCTCCTCCGATGAGGGCTATGGGCTTGTGGCCGCAACGCTGGAAGTGGCGCAGCATCATCACGCCGCAGAGGTGGCCTATGTGCAGGGAGTCGGCGGTGGGGTCGATACCGAGGTAAGCGGTGGTCATCTCCTTGCGGAGCTGGTCTTCGGTGCCGGGCATCATGGTGTGGATCATGCCACGCCAGGAGAGTTCTTCTATGAAATCCATATTTATTGGGAGGTTTGGGAATTAATGGGAATTGCTATCGGGTGCGGATGTAGGTCTCGATGACGCGGCCTACGTCGCCCAGTGTCTGTGCCGAGATGCCTTCCATGTTGTCGGAGGTGGTGTGCCAGCGGTCCGGGAATCCCCCCTCGGGGCGCAGGTCGATGATGTCCACGGCGGGGATACCTGCCTTGAGGAGCTCCACATGGTCGTCGTTGATGGCTCCGCCGGGCTGACTTATGAATCTATCTTCGAGTCCGAGGGAGGCTGCCGTGGCCCATATTCCCGACACGAGTCCCGGGGCGTTCTGCAGGGAGTATATCTCGTGGGGGAACACCGCGTCCGGAGCCCCCACCATGTCGAGGAGTATCGCTTCGTCGGGGGCATAGTCCGCTACGGGTGGATTCCCGGCGAAATATCGTGTGCCCAGGGCCCAGGATGAATCATCGCCGGAATTGCCCCAGTCTTCCGCATCGGCGAAGAGGATGTCCACTCCGCAGTCCGGGGCCTGTTGGCCCATGAGGCGCGCCAGTTCGAGAATCACGCCCACGCCGCTTGCGCCGTCGTTGGCACCGTCCACCGGGAGGGTGTGCTTGTCGGGGTCGGGGTCATTGTCGGCCCAGGGGCGGCAGTCGTAGTGGGCCAGGAGGAGGATTCGTCTTTCGGCCCCGGGATTGAACTGTCCGAACACATTGACCGCATCCAGCAGCGTGCCGTCGAAGGCCTTGAGCTGCATGGGCTGTAGGGTGACGGAGGCGCCGTGGCGCCTGAGCTCGTCGGCCAGCCATGCCGAGGCGCGGCGATGGGCCGGGGTGTTGGGCACGCGCGGCCCCATGTCGACCTGAGACTTTACGTAGCTGTATGCGCTGTCGGCGTTGAAGGCCGGGGTGTAGTCCGAAGCTGCCGGGAGAGCCGCGGAGTCCGTGGCGCTGCCGGAGCGGGAGGCTCCGCAGGAGACCATGGCCAGGGCGCAGAGGATGGTGAGGATTGGATGGCGTGTGATTTTCATTCCTGTTTTTTATTCGTGGATTCGGGGGCCATGATGTCGAAATCCGGGAAGTTCTTTCTGCTGATGGTGTCGGCCATATCCATGGCCAGGGAGTCGGGCAGGGTGTGGGAGCCGGCGGTGTGGTCGGGCAGCGGGATGTCGCCCCCGATTGGGAGATCCCGGAAGAAGTCGGGCATCACGCTGTCCTCATATCTGCGGCTGAAGAGCAGATATGACTCCAGCGCATGGTTGCAGGCGCGTATGAATCCCGGCATACCGTATTTTATTCCGGCCTCGCCGAAGTAATATTTCAGGAAAGAACCGGTGCAGCTTCTCATGAGGGTCCACCACGTAATGGGGCGCGTGTCGGCAAGGCGTGCGCGGCGACCGGTGGCGCGGTTGAGGAATCTCAGGTAGTGGGCCACGTCGCGGGGGAGGTGTATGATGGCGAGTTCGTGGCGGTTGGAGGGTATTGCCGTGATTTCGCCGTTGACCTGGGGCTGGATACCCTTTCCGGGGTGCCAGTGGGCCACTTCCTTGCGGAAGAAGCGCAGCTGATAGTCGGGGTATGTGGTGGAATTGAATTTGTGGAAAATATGATTTTTCCTCGGGATGCGCAGCCCGTCGGGGCGGCTTTCGTCATCGCGTGCCGGGGAGTTGAGAAACTTGTAGAGGTGTCGGCGGAGGTTCGGGGGGATTACCTCGTCGGGACGCACCATCAGCACCCACTCGTAGTGGGCGGCGCGGATGGCGAAATTTCTCACGGCATAGTTGTAGTCATCGCCGCTGGCAGGGAAGTTGACTATTCTGGCTCCGTAGCGGCGTGCTATTTCGGGAGTGGAGTCGGAAGAATCCATGTCTATCACGAGAATCTCGTCGAATCCCTGGAGACTGGCCAGGGTGTAGGCGAGACGTCGTTCGGAGTTTTGGGTGATTACTACAGCTGAAATTGCCATTGGTGTATTTTTTGTGAGGTGGAGTCTGCCGTGATGCGGGAATCCGCTTGCGGGCGTCCTGAAAGGCAAAGTTAACAAAAAATCCTGAAACCTCGCACATTTATTAAGAAGTATGGATTAAAATGAAGAAGTATGTATGAAAAAAGTCTGCGTAAACATCGTTTACGCAGACTTTCCAAGGTCGGGGTGACAAGATTCGAACTTGCGACCTCACGCCCCCCAGACGCACACTCTAACCGGACTGAGCTACACCCCGTGTCGGCTTCGCCGGGACCAACCGGTATCCATCGGGGGCAGCCTTTCGGCTGCTGTCGGCACCATACGGCTGCCGGGATACGTTCACTTTCGTGGGGGTCCCTTGCAAAAGCGATGCAAAGTTACGGCTTTTTTTCTGACCGTGCAAATTTTTCGGTGATTTTTTTCAAGAAAACGTCATTTTTTTGCCGATACGGCCTTGAATCGGGTGGAAATCCGCGTAAATTGGTTAATTTTGCAGCTGCACCGTCCCCGAGGTTAGCATTTCTTTTGGGGATGGTGCCTAATTCCAATAACGATGCGAAGACTTGTCAGCAAGCAATACACGGTTCCATTCGTGCTCGTGACCTCACTCTTTTTTCTGTGGGGTTTCGCACGCTCCATCCTGGATGTGCTCAACAAGCATTTTCAGGAGTTGCTTTCCATATCTCTCACGAAGTCCGCGCTGGTGCAGGGGATGACCTACACTGGTTATTTCCTGATGGCCATCCCGGCGGGCATCATCATCACGCGGGGAGGCTACCGACGCGGCATAGTGTGGGGGCTGCTGCTGTTTGGCACCGGGGCGTTGATGTTCATACCCGGGGAGATGTGGATGTCGTTCGAGGTGTTTCTCTGCGCCCTCTTCCTTATAGGATGCGGACTTGCCATGCTGGAAACCTCTGCCAATCCCTACGCGGCGGAGATGGGGAGCCGCGACACGGCGCCCGGACGTCTCAACCTGGCGCAGTCGTTCAACGGGCTGGGGTGCATATTGGGCCCTGTGACGGTGGGAGGCATACTCTTCGCCGAGGGGGGAGGGCATGTCTCATTGCCATACACGGTGATGGGCGTGGTGGTGCTTCTTGCGGCGTTGGTCTTCATGCGCCTTCCGCTTCCAGCCATATCGCCGGAGCCGGGTGAGGCGGGGAGTGCTGCCGCACGGAGCGGGAGCTCGCCCGGGAAGGTGCTTCTGCGTCTGCTCTGTACGCGTCCCTTCGTGGCCGGCCTAATAGCTCTCTTTTTTTACGAGATTTCGGAGATAGCCATCAACAGTCTGTTTATCAATTATGTTACAGAAGAGGAGTGGATATCGCGCCGCATGGCGCCGACGGTACTTTCTTTCTGCGGCCTGGGACTGTTCATGCTCGCGCGTGCCGGAGGCAGTCTCGTCATGGCGGCGGTGAGTCCGCGCAAGGTGCTCTGCGTCTGCGCTCTCGGAGCCCTGGTGTCCTCGCTGCTCGTGTGTGCCGGTCTGGGCGCCGTGTCACACTACGCACTGCTGGCCATCTACGCCTTCGAGGCCGTGATGTTTCCCACTATATTCGCCATGACGATAGGGGAGGCGGGGCGTGATGTGAAATTGGGATCATCGCTCCTCATGATGTCTCCCATCGGCGGGGCCGTGGGCACATTGCTCATGAGCGGCGTGGCGGAACATCTCTCCACCTCGGTGTCATTCGCGGTGCCGGCGGCGGGTTTTGCCGTGGTGCTGGGATATGGTATAATAAAGAGTAGATATGAATGAGATATGCTGTATCGGTCACATTACCGATGATCATGTGATAACGCCCGATTTCTCGGCCCGTATGCCCGGGGGAACGGCCTATTATTTCGGCAAGGCCTTGGGAGGCCTTGCGCCCGGAGTGTGCAGTGTAATCACGGCCGCCGGGCCTGAATCGCAGGGAGCCGTGGACTCGCTGAGGGATGCGGGATGCCGCGTGAGCGTGCTTCCGAGCGAGAGGTCCGTAGTGTTTGAAAACCGCTACGGACACGACCGCGACCACCGCACGCAGCGTGTGCTGGCAAAAGCCGCCCCCTTCCGCCGGGAGGATCTCCCCGATACTCCCATACCTTATATCCATCTCGGCACGCTGCTTAACGATGACTTCGACATGGAGACCATCGTCCGGCTCTCGCGCCAGGGGAGGGTGTCGGTGGATATCCAGGGCTTCCTTCGGGAGGTGAGGGGGGAGGATGTGGTGCATCTGGACTATCCCGCCAAGCATGAACTGATGAGGCACATCTCCATCCTCAAGGCCAACGAAGTCGAGATGGAGGTGCTCACCGGAAGCAGCGACCCCTACGAGGCGGCCCGCATACTGGCCGGGTGGGGATGTCCGGAAGTGGTGCTCACCATGGGATCGCGCGGCTCGCTGATATATCATGACGGGAAGTATGATCTTATCCCGGCTTACCAGGCGACGGAGGTGGTGGACGCCACGGGATGCGGCGACACCTACATGGCCGGATACCTCTATCGGCGCAGCCTCGGGGAGAGCTGCGCCGACGCCGGACGCTACGCGGCGGCCATGTGCACCTTGAAACTTGAGAAAAAAGGCCCTCTCGAAGTCTCGGCCGAAACCCTCGAAAAAGCCCTCGGAAAGTGGAAATCCACGGAAACCCTCCGATGAGCCCGAAAATAGCGAAAAAATTTTATATGTTAGTGCGCTGATTTTAAGAGGTATATGAAAAAACGAAAAATTTTTTTGAAATTTTGTTGCTGAAAAATTTGGTGGAGTCGCAGATATGTTATAACTTTGCACTCGCAAACGGGAAACAACGACACTCCCGAGAGCAAAACAAGACTCCAACACAGAAATGGTGCGGTAGTTCAGCTGGTTAGAATATCGGCCTGTCACGCCGGGGGTCGCGGGTTCGAGTCCCGTCCGCACCGC